>JAFGXQ010000045.1 GCA_016936575.1 Deltaproteobacteria bacterium
CGGTATCACTATCCGTATCTGCATCGGTATCACTATCCGTATCTGCATCGGTATCACTATCCGTATCTGCATCGGTATCACTATCCGCATCTGCATCGGTATCACTATCCGTATCTGCATCGGTATCACTATCCGCATCTGCATCGGCATCACTGTCCGCATCTGCATCGGCATCACTGTCCGTGTCTGTATCGGCATCACTATCCGTGTCTGTATCGGTCGAAGTCTCTGAATCCGTCAACCCGCCGGAGTCCGACGAAGGCGGGCCGTCATCACTTGTCGTATCAGAATCCGTCAACGCGCCGGAGTCCGCGTCATCGGACGATGGAGGGTCAACGTTCTTCGCACCCGTATCGCTGTCCAAATCGACCTGTTCAAAACCGATGCGACCGCAACCGAATTGAACCGTGCTCACCAAAAAAACAACCAGAACCCCAACCTGCTGTATTTCTGCAAATCGCATGGGCTAAGTATAGCACGCGAATACAGTCATGCTTCATTATTTTACAGATAGCAAAATATATACAGACCAAATGAGAACGACATGCTGCATTTTCAAGCAGCCGGCAGAAAGAAAAGCGTCTCAGTCAGAATTACTCGGGAATGACAAACTCAGGTTCGCAGGTGAATTCCACCTCAAGCGATGCCTCGGTTTCGGCCTGAACGGCCTCACAGGTCGAGGTGCAAAGCGAAAGCTGTGTGGGAGCAGACGGATCATCGTAGTGCCAGGCGTTCGGTGCGGCACAGTCGGGGTCATACACAAACGTTACTTCTTCGCCACCGAGCGTGGCGGCTACGCGCACATTCTCTTTGTCGAAGATTTTGCCTTCCGGCGGCTCGGGAATATCCACATTGCACGATATCACCGAACCGCGAATCTGCTCGATGGCGGCTTGAAACGATGCGCTGGTCTGAACCGGATCACCCGTATCAATAATGAACGGCATCTCTGTCCCCCCTGCTTCCGCGATGGTGCCGAGATTCTCCGTAACCACCGGTGCGCCGTCGATGGGCGGATTCTCAACGCCGATTACGTACGTCGAAATGCCGTCTGCATATGCATTTGCGGCGACCAATGCGACGTTGTTGATGTCATTCTCGATGTCATCACATCCCTGCGGATAGCCGTCTGTTACCATCACAATAACGTACTTACCGGGGGTGGTTTCCTTCTCCGCGTTAATCATCGAATGCAACCCCTGCAGTATAAACAGCGTAGGGGTCCCGCCTTCCCAGCCGTCTTCCAGCTCGCCGTCCAACGCGGCGGTGAACAATTCAGACGGCAATGGGGTAAACGGCACATCCGGCGTTTCATAGCTTGCTGCGTCACAACGGCCATCGCCTTCTACGGGAAAAAATGTCATCGAAGCGGTTAACCCGGCAGAAGCCGGATCGGTCAGAAACGAAGTCGTTGCCGCAACCACGGGCTCCCACTTGAGCTCCGGGTCATGCCACTCTTTGTCTTCCTGGCCCATACTTCCAGATACATCGAATGCGAATGCCAGATAAACAGGCTCCACGGAAGCAGTGGACGAAGCCGATTCACAAACCGCGGAATCCGTATCGCCGTCGGCATCGGAATCCGCATCGGTGTCGCCGTCGACATCCGTATCGCTATCGGCGTCCCCATCGGCGTCGGAGTCGGAATCGCCATCGGCATCACCTTCTCCATTGTTGTCGTCATCGCCGGAATTTTTCGAACATGCGGATATGCCGCCCAGCGCTATCAATGCCGCAAATAATACGATTAACTCTCTCAATTTCATTTTTGCTCCTCACCCGGTTGTAGGTTGCATACGATTGTTTGACTATGTATCCACATGAAATTATGAAACTTTTTCAATTTTTACCCCAGTAAAACGTCTATAAAGGATAGCTACAGTGTAGGTGTTCCCCCTCAAGATGCAAGGGCCACAAAAAACAAAAATGCCACAACCATTTCACAGAAACAGCAATGATACGGAAAACCGTCTTGGAAAGATTATACGATAGTAGAAACTACGTTACGGGCGATTGAAACCGTGATCGGTATTGCCCAAATCTTCGATGGAGTCGATGAGCAACTGAGCCATGTAGTCGGTGCTGTGTGCCCAGGCGCCCGGTTCAGTATGATGGAGATGGTAGTTGTACGCTGCTCTCATCAATGCGGCAGTCCATGCGCCGGTACCGTCGGTGAATCCCCAATACGGGTAATTCGAGCTGTACGCCAAGTCAGGCTCTACCGTTTGAATCTGAACGTACAACGCATCAGCGATAGTCTGAAGTTCGTCAGCCAGCGGTTCCGTATTGTCGCCGTCACCGTCGTAATCCGTTGCACGGCCGAAACGCAGGGTTTCCACACTCGTCGCTTCAGAGTGACAACCGGTACAGGTGTCGGTCAACTCCACATGGAACGTATGCGCTTCCGCACTTGCCGTGTGGCAATATGTGCAATCGTTGTTGCCGGCATGACCGAATACGCCGTCGTAGGTCTTCCCTTCGTACTCAAATCCGATATTCGCTTCTGTACCCAGCATCGTTGCACCGGCCGCCATGTAGTGCATATTCTGGAAGCGCCAGCCGCTTGTGTCAGATTCATCGGCCGTGTATTCGGCAACCGCGGCACCGGAGGAGCGACCGGAGTGACAGGTCACACACATGGTATTGCTGGATTCGCCATCGTCCGTCATCACGTATCCATTGGGGAACGTTACTGAAGCCACTCGACGAATTTCGCCGGTAGCAACGTCCGTATGACAGGTTTCACAGGTAAGACCGGAATCCAGCGCAGCAGGCTCTGTTACCGCTGCACCGGTCTCAGCGAAGGTAACAAATCCTTCCGAAGAGTGGCAGGTGGCACAACTGGTCGATACGCCGTCGGGAATGCCGTCTTCATCTTCGTCGTCTTCGTCCCAGTGACGGAACGCTTCAGAAGCGCCGTTAAAGTGACCGGAATCATCACGTGTCTGATTTACCATCGAGCCTTCGCCGCGCAGCGCCAGCCCAGAATCATACAGCAATTCGATAATGTACTTGGCATTGTGCGCATATGCGCCGTGATCCTTCATTGCGAATTGATAATTGTAAGCCGCTTTCGCCAATGCAGGTGTCCAGGTGCTGTAACTCACCGCGTTGCCATCAGTATCAACTTCGCCGTCGACAAACCAATAGGGATGAGAAGACGAATCATACATAATCGGGTCTGTTGCAGCGTTATCATTTGCGTACGCTTTGATTTGCAGGAGCAACCGACCGGCGAGGGTCTGAATTTCTCCATACATTCCTTCCAACTCACCGTCGCCGTCGTAATCGGCGGTGGAACCGGGCATACGCAGCTCGCGAATATCGGCTACGGTTTCCACACCGGTATGACAGGCGGCACATTCTTCAACTTTCACTTCCAGAGAGTGCGGGTCGTGACAATCCACACAATCCGAATACCCTTCCACGTGGCCCCAGAAGCGCTCATACGCCATTCCTTCGTATTCGAATCCACCGTGAGCTTCCGAACCGAAGCGGGTCGCACCGGCAGCGGCATAATGCACATTGGTGAATCCCAAATCCGCATACACCATGTCTTCGTCAACGGAAGGAACATCCGTGTCGCTGGTATCGGTATCTGTTGCCGCAACGATTTCAGCGATGTCTTCTGCAACGCCGGCACCGGAAGCGCGTCCCTGGTGACAGTTGATGCAGACCACTTCACCGGGGCCGGAGCTCTCGATAACCGCACCGGAAGGCATGGTTACAGACGTGAGCGCCTGAACCTCAGTCGCATGGCAATCGGTGCAACCGATGGTATCGGGGCCCGCCGACACATCTACTTCGTTGTCCACAGAACCGTCTGCCGCGAAATCAACCAAACCGGAACCGGCATGGCACTTGGCGCAACGAGTCGAAATCAGGAAACCGTCATCTTCACTACTCCAGTGAACAAAGGCTTCTGCTTCGGAATCGGCGTGGCCGGATGCAGCCCATGCGGTCATGATTGCCGTGGTCGAATCCGTTTCGGAATCTTCGCCGGAATCTGTACCGGAATCTGTCTCGCTGTCGGTATCTGCATCCGTATCCGTATCGGTATCCGTATCGGCGTCGGTGGTAGCAGAATCCGAATCATCATCATCGGAGGAATTCCCGTCATCCGCACACCCGAACACCAGCAGGCCGCTGAACGCCAACAGAAATCCCCAAACCCAAACATTCAATTTTTCTTTCCTGGGAGTCATTTTGCTTTTATCTCCTTTGGAGCAAAGTCGACAATTTTTTGTCGAAAGTTTACATGAGCAATAATGAACATTGTATATACGAGACTAACAACAACTTGTCGATTGAACTGCAAAAAAAAAAAGAAAAATAATTGCGAATCCAATAATACTGCAGCCTGTGCGGTATCAATACCATTTGTCGAAAATAGGCCACCACAACCAAATTAACATCACAATAAGAATATATCACAAAGCGAAAATACGATTCATAATTTTATGAGTTTCAAATTGGGTTTTCACGGTTGATTCTTTTTAACAAGCTAACTCTATTAGTTTCAGCTAACTATCGTGTTGCTGATTTTTTCCCCACGATTTTAAATCGCACTTTTCAATGTTCATAAAAATGTGATACGAAGCCCGAACAATGAGATCGATTATTGCATTTATAAAACTGGCCAGGCCCGCACAGTGGGTGAAAAACATTTTTGTTTTTGCGGCGTTAATATTTTCGGGATTGGTACTGGACCTGAATGCGGTACTTCATGCCCTGCTGGCATTCGCGATGTTCTCAATGGTTTCCAGCGCGGTATATTTTTTAAACGATTTTGTAGATATTGAGGAAGACAAACTGCATGAGACAAAAAAAACGCGGCCCTTGGCTTCCGGTGAATTACCCAAACATGTGGGCAGCATCGGATTTGTTTTCCTCGCTGCAACAAGTCTGGGGGTCACTTACATCACCCTGGGGCTGATCACAGCGCTGATTGTGCTCGCTTATCTCATTATTAATCTGTGTTACTCCCTCGGTATGAAGCATTTGGTAATCATTGACGTTCTTCTGATTTCGGCGGGGTTTGTACTACGTATTCTTGCCGGCGCTTCAGCCATTTCGCGAATGCCGTCCACCTGGCTGATACTCTGCGCGGTAACCATTTCTCTTTTTCTGGGGTTCACCAAGCGCAAAGCCGAAATCGTTTATATGGGGGACGACGCCACAAAACATCGAAAAGTACTCGGACAATACAATCAATCTTTTCTGGACCAAGCCATCGCGATTGTTACCGCTGCTACTGTGATTTGCTACATTTTGTATACCGTGGACCCCATGACCGTTAAAATCGTGGGCAGCCGATTGCTTATTTTCAGTGTTCCTTTTGTATTGTACGGGATATTCAGATATTTGTATCTCGTCTATCACGACAAGTCCGGGGGGGACCCGACCAAAACTGTGTTCACCGATATTCCACTTCTCTTTACCGGCGGCGCATGGGCAATACTCTGCACTGTAGTAATACTTTTCGGTCAAACCATCACCCAATTCTTCCGAGCAGGTTAACAAATGCTTAAAGGTTTTATACTTCTCGCAATAGCAATTGTGTTCAACGGCGTCGCCAATGTGCTGATGAAAAAAGGCATGCTCGGCACAGAAAATGTGAATGGGCTTTCTGCCACAATCAAGCATTATCTCACCTCGTGGCCGGTTATCGTCGGTCTGGGACTATTTGCACTGAATGTTATCGCATATACTCAGGCACTCAGTAAACTCCCCTTGTCTGTTGCCTACCCTATTATGGTATCGTTGACGGGGTTAATTGTAATCGGCGGTTCTTTGCTGTTGTTTAAAGAATCTATCAGTCATCTGCAGTGGATAGGATTTGCACTCATTATCTGCGGCGTGATATTGGTGGCCAAATGATCCGTTTTTACACCTATCTGCTTTCGTTTATTCTGACTGCGCTCTGCGTTTCTGCATGTTTCCCGGCGGAAGAATTTTCTGATGTACCGGAAAATCTGAACGAACGGACGGCGAACTTTGAAAAAATCGCGTCGCTGCTGGTCGATATAAAAAGTGCTGACGAAACCAATGTGGCCCAATATACCAAACACAATGATCGACGCATTCGACGCGCGGCAGCGCTCCGTCTGCTCACGTTGGGCACAATCTCTTCGTCTTCGATTCATGCGCTCGGCCAACTGCTTCAGCACGACCCCGATGCCAGAGTTCGAACTGCTGCAGCCCGCGCATTAGGGGAATCCGCAGAGGGACCGCAGGCCAGTGCTGTCGTTCAAGCACTCTGTGATAAAAATGCCAATGTTCGTTTGTATGCACTAAAATCATTAATTCACATGGAAAGTCGAGCAAATGAAGCAATCGCGCACTACCTGGCGGAATCTGAAGACTCCAATGTTCGATGCCCGACAATCACCACCGAAAATCACACCCTGCGTGACGAATTGCTTCGTCAGATCGAAATAAACGGCGCGAAGTTCCTGCCCGCCCTCGCTCACAGTCTAACCCATTCGAATCGGGCAGTGGTATCCAGCGCCCTCGATATGCTGATCAAGCTGGGACGCGGTGCAACGATGGCGCTTCCCAATGTGACAGCGTTGATGAACAACCCCGCTGCAGATCTCGAAATTCGGAACAAATGCATTGATGTGGTCGCAACCGTCGGAGACCAGCATCCCACTGTAATGCCTGCATTGTATGCGGCGAAAAATGATTCGGCGCCGCGCATCCGGAGCGCCGCCGAAAACGCGATCCGTAGAATTCAAGCGCAAAACACACGTCCGCAGCCGATGCCCGGACGACCTCAGCGCGGTCCAATTCCTCGTGGACCAATGCGGCCGGTCAGTCGATAATCCATCCGGTTTTACATACACTGTATTAGTTCACAAAAAACTGTTTTTTTACGTGTGCGCGTTTCAAAAATCGTGCTACATAATTGTCACTCAAAAAAAACAGATGCCGCATCCCGGGAATTGCCCCGTCACCATCGCGGCTGCAGTGGAGGAAGACATGGAAAGAAGATTTGAATTTACAGGCACTGGCGGCGCTTTACTTGGCAAATTTATTGTCGGTACTATCCTCACAGGGATTACGTTCGGCATTTACGCGCCCTGGTTTATCGTCAATCTGCAAAAGTACATTTGTGAACACCTCGCATTAAAAACAGAAGGAGGTGACGTGAAGTTTGAATTCACCGGTACAGGTGGAAAGCTGTTCGGTACCTATCTGGTCGGCGTGTTGCTGACCGGCATCACTTTCGGAATCTATGCGTCTTGGTTTATTGTGAATCTCACAAAATACTTCACCGACAATACGGTTGGAAAAACCGCAGACGGAAACACATATGCTGTTAGTTTCCGCGGCAACGGCGGTTCACTCTTCGGCACCATCTTTGTCGGCTATCTGCTGACTATGCTCACCTTCGGAATCTATGCGGCCTGGTTCATGGTGAAACTGACAAAATTTTTCGCCGACAACATGGACATCATGGAAAATGGCAACAAGGTGGGTTCTTTCTCCTTCAACGGAGAAGGTGGCGAACTGTTCGGAACCTATATTCTGGGAGTGATCCTCACCGGTATCACATTCGGCGTATACGCTTCGTGGTTCATGGTCAATTTAATGAAATACTTCAACAACCACACACAAATTTCATTAAACGACAAAAGCTACACAGCTGATTTTGACGGCACCGGCGGTAAATATTTTGTTGTGAACTTTGTCGGCTACCTGCTGACGATGATCACCTTCGGTATTTATGGTGCGTGGTATATGTGTAATCTACTGAAGTTCCAGTACGAGAACACCCGAATCCTCGACAAAGCCTGATTACTCGATTACTCATTCATCTCCAAAAAGAAGTGTTGACGCATACCGCTCGCTGGTATCGGGAAAGATCACAACAATCGTTTTGTCTTTAAACGCCGGTCTTGATGCAACTTCCAGAGCAGCGTGGGCGGCCGCTCCGGATGAAATCCCCACTAAAAGGCATTCCTCGCGCGACAACCGCCGCGCCACGGTCACCGCATCCGCGCTCGATACTTTCACGGCTTCGTCGACTACCTTCATATCGAGGTTTTTCGGTAGAAACCCGGCGCCGATGCCTTGGATCATATGCGGCCCCGCCGGCTCTCCCGATATAACAGCCGACTCCGCCGGCTCAACCGCTACCACATGTAAATTGGGATTTTTCTCTTTTAAAAACTTCCCTGCCCCCGAAATTGTACCTCCGGTCCCCACACCCGCAACAAGCACATCTACCTGTCCTCCGGTCGCTTTCCAGATTTCGGGACCGGTCGTTTTATAGTGAACTCGCGGATTCGCCGGGTTTTCAAACTGTTTCGGCATATACCCCCCCAGTTCCGATACCTGGCGTTCCGCTTCGGCAATCGCTCCCAACATACCCGCCTTCGAATCCGTCAAAACGATTTCAGCGCCCAACGAACGCAAAAGTTTTCGTCGCTCCACGCTCATTGACTCCGGCATGGTAAGTACTACTTTGTAACCTTTCAGTTTTCCGATGACCGCCAAACCGATGCCGGTGTTTCCGGAAGTAGGCTCCACGATTGTCATCCCCGGCTTCAATCCGCCGTATTTTTCTGCTTCCTCGATCATTGACATGGCAATTCGATCTTTTACCGAGGAACCGGGATTGAACATCTCCAACTTGGCAAAGACAATCGCATCATCTGGAACAATCTGTTTCAACGCCACCATCGGCGTACTGCCGATTAAATTGATAATATTTGTTATTTTTGACCTCATACCCGAATCCTTACGCTCAAGGCGACTCTGTTTTCCGCCATTCACTATTTAGTATTCATATACCAAATTACCACAAATATAAAGCGGCAAGGGGCGCGATGCAAAAAATTATCGTCGCAATAATCATAGAAAAACGATTCATTTGGCTATTTTTCAATTATAATCTCGTTCGTGTACGTGCTTCTCATTTTGCCGTTCGGCCGAATAAATGCCCCGCTTGAAAATGATAATGTAGGAATCCGGCGCTTTCTCGATTAATACCGCCATTTGAGGAGAGGCATGCTCCTCGAAAATCGGATACCAGGGTTCGTTCTTTACAAGATCACTATTATCAATAAATTCAGGCACATACAGATCAATCGCAATATATGTTTTGGCAAGTTTCTGAATACGCGATCCGAAGGCACAGCTTTCCCAGGTCTCGGTTGGATACAAATCATTGTGAATGGCTCCACCATATACCAATATCCGTTGCCGGTTTCCTTGCGGATTCTCTTTGCGATATGCCATAGCCTTCTGTGTGGTGTCGCCCAGCATTTGCCCAACCAGCTGAAGCATCGATAAAAAATCCATCTGACCGTCGGTATCGAATAACTCCTGATATTGCTTGCAAGATACATCCAGTATATGCGGTGCTACCCCCAGTTGCTTCGCGCTGTTGATCAACTGAACGGTTTCATTTTCGGTCTCTTTGGGCCGCTCTGTCACTTCTTCCACTTCGCGAATAACCTGTTTTTCCACCGCGCCGCATCCCTTGGGAACCCAGGTTTCGATAATCAGGTCACTGGTTGCAGCCCCCATCAGCGGTAACAAATCATTTCGAAACCGATCCAATGCAGACCGAATTTTCACCGTTGCGTTCTGCTGATGAAATTCTCCGAACCCGATCACCGAAGGATTGGTGCGTAGCAACACATCGGCCAGCGCGCCCTTGGCATCGGCATACAGCTTCACTTTAAGCGAAGGAGACGTTTCAATATCTCGCCCTGCATTCGCAGAAGGTAGTGAATCGGAAGACGCCGCAGCAGTGTTGTGTTCCGGCACTACCTTCTTGTCGCCACACGCACAAAATATCAAGACAACCGCAATAACAAAGGTCGCATAACAACCATACGCCCCGTATCGACCGTACTCACGTGACCACGATGTTGGGAACATATGCGCCTTATTCATCCGCCTCAATTTCGGCGGCCAGTTTTTCAGCTTCGGCATTTGCATTGGTTTCGTCAATCGTTTCCAGAGCGTCCAGAGCAAATTCATCTGACAGAACCTCCTCCTCAGCGGCGGTCAATTCTTCGTCAACAGTTTTTTCCGCAGGGCCGTCGCCGCCGCACATCGACAAACCGAACAAGCAGCAGGCCATAAATAACATCATCATCCATGTAATTGAAAATCGTTTCATGATTGTACCTCTCTACTCTTTTTTCGTCGCTTGTTTCCCGGCAGCCTTCTGGTGACGTTCGGTTTCTTTTTGCTTCATTTTTTCAACTTTCGCTTTCAACTCCGCGTTCTCGGTATTCTCTGCGATTTCGAGCAATCGCTGAATGCGAGCCATGCGACGCAGATGTTTTCGCGTTTCGTCGTTCTTTTCGCCTTTCTTGGATTTTGCCGTTTCAGCCTGCTTACCGTTTTTCTTTTTACGTTCTTTCAGCTTTTCAATTTTTTCGCGTCGTTTTTGAGCCCGTTCTTTGCCGCGGGCCAGGCCCTCCCCTTCAGGCTTATCCGTGCCATATGCATGGCCTTTTCCATGACCGCAATGTTCTCCTTCGCAATCGGTATCAGTGTTTCTGCAGGGACAGTCTTCCCCCTGACAATGCGGGCAGCCGCCTTTCTTCGCGCCCTCGCCTTTGCAGGGACAATCTTCGCCCTGGCAATGCGGGCAGCCTTTCTTCTGACCTTCCCCTTTGTTCATTTCTGCATCTTCCGCAGAACTACGTGCCCTTTTGTTTCGCTCGCCTTCAACGGATTTCCCGTCACCTTTCTCATTCATCGCTGCGTCGGCTTTTCCTTGCCCATTCTGTGCCCCTTTCTGCCCACCGCCGCCTTTTGCGATTGCCGCAACAGGAACCAATAATCCCAGTGCAGCGAAAAACATTGCCATATGAATGAATCTTCTTATTTTGCTCATACTGAACTCCTCATTGAATAAAATGTTTTTACAACAAAGCACATTCGAGTAACCAGATGTTACCATAAGCAATTAAAAAGATACATAAGTCATATGGGTCCTATAGCTATAAGTCCTATGGGTATTATGGGTCTTATAGCTATAAGTCGTATCGGTCCTATGGGTCCTATGGGTCCTATAGCTATGGGTCTTATAAGTCCTATAATAGGTTGCTTTTCTCTCAATTCTGGATTTAATATCGACTGAAATTTTGAACTCACATTAAGGTACAACACGTGATTTTCGGCAAATATCAATTACTCGAACTGATCGGCACCGGCGGCATGGCAGAAATATTCAAGGCCAAATCCTATGGTGTCGAAGGATTCGAAAAACTCCTGGTCATCAAACGCATTCTCTCACTGTACTCCGACAATGAAGATTTCGTTGAAATGTTTGTCAACGAAGCGAAAATCGCAGTGTCTTTAAATCATGCTAATATCGTTCAGATATATGATTTGGGGAAAGCCGGGGAATCCTATTTCATGGCTATGGAGTATGTACACGGAATGGACTTGGCTGAAATTCTTGACTGGAGCATCCGAAATGACAAGCCCATCCCGCTGGAAGCCGCTATTCATATTATTTGTGAGGTGGCCAAAGGGTTGGATTACGCCCACCGAAAAAAAGACCAGGAAGGAACTCCTCTGGATATCATCCATCGGGATATCAGCCCGCAGAATATTCTGATCTCCGCTGAGGGTGAAGTGAAGATAACCGATTTCGGCATTGCCAAAGCCATGAATTTCGTTGACTCCGGTGATAACGACCCCATCAAGGGAAAATTCGCCTATATGGCACCGGAACAAGCCATAGCCGCGCCACATGATAAACGAGTCGATATTTTTTCTTCAGGCATCATGTTCTATGAGCTGCTCACCGGAATTAATCCCCTCAGGGGCCATACACCGGCCGAAATGCTCAAACTTATTCAAAGCGACGATTTTCCGGATTGCACCGTCCCCTGTGCGGGCGGTTCGGACCAGATACCTATCGATCTGGAGCCGATTATTCGAAAAGCGGTAGCCGCTGACCCCGAAGTGCGGTTTGAATCAGCGGCAGAATTGTACGAAGCGCTGCTGACATTCTCATACATGGAAGGATTGCGTGCCGGCGCGGGTGCATTGGCAGAATTCCTTGCCCCCATACTTGCCGAAAAAGAACAAACACCGAGAACATCGACAATTCCGGCGCGTCCCTCGATCGTCTCCCGAGTCAGCCCAATGCACGAAGACCACGGAAAGGTTACGTCAGTGCGGTTGCCGTCTGATGCGGAACTGGCGCAAATGGGAGAAAACAATGCCATACAACTCACCGCGGCGATACGGGATGTGGCGCTGCTCACAGTTTCGTGGAATGCCAAAGGTGCGGATTCGAAGAAAATACAAAAGAACGTTGAATCCTTCGGAGGCGTGATGCTCGAAAAAGAGGAATCCATGCTTATCTTCGGATTCGGTGTACAGGTTGCATCCGACGCCCTTCGTACTGCTGCGGACACCGCATTTCACACCTGTAATGCGCTGAAACGAGATCCGGCGTTTAAAACTGACGGCGCTTTCGGTATTTCAATCCACCTTGCCGCGCTTTCCGTTGAAAGTAACGGAAATGTAAAGCTGAATACTGATTATAAAAACGCCGTCGCCTGGTGTGTGGACATTAGCAATGTGAAAAAATCCGCAGTGGTATTTGAAAACATTCTACTACCGCTGATGACACGTTGGTATGACTGCGGCATCATCGTAGATGACGAATTCGACAATTTACATCAGATCCAGGAGCAGTTAAAGGATCCACCACCGAAAAGCAAACTTGTCGGTCGACGCGACGAACTGAAAATATTTGGTGAGCTGCTGGCAACCGTCAATCAGAAGAAAGGCGCTGTGCTTGCGCTAACCGGCCCTGCCGGTGTCGGTAAGACCCGCATTCTGACCGAAGTGAAAAGGCGGCTCACCGCTGGTGGACACAGCGTCATGTGGTTGGATATTCGATGCTCGCCCTGGAACAAAAAACAACCGTATTCATCAATTCTGTCGCTGTTTCGCACGATGCTCGACATCGCCCCCCTGGAGCCGACGGAATCCATGCAAAAGAAATTGGCGGCATTGGACGAACACCAATTGCCTCCGGCTGAAGCCGCTGCGGTAAAGAAACTGGTGGTCACCGGACGGGCGGCAGAGGTCAGTCCGGTCTTGAAAAGCGCCTTTACTCGAATTATCCGGCATATCGCAGAATCATCAATGACCATTGTTGCGGTCGATCATCTCACCGCCATTGATGATGAATCACTCGATCTGCTCCACGCACTCTCTCACAGCATTTCAGACGTTCCTGTACTTCTCACTGTCGCCATACGCCTCGGATACATCCATGGTTTTGAAGGCAGCCCCATTTTCACTCAACTGAACATTTCGCCTCTGTCTGATGCTGAAATGCAGCAGTTGATACAAAGCAACATCTCGACACCATCCGTACGACTGGTGAAAGATATTTTCGCAGTCAGCGCCAATATTCCTAAATTTGCCGAGGAATATATCTATGAACTGCAGCATAAAGGCGTTTTAAAAATCTCCGAGAATGAAACCATATATACACCGCGTGAACTTCGTTGTCCGACGGTCATCCGCGACATCATCAGTTCGGAGCTTCACTCTCTCCCCAGGGATCGACGTACCATACTGCAACTCGCCAGTTGCCTGGGAGAACAAGTCGATGCAGATATTCTCTCGCTGCTGCTGAATAAGCCGCTTGATGATCTTGAGCCGGTGCTCCAAATGTTGATGAAGGTGAAATTGCTGTCACAAAAAGATTCGAACAATTATGAATTTCCGACGCCATTTATCCAGGAAGCAGTGTATTACAGCATCGACCAAAAAGATCGCCTGCTCATCCATCGAACCATTGCGCAAAAAATTGAACAGGAATATCCCAAAGAGCTCGATAAATATGCGGAGCAATTGGCGATTCACTACCTGAAAAGCAATTCAAAAAAGGCTGCCTACGATTACCTCATTACCGCCGCGCAAAATAGGTCCATCGCGCTGGATTATGAATCATCGGTCAAATACTATCTACTGGCGCTTGACCTCACGCTGGCGGGACTGGGAAGCGTATCGAAATTCGACATTTTCGAACAGCTCGCTTTAATGGCACCGCAAACAAAACAGGTCAATACAGTACTTACCCAGGCGATTCTGCTGAAGTCTGAAATTGACGCTGAAAGTGCGGGGGCTGCGCTTTCATTGGAGGCGCAGGAAGCACTGCTTCTGGCCCACGTGGGAGAATACGATACCGCATGTCAGCAACTGACCGACGTGGTTTCCAGTCAGCAGGGCGAAAAGCAGAAAATTTCCAAACGCTACCTGGCGCAAGCGCTGATTGAAAGCGGTGAAATAGCGGAAGCAACGGCCATCCTGGCACAATTGTGTGATGGCATCGATGAAGAGAATGACCCGTATGCCAATGCCTACTACACGGTATGCCTCGCGCTCTGTGGAGAAACGGAAAAAGCGCTGCAGAAAATAGAAAACCACACGCCGTCGTCGAGCGTGGCGCCGATTTCGATGCTGTATCTATCTGCGGAAGGCCACTGTTTGTTCATGGAGCAAAGCTACGAGCTTGCGATTGAAGCCTATACAACGGCACTATCATTTGCTGAAGAACAGTATTTGATACGCGACGCGGCCCAACTTCAACATTACATCGCAGTCTGTCATCTGGAGCTGGAAAACTTCAAATCAGCATTTGAGCACCTGCGCGAATCCATCAGTATCTCCACCGATTTGCAATATAACGGTCTGAGAGACCGAACCCAGGTCTGCCTCTCGTATATTGACGCAGTGAAGTTCAACAGTATGGAAGCGCTCAATCAAATGGTTGAAATCGATTCTGGACTCTCAGATTTGGAAACACAGGTGATCACCAACTATTACCTGGCAAAAATGTTCCTCAGACTGAAAAAAGCAGCCAAGGCCAAACCATATCTCGCCAAAACCAAAGAACTCCAGGAGCAGGCGCGAAACCATTTCTACCTGAATCAGGTAAAATTGCTCGAAGCATAAGTCCCATCGGCCGATAGGCTCCATACGCATAAGTCCCATCGGACTCATAGGACCCTTACGCACAAGTCCCACAAGACCTATTTTATACTTGAAAAAAAAGCCCAAAAAGTTATGGAACTTCCAGCAGTTTTAAGATTGGAAAAATAGTTTTCAACCAAAGGGCCATCTCATGGACATTTTAGTTATTGTTCTTCTGGCAATGCTCACCGAAAACTTTGTTTTATCAAAGTTTTTGGGCATCTGTCCGTTTCTCGGAGTTTCCAAAAAAATCGGCACAGCCGCCGGTATGGCGATGGCGGTGCTGTTTGTTATGCTGGTGGCGTCGCTGCTTACCTTTGCATTGCACACGTACGTATTGGTTCCTCTTGAAGTCACCTACCTTCAAACCATCGTTTTTATCCTGGTGATAGCGTCCACAGTTCAGCTCACCGAAATGGCGATCCAAAAACTGTCGCCCTCTCTATACGAAGCGCTCGGCATTTTCCTACCCCTCATTACGACCAACTGCGCCGTACTGGGTCTGGCGGTACTCAACATCGACAAGGGGTACAACCTGATTCAGGTATTGTTCAATTCCATCGGCGCTGCCGGCGGATTCGCCATTGCGCTGCTTCTGTTCGCGGGGTTGCGTGAAAAAATGGACACCGCCGACATTCCCGATGTGTTTAAAGGCGCAGCGATTGCGTTTGTCACGGCAGGTATTCTGTCTCTGGCGTTCATGGGTTTTTCCGGCCTGGCACCAGCCAATTAAGCGAGGAATTATATGGTTACAGCTCTTTCAGTACTCTGCGGTGTCGGCTTAGTGATGGCGGTCTTGCTCGCTGTCGGACGCAAAGCCTTTGCCGTTGAAGTTGACAAGAAACTCGAATTATTAATGAAAATTATGCCGGGTGCAAACTGCGGCGGCTGTGGATTTCCCGGATGCAGTGGATACGCCCGTGCACTGGCCGATGGGAAAGCCGAACCGACCGCTTGCCCCCCTGGCGGCCCCACGCTCGCGGAGGAAATCGGGAAAATCCTGGGCATTGAAGTTGAAGCATCTGAACCGATGGTGGCGTTGGTCTCCTGTGCCGGCGGAAATGACGCATCACCCAAACGCAGTCAGTACAGCGGCATCGAAGACTGCAAGGCCGCTCATGCCATTGCGGGCGGTCCGAAATCATGTGTATACGGCTGCATGGGGCTGGGTTCGTGCATCCATGTGTGTTCATTTGGTGCCATTTATAAAACAGCAAACGGATTGGTCAGGGTGGATCCCGAAAAATGCACCGGATGCAAAAAATGTGTGGAGACCTGCCCCCGGAACATCATAAAAATGGTTCCCAAGAAAGCCGATGTTCACGTGTTGTGCAACAACCCGCAAAAAGCCAAAGAAGTAAAAGCAGTATGCAGTGTGGGATGTACCGGATGTAAACTATGTGTGAAACAATCGAAAGCCATCGAAGTAACCGACGCATTGGCGGTTGTCAATTACCGCGCTGACACAAAAATCAGCGATACCGCCGCCTTAGCTTGTCCTCAAAACGCCATTTTCGACAGCCGACAGTACAGTATTACGGATTGGCTCGAAAATCCGGCTACCAAAGAAGCGTTCAAGAAACGTGCAGCGGACTGGAAAGCCGAAGAGAAAAAACGAAAAGCGGAAGCCAAGGCCAAGGCCGGCGCGAAAAAGGACGCCGCCGAGAAAAAAGAAGCCGCAAATGGGGATAAGGAAGGTGATGCATGACTGTGCTGACGTTCAAAGGTGGGATTCACCCCAAATACAACAAAGATAACACCGCCTCCAAACCGATAACGTCGCTGGCGGCGCCCAAAGAAATTGTGATTCCGCTCTCTCAGCACATCGGCGCACCGGCGCGAGCCTGCGTTGAAAAAGGAGACGCCGTAAAACGAGGTCAGGTCATCGGCGAACCGGGCGGATTTGTGTCGGTACCCATTCACTCCAGTGTCTCCGGAGAGGTTAAAGCGGTTGAGCCGCGTCTCGGCGCCATGGGCGTGGCGGTTCCCTGCGTGGTGATTGAAAACGATGAGCAAAACGAAGCGGTCGAATTTGAAAGGCTGGCCGACTGGAAAAAAGTCTCCCCCGATACGCTGAAAGATAAAATCAACGCAGCGGGAATCGTCGGCATGGGCGGAGCGACATTTCCCACCCACGTAAAACTGTCGCCACCAAACAACAAACCGATTGACACCGTCATTCTCAACGGTGCCGAGTGTGAGCCGTATCTTACCGCCGATCACCGCGTGATGCTGGAGCATGCCGAACATGTGGTAGAGGGACTGCAAATCATTCAGAAAATATTGAACGCGAAAACCGGTATCATCGGTATCGAGGAAAACAAACCCGACGCGGTCAGCGCAATGGAAAAAGCCTGCGAGGGAACAGACATCAAGGTGGTTCGCCTGGAAATCAAGTATCCGCAGGGCGGCGAGAAACAATTGATTGATGCAGTGCTGAAGAAAGAGGTCCCCTCCGGCGGCCTGCCCATGGATGTGGGCGTGGTCGTTCAGAATGTGGGTACCGCCAAGGCGGTGCGCGATGCGGTGGTTGATGGCATTCCGCTTATCGAACGCGTCGTGACAGTAACCGGAAGCGCCGTTGCCAAGCCGGGCAATTTCATGGTTTCCATCGGAACCCCGGTATCGGTGGTTCTAGAGCACTGCGAAGTAGACCTCGAAAAAGCCGGCAAACTGATACTGGGCGGCCCCATGATGGGATTCGCACAATACAGCGCGGAGCCGCCGGTCGCCAAAGGAACCAGTGGTATTTTGGTGTTCGAGGAAAAAGATGTGGAGGTCACTCATCCCCTTCCCTGCATCCGTTGCGGTCGATGTCTGGATGCGTGCCCGATGCGTCTCGTTCCAGCCGATATTGCCGCCTACAGCGATAAACGAATGTACGACAAAGCAGACGCCAACGACGCCCTCGATTGTATGGAGTGCGGTTCCTGTGCACACCAGTGCCCGTCGCAAATCCCGTTGGTTCAAAAGATCCGATTGGCCAAATCCGAAATTTTGGCTGCCAAACGGAAGAAAGGATAAGGAGGCGCACCATGACTAAACAACTAATTGTCTCCTCATCTCCCCATGCTCACAGCGGTAAAACCACCGCTTCCATCATGTGGACGGTTCTCGCCGCACTGGTTCCCGCTGCGGCGTACTCTGTATATCTGTTCGGGCTGCCCGCGCTTACTGTGCTGCTGGCAACCACCGTATTCTGTGTCATCTTTGAAGGACTCAGCAATTTTATGATGGGCAAGCCGGTTACCCTGAAAGACGGGTCGGCTGCCCTTACCGGCATCATTCTCGCCCTCACCCTACCGCCGGGACTACCGCTTTGGATTTGCGGCGTGGGCGCATTTGTCTCGATTGTGGTTGCAAAATCGGTGTTCGGCGGTCTGGGTCAGAACCCGTTCAATCCGGCCATGACCGGGCGGGTGTTTCTGCTCATCGCATTTCCGGCACCGCTGACCAAATGGCTGGTTCCGACCGGTACCGGAGAGATGCTGTTCAACAAACCGGTAAGCGCCTTTGATGCGGCGGGAAATCTGGTTTCCGCGGGTGCGGCGAATGTGGACGCCATTACGGCCGCCACGCCGCTGGGACTTCTCAGTGAAGAAGGTGCCAAGGCCGTCATGGGAATGGATACTTCCACGGAATTTCTCATCGGACAAATCAACGGTTCTCTGGGAGAGACCTCGGGCATCCTTCTGTTGGCCGGTGGTATCTTTCTGCTGACGCGCAAAATCATTTCGTGGCATATCCCGGTTTCGTTTATGGCGGCGGTGGCGGCGATTGCGGCAATCACGCACGCCGTCAATCCGGAGCACTATGCGGGAGCGCTGTTTCACCTGCTGACCGGTGGGGTTTTTTTGGGCGCATGGTTTATGGCAACCGATTATGTAACCAGCCCCATGTTCACCCGGGGCAAACTTATATTCGGCGCAGGCTGCGGTGTGCTGACCATGGTTATCCGACTATGGGCCGGATATCCTGAAGGAGTATCGTTCGCGGTGCTGCTGATGAACGCCTGTGTGCCGATTATCAACATGTACACCAAACCGAAAAAATTCGGACTGCAGGATCTCGCTGCAAAAAAGGAGGCCGCCAATGCCTGAATCAGTGAAAATGATCCTGGTGCTGACCCTCATCTCGGGTGCCGCCGGACTGGGGTTGTCAGCAATGAATGATCTGACCAAGCCGCTCGCAGAAGAAAACGACCGCCTGTTTACATTGTCGTCAATAAATACAGTCATGCCCGAGGCGCAGACCCCTGACGCCTGTGAATCGTACGAGCCGGCATTTGACAACTCTCCCGACCAGGACGCAGTGTGCGTAGGAAACACCATCGTCTATCGCGGCCGCAAGGGGGATGAAATCACCGGTATCGCGGTCAAAGCCATTGGTGACGAGGCATATTCCGGAACCATTACCGTGCTGGTGGGACTGCGGATGAACGACGGTGTGCTCACCGGGCTGAAAGTGCTTAAACATGCGGAAACGCCGGGGTTGGGGTCGCTGATGACCAAATGCGAATTTCAGCAGCAGATGGTAGGAAAAGGCGTCACCGACATCAACTGGACAGTGGTGAAAGATGGAGGCGATATCAGTCAGCTGAGTGGGGCGACGATCTCGTCACGCAGCATGCTCAGCGCGATTCACAAGGCGCAGGCAATCTGGAAAGACCACAAAGACGAAATACAGAACGACGAAGCGCTCGCGCAAGGGGAGGTATGTGATGGCCAGTAAAGAAACCACGCTCGGTGAAATCGCAAAGGGACTGTGGCGGGACAACCCGGTATTGGTCCTGCTGCTCGGCCTGTGCCCCACACTGGCGGTGACCAACTCCGCATACAACGGACTGGGGATGGGCGTTGCAACCGCATTTGTTCTGCTGGGTTCAAATACCCTGGTATCCACGTTGAAGTCGATTATCCCCAAAAGCGTGCGCATCCCGGTGTACATCGTCGTGATTGCCACTTTTGTGACGATTGTAGACATGCTGTTGAAAGCGTATATGTACGAGTTGTCGCAAAGTCTGGGCCTGTTCGTGCCGCTTATCGTGGTGAACTGCGTCATTCTCGGGCGCGCCGAAGCGTTTGCATCGAAAAATTCCATCGGGCGTTCCGTTCTTGACGCATTGGGCATGTCGCTGGGCTTCACGCTGGCATTATTTACCCTCGGCGCCATCCGGGAAATCATCGGTTCCGGCACCCTCACCCTCTTCCAGCTGGGTGAAACTGAAGTGAAGTTTTTTGTCCTGGGCCATAACTATCCCGGCATTCTGGTCATGATTCTTCCGCCCGGCGCGTTTCTCACGCTCGGTTTCATGCTCGCCGGAAAAAACGCCATCCAGAAACGAATGAAGTAATTCTTTTTTTGTTCCCGTTTAAATTGATACAATCACCATTACCCTAAACAGTAATGATTATCTTTAACAGGAGGATAACAGAATGAACAAATATCTCGGGTTACTATTAATCGGACTGCTTGCGGGAATGGTGGCCATTATGCATACCGGATGCGGTGACGACGGCGGCGGAAGTTCAGATGGAGACGGAGACAGCGATAGTGACAGTGATGGGGATGGCGACAGTGACGGCGATAGTGATTCGGACGCGGACAACGGTGATTGCCCCGGCGATTGCATGGGTAGTACAACAGAATGTACCAATGCCGGCGGTGAGATTGTGTTCACCGTGATCTGTCCCATCCAGGGACAAATCTGCTGCGATACGCCCGGAGACAACACCGGAAGCACCGACGATACCACTGACACAAATCAGGGCGACTGCGAGTATGACTGTGTGAACTGGGGTGAATGCCCGCAGAACAACATGGTCTGGAATCAGGACTGCGGCAATAACCAGGTGTGCTGCAATTCCGAAGGCACCGGCGATACAGACACCGCCGAGGCCACTTGTGAATACGACTGCGTGAACTGGAACCAATGTGACCAGGCCGACCGGGTGTTCGATCAAACCTGTGATGGCAACCAGGTATGCTGCAATGCCGGCAATACCGACGATACCGAAGACACAGAAGCAGCAGAATGCGCATCACCATACTTCTGCGTTTCCGAAAATCAATGTTCCGTTGCGCAGTCACACGAAGAATTCACCTGCGATACTCCCGGAACCGTTTGCTGCGACATCAGCAACTGAGTATCCCCCTGAAAACCCTCACATTCCTGCGTCACAACAAAAATACATATATTTCACATTTGCCGCTTTTTGCTATTTTTACCGTTACTTTCAACAGCGCAATTTGTATAATTTACGCAGCATTCATCAAATGTTTGGTAAAAAAAGGAGCTTAAAATGATAAAGTATTTTTATATTTTCGTTCCAGTGTTGCTGTATGGTGCCCTTGGAACGGCACTCACGGCATGCGGCGAAGATGAACAAAGCAGCGAAGAATCCGATTCTGAAGAAGCCGTCGACATTCAACAAAATTGCAGCTACGGATGCGTTTCTCCCGACGCCTGCAATGCCATCGGCGGCACGGTCGACATGACGTTCACTTGCCCGAACACCGCCAATATCTGCTGTGACCGCTACACAAACTACGATAACGATAGTGAAGATAACAACAATAATTACAACACAGAACCCTGCCGCTATACATGCGTGGATTTCAGCGCATGCGAAATGAGCGCCATGCATACAGACATGACCTGCAGCGCCGGCGTCTGTTGTGACTCTCCAAATGAAACCGCCATGGACACCGGGGAGCCCTGTTCGTACAACTGCGTCCCGTACGCCGCATGCGAATACTTTCAGATGCACCCGGAAATGAATTGCGGAACCGTTGGGCAACTGTGCTGCGACACCACCTATGTCTGGGTAGACACCGAAACGGATGGAACCGATTCAGACGATACAGACTCGCCCGATACCGATACCGTCGACTCGGATACCGCAGATTCAGAAACGGATGGAACAGACACAGAAGATACGGACTCTCTCGACACCGATACTGACACTGATACCGACACAGGCACGCCGGTTTGCGATTTCTGGTGTGTGGCCGCGAGTGATTGTCCGGTTTCGGCGTATCGCCCCGACATGACCTGCGACGGCGACAGTATTGTCTGCTGCGATCTGTAGCAATTCCCTTCTCGTCATTTCGGCATTGCCAACCCACAGCGCAATCGGTAGAGTGACCACATGCCGTTTGTTGCCCCATCCAAGCAGGGTTCTTTTTTTTTAGCCCTGCTGTTTTCATTATTATTTTCAATATGTTACCCATACATAACCGTTGCGTCCGATATATTGATACTCACACCCGCGCCAGATGAAGAGGCACACCAGATTTTGAAGGCATCGATTGATTCTCAACTGATGGATTACAATATGACCTCGACGCTGCAGTTGTTGGATGAGCCGCTGCCAACCACTCAGGAACCACTCGAAATCGGTCGTCAATACCAGATGTTGACCAATTCACTCGCCATATTCTGGATACAGGACTACCTCTTCTACCTGTATATCCACGATGGAGAAGACAGTCACTTTTTTTCGCGACCGCTTCCGGAAAGTTCATCGAACTGGGAATTGCAATGTGACGCCATCGCATCGGTAGTTCACGCGGTCATTTCTTCGTGGCTGGCACCACCTGAACCGGCCGAGTTGCCCACCGCTGCCACTGACGAAAACCAACCGGTGGCGTCCGAAACCGATTCTCGGGGAAAGAATTCCAGCGAAAAGACCGCCAATGAAAATTCGCAAAATACCTCCTCGAATCCGCCTCCCCCGTTTTTGCCGCCTCAGCCGTATCGCATTTCCATCGGCTTGATGTATTCCGGTTGTATTATGTCATCTGATAATCCCTGGGTGAACGGTGCGGCAATATCGCTCAACTTTCGCTTGGAACAACTTTTTCTAATTGGTGTGGAATCCGGGTTTGCCACGGTGGCCCACAGCTCGTTTCGAATGAATCGCGTTCCAATTCGTGCCAAAGCCGGCGTACGTCTAGACAAAATGCGGTTCACATTCGGCGGTGACATCAGCGTATTTGCCGATATCACCCGAGTTCGCAACAATAACTCAGACGAGATTCCCAACGCGGGCCAAACATACTTGGGAATCGGGTTCGGCGGGATTGCCGCGTTTCATCTTTCTCAACGAATTTCAATAGTTACCCAACTGGATGTCAATATTTCAAGGGCTTCCAACATATATTGGGACAACGATGAAGCCATATTTTTCTATGGTCCGTTCCAGGGGCGCCTGGGCATAGGGCTTATTTTTCGTATCTGACGTTTATTTTTCCCGTTTCGCCCCGGCGAGTCGCTATTATATGTGAAGCTGTGGAATTTTTATATGAATACGGTACAAACTAAAAAGCAGTCGAAACACAAAATACTGAGCGACCTCGTTCTGGTGGAACGCGCAGTATCCGGAGACCACTCAGCAAGAGAAACACTTGCTGTGGCGGTCCTTCCGCGCGTTCGCAAGCTTGTCTATCTGTCATACGGAAATCGTCCTGACTACGATGACGTTGTTCAAATCGCGATGGTCACCATTTTCAGGGACTTGCCCGGGCTGCGCAACTTCGACCGATTCACAGCCTGGTTGGATACAGTGGTATATAATGTGGTGCGCACCCAGGGAAGAAAGCGCATCCGCCTGGCCGCCCTGTTTTCGGATACCGACCCCTCACCGGACAGCCGGCATTGGGATGTCACCCCGGAAGACGAAAACATCGGTCAGCAACTTATCCACCACTTGCATTATCATTTAGATAAAATCGCACCCAAAAAACGCACTGCCGCTGTGATGTCCATGTTTTTCGGCTACGTCGACTCCGAGGTCGCCGGAATTATGAACTGCAGCGTTGAAACCGCCAAAAAACGCATCCAGCATGGCCGCAAGGAACTGCTTGAACGAGTACAGCGCGATCCTGGAAGCAGCGGTTTGGTAAAGGAGGCCACCAAATGAGCAGTGTTAAATGTAATTGGGTTTCCCTTCAATTGGCAAAACCCAAATCAGAATACCTTCTGGAACATGAAAAAAGCGCCATCGACGCGCATCTGGCGCAATGCCCTCACTGCCGGGAATCAGCGGAGCTGGCAAAGCGACTCGATGACTTGTCCTATCTGCAACTCCCTCCACAATCACCGTTCGTGGAGAAAAAAATCATCGATGCGGCGCTCGAAGGTCGCATGCCGAACCAACCCAAGATTCAATTCTTTCCGTATCATCGAACGGTTCAACTCGCATTCGGTATGGCGGCGCTCGGTGCTGTCGCGATTGCGGCATTTCTCTTTCTGTCAGACACAACGCCCACCGCGAGCAGCGTGACGCCCAGGGTTGCCACGTCACAATCCACCGAGGGAAACTCACCGGCGCAGCAGTCGAAAAATTACAATTTATTCACGTTTAAAGACGCGAAGCCGCTCGAACTGGTCAGGAAAGACAAAGTGTGGGGCACCCAAAGCACCATCGTAAATCTGGAAATGCTGTCTTCAGACCTTACGAAAGTCGACCTGGTGCAGGGTAAAATCATCGCGCACGTCACCAAACGGAAAACCGGTGAAAAATTTGTGGTCACCAGCCCCCGCGGAATGGTTGAGGTTGTGGGAACCATCTTTTCCGTCGAGCTGGACGACACCGGCGCCGAACATGTTCGAGTGCTGGAAGGAACCGTCCGCGTCACCGACAAAAAGAGCGGTGTAATACATTACGTTAAAGAGAACATGCAGTTGACCATCGGTGCGTCCGGTCCCGTTGCGGTCCCCACCGATGCAATGGCGGCCGATCGGGAACTCATGACCGCGGAGGACGCCCCCCTGGTAGCCAAAGACGAAAAAACCGATACCCACGTTGCCCACGCATCATCGAAAAACGCAGTTGCACTGGCTGAAAAGGCCATTAATGAACAGCGTCTGTCCGATGCCGGAAAACACATCGAAATCGCCAAACGCAGCAATCAGGTACAGAGCGTTCCCAGTCTGCTGGCACGACTGGCACGGGCGCACCGTCAGCAGAAAAACTACGCAGCGGCTGAACAGACCTACCAGCAATTGATTCGTGATTACCGACGTAGCGATGCAGCCAAAAACGCGTTGGTTGCCCTGGCGCAGCTTGAATTGAATGTATTGAATAACAATCAAAGCGCCCTGGAGCTGTTCAATGCCTACCTGGCGGCAACCCCCAAAGGGTACCTGGCCGAGGAGGCATGGATTGGCCGAGCGCGGGTTCTGCGTGCCATGGGACGTCAGAATGAATTGCTGAGCACCACAGACAGTTACCTGAGTGATTCGGCGCGCAACACGTTCCGGGCCGAAATGTTGCTTTACCGTGCGAATATTCGCCTGGAAAGCGGCAATTGCCCACTTGCAGAAAAAGACTATCAGACTATTATTGCACAATGGCCCGATTCCAGAAAAGCCAGGCAGGCACAGCAGGGGCTGAGCAAATGCGGCGGCAATCAATAGCCACATCACTCACCCTTCTGAGTGTCTTCCTTGTTTTATTCCTTGTCGGATGCGACTGGGATGGAAACATCTATCTTGACGAAACAGATGACACCAACACCGGTGGAGACGGCGATAGCGACTCAGATGGCGATGCCGATTCTGACACCGACACATCCTCAGATGACCCCCATTTCCAGGATTCTGATTTCCCAAACAATGGGGACACGGATTGGAGCCCCCAGGACTATCTCGAAATACTGGCCTGGTTTCCACTGGATGTGAATGTCTGGGACTTGGAGCCGGAGGAATTCTGCGGCTATCTGATTGGAACCTCCGAACCGGAGATCACGGCTTTTTCAGAAAAAAAATCGTTTGCGTGCGATGAGCGGACAGACATCAAAATCGAAAACGGGGGACTCGTTAAAATCTATCTACGAGTTGATGATTTCAAAGACATTTATGAACCGGTCATAGCTGCAGCCACCCTATTCGTCGATGTGAATAACAACGACGGACCGCCGCAACCAGAAGCAAACGAAGACTATTTCGGGTACTCAGATCCGGAACGTTCACTGTTTCTGTACCCCGGAATGGGACATCAAAGGGCGGATGTGACCATGACCCTGATTCGGTAAAACTCCCGATTACGGTGTTTTTCCTGTCTGCTGAATATTCTTCCACAAAAATTTTCGAATCCAGAACAGCGCCAGAAACAGGGAGCCGAACCCGCCGGCGATAAACGATATCCATACAGATGTGATCCCGCCGTCGAACAGATACACCGCCGTATACGCGCCGGCCGCGCCGATAAAAACCACCCGAACCGTCGTGATCACCAGACTGGGCCACCCGTACCCGAGCCCCTGCAGAATCCGCCCGGAGGTCATCCCCATGGCCATCAACGGATAGGCGAAAACGGCATACCCCAGATACTGCCGGCCAATCTGAAAAGCGGCGTCTTCTTTCACAAACAACTTCACCACCACATCGGAAAGCAGAAAAATGCTGATACCGAAGGCAACCGCGAAAATCAGCGCCCATCGATATGCATACAAGGTTGTGGATTTCACCAAGTCGGGTCGATTGGCCCCCGAAAACATCGCAATCAGCGTCATCGCCGCCGAAGCGATACCGAGCAGCGGCAGCGTGACAATCATATCGGCCCGATTCCCGGCCACATATCCGGCCACCGCCATCTGACCAAAGTGCGCCAACAGTTTGTTCACCAGGATCATCCCCACCGCCATCACCAGCTGACCGGCCGCGGCGGGCAACCCGATGGATAATATGGGACGCAGAAAAGCTGCCGAAAACGGCATGCGCGAAACCAAAAAGCGGGAGGTAATCCGTTTGCGGATAAACGCCACATAAATCAACGCCAAAAGTGCAAAGGAGTGCGCCGCCAGAGTAGCCAGCGCAGCGCCGCGAATACCCCAATCAAACAAGAAGATAAATATCGGATCCAGTGCCAGATTCAGCATCGTGGACGCGGCAAGTATTATCATCGGTGTTTTCGCATCGCCTTCGCCATTAATCACCGAGCGAATGGCGGTCGAAAAAAAGAACAACGGCATCCCGAGCCAGAGCGGCAGCATGTAATCCCACGCGAATTCAGCCGATTTTCCTTCCGCACCGAGCAACCCGACCAACTGCGGCCCCAGCAAAACGCCGGCGGTAGTGAAAAACAATGCCAGACTCAGCGCCAGGGACAGTCCATTCGACGCCAAATGACTCATACGCTCATGATCGCGGGCGCCGAATGCTTGTGCGACACATGCGGTGATCCCGGTTGATAATCCGCTGGTCAGCGCAATTGCCACAAAGAATAACGCACCGATATAGCCCGCCGCGGCCAATGCTTCCGCCCCGAGCATGCCGATGAAAACTGAATCGACAACGGTGTACATCGCATGAACGGTAAACCCCGCCATCATCGGCGCGGCGATAATCCACATCGCTTTGCGTGGATTCTCAACAAAGCGTTCCAAGCGATCGCTACTGGGTTGATTTTTCATTTATTACCGATACACCTTGACTGAAAATCAGCGTCTTCGCTTCTTTTTTCTTCGGACCGCGTCATCCAGATCCTGTCCCTGTACTGTATCGGCGGTATGATTATTTTTGGTTAAAGCCTCAAGTCGGGTGCGCGCCAATTCCGCGAACCAGCACCGATCTTCTTTTCCCAGTTCCGCGGCTTTGGCGTACGACTGCAATGCGTCTTTAAATTTCCCGCGCTGTTCCCGCAGTTTTCCGCGCACCAGATGTATCCACACGCGAAGATAGGGCTGCGCACTGTCGATATCTCCGGGGAGGTCGTCTGCTTTCTTACCATGTACTAACTGCAATTCAATCCGGCACAGAAGCACCATCAGCGCGATATCTCCGCTGGTCGACAAAGACTCTGCCTCTTCGATATACGACATCGTCTCGGGCCCGGTTTTTCCCAGCGAAAGACGCGCCCTGGCGATAATCACCAGCACCTCGGGCAATCTGGCGCCGCCCTTATCCAACATTTGCCGCCCTTCGGCCTCGGCACGGGCAGGATCTCCGGTAACAAACAAGGATTTGATATACGCCGCCTGAAGTGCAGGCATCTCAGACGGGGGTGCGAAGGGAATGGCCTGATTGAGACACTCGAGCGCGGCCTCATACTCCCCCATCTGCGAAAACGCCAGTCCTAATTTTGCGTCAATCGGCGCACTGGCGCCGAACAGCGACAATAAAATTTGACGAGAGGCGTATGCCGGCACTTCCGAAGCTTTGCCCGTGGCGAGCAGCATCAGCGATTTTCTGTGAAATTTTTCCTCCATTCGAGAGATCACCCGCGGCAGGAAGAAAAAGAGAAAAATCAAAACCAGCGCGGCCGGAACCACCACCCATTTTTGCCCCAGGCGCCAAAATATAAATAACAATCCAATGGTAATAATCTGCGCGGCAACGCCGGTCAGCGACATCTTTTTTTTATACATCGTTTCGCTCATGATTCGTTATATCCAGTATCTGTCAAACCGTTCACCACGTAATATTAAAGTAAAATACTAGCACAAATAAATAGCAATCAATTAAACATTTTAGATATCATTTTATCAAGCTCTACATCAGGTTTATCAGCCGCATTAATACATCGTACAGCACAAATATTCTGCGCTCCTCCGGCGATTACGTCATCTACATTATCGTGGTCAATTCCCCCCAGACAGACCGCCGGCACAGTCGACAGGGCGAGCATCTCCCGCATTCCTGAAATACCCAATACCGGATCGGGGATTTTTTTCGTCGGTGTGGCATACACAGGGCCGACTCCGATATAATCAGGATTCAACGCACATGCTTCTTCGGTCTGCCTCGGATTATGGGTCGATAATCCGATGATTGCATCGGGCCCCAGCATTGCCCTTGCCTCTGCGTACGGCATATCACTCTGCCCCAGATGCACACCATCTGCCTGAACCTCCAATGCCAATGCCGGATCATCGTTGATGATGAAAATTGTTGACGCCGGAATCTCTGATCGTAAAGCAAACGCTGTGTCGCGAATAGTCTCGCGAGGGGCATCTTTCATTCGTAATTGAATAATACGCACGCCCTGCTCGACCATGATTCGGGCCAGGGGCAGATATCCGATTTTCGGTTCAGTTAATATCCCGTAGAATCCAATCCTATCCAGTTTCTTCATTACGTCTCCTCAACTCGAATCTTCGACGTTCTGTCATAGCATACGGGGCGCGCATCGAAAAGCACCCTTTCGGTTAGAACAATCAAAAACCGGATTGTTCCTGCAGGCGTATTTATTCACGAAAAAGGAGATTGCAGATTTTAGGCGGACTGAGACAGATTTTCAGTGGTGGAAAACGCTTCTGATGCGATTTCCAAAGGCACGATGTCGATGTCTTTTTTGCCGCTTATACACACTTCTGAATAAATACAATTCCAGCAGCGTGGTGCGCCGGCCATTTCAGCGACGGCAAATGAATTGCAGTGGCTGCAATATACGGGGGACAATTTCAAACTCGTCATTTTTCCGCTCCTCTGCTTCCATACTGAATCTGCCCATAATCAGAGCAACAGCCGTGCCAATCCGATAAAAGCCCGGTAAATTCGAACAACTACGTAAGATTTGCTCTATTAATAACATAAATGTACGGCAGTGCAAGTTGGGTCGGACTCTTTTCACAGGTCGAATCAGGTAGACGTCCAAATTTAAGCACATTTATGTAGCCCGAACCGGACAAATGAACATTTTTGTATCAGTAAATATTATCCGGCAGGAGGGATAATGCCCCGGTATTCCAAATAGGATATCACCTGTTCCACAGAAACCGATAAGTCATTGGCACCGGTATCCACCGTCACCTCCGGAGATTCCGGTGCTTCATAGGGTGCGTCGATTCCGGTGAATCCAGAGATCTCTCCAGCCCTGGCTTTTTTATACAAGCCTTTGGGATCACGAGATTCACAAACACTCACATCTGCCAGACAGTACACCTCGACAAATGAATCCGGTTGCAGATTGCGTGCGATTTCCCGGTCAGACCGAAACGGACTAATAAATGCCGCCATGTTTACCACCGCGCAATCAGTGAACAATTTAGCGACCTCACCCACGCGGCGAATATTCTCAATTCTATCTTCAGTGGAAAAACCGAGGTTCTTGCTAAGTCCGTATCTGATATTGTCACCATCAAGTACAAATGTACTTACGTTGCGTTCGTGCAATGCCGTGGCGACGGCATTGGCGAGGGTGGATTTGCCTGATCCGGAAAGCCCGGTGAACCAGAGAGTGGCCCCTTTATGCCCATGCAGCGCCGCTTTCTTCTCGGGAGTGATTGCCTGATTGTGCCATGTAATGTTTGTTGCCTTAGGGTCGGTCATTATTCCTACCTGTGTTCCTGTTGCCGACTCGACGGTTTGCGCACTGCAGAAGCGCTGTTCGCCGATGGTTTTTTCGCATTAATTCTTTTGTATACGATCGTTGCGCGGTTCGACAAAGAAAAATATTTGAGCCCATCACACTCTGTCTGTATATTTCCATTTTCACCCTACTGAACAGCCGCTAAATCACCTTTATTATTCAAAAATGTAGCATTTTTAGGATTGGAGATTGCAATGCAGAAAACTTGTATTACACTTTCCCCAAGTTTAAAATGACCATTGTTATTTATATCAACGTAAAGGTAACCGAGTGTGAGGTCATTTCTGACACTCCAAAACTCAAGGAAATGGAAGTATGAAACGAAAAAGCACTTTGACGAAAATTGTAGTTGCGATGGCTGCCACGTTGCTCAGTTTACCAGCGGCTGCCCAACTATCGTTGTCTGCGGGCGCGAAAGCCGAAGCAGACGCTGACAAAGGGGCCGACGCCTCCGCCACTGCTGACGGCGATGCGGAAGCGGCAGACGCAGGTGCGGCGGAAGGCGAAGGTGATGCGACCACAGAAGAAGAAGTTGCTCCTCCACCTCCTCCCCCTCCCGCGCCCGAGCCGGAACCCGTTGCCGAGCCAGTTGACGAAGGTGACACCGGCGGTACCGCAGGCTATGATAAAGGCTTTTATATCAAGTCAAACGACGGAAATTTCAAACTGGTTATCCACGGTATGGCAAAAACTCGTTGGAATTTACTCAACGACTCATATGCGGTCGATGACAACGGAGACATTGGCACCAACCACACAATGCGGTCTAACTTTTCAATGAATTATGCGCGCCTGTATCTGACCGGGCATATGTTCACACCCAAACTTGGTTTTGCGTTGTATTATAACTTCCCCACCGCCACCACGGTGTATGCATTTGCATCTTATAAATTCATCCCAGACAAATTGATGATCAAAGTCGGTTTATTCAAGCGCCCAATTTCTCGTGCATACCTGGCATCTTCGGTAAAACGCCAATTCATAGACGGCCCGTTAGGCGACATGGGAGGCGGGATTGATTTAGGAATCGAACTAAGTAACGATTATACGAGCGTAAAGGGACTGGAATGGGCTGTTGGCGTATTCAACCATGGCGGTTCCGGAGTGGGCGCACCAGTAGGTACAAACCCCGCTGGCGCAGTAACAGATAACAATGGCTACCAAACCGGTATCGGCGGAGATTTCGCTCCTGCGCTGGTTGGACGCATCGGGTATAACAACGGAATAAAAGGCTACTCTGAAGTGGACTTTGAAGGCGGCCCACTTCGATTTGGCGTAGCTTTCAGCGCATCTACCGAGTTTGACCATGATGACAATAATGTAAGTCAGCATTACCTGAGTATCGACGGTATGCTGAAAGTAAACGGGCTGGCGCTATCTGCCGCCGGCTATATGCAAGCCATCTCTGAAGATGGGTTCTGGGATCCGCAAGCCAATTCACAAGCCAACAATGGATTGAACGACATCGGCGCCTTCCTGCAGGGCGGCTATCTTATCAAAGGTCGATTCGAACCGATGCTGCGAATCGGCATGCGCCACGATTATAATGTTGATGAAGACCTACGTCTGGCCTTTACCCAAGGGTTCGGCATCTACTTCTTCAAAAATCATTCGCTCAAATGGGAAAACAATCTCACGCAGCACATAAAAGTACAACCTCCCGGTTCTTTGGCAACAGGAACGGCTGTGAACGGCGATGCAGAAGTTTTCGCAGACCTACTGTTCTCTTCCCAATTGCAGTTCTTCTTCTAAAAACAAACTCACCACGAAACATTCTCCAGCAGCAGCGTTCCCGCCAATCAACTACAAAAACATGTTGATATAGAGATATGCATATTACCCAGGATTATTTGTCACACATAATGTTCTCCTGAGCGACCGCTGTCGATGGCTGTTCACCGGTGAAAAACCGCTGTTTACCGATTTGCGGCACGGGGTTCGCCGAAGGTGTAATGCATCGCCTTGTCAGCTGCGGTATAAACAGTGCATGGGTACGAACAAAAAAGAAGCGAAAAACACAAACTGCCTTGACAGCGACGGTGGCGTCACTATTGTATCGAGGTAAAATGAATATGAATTCAGAATCTGAATCCATATTCCGGCTCGGTTAAAAAAAAAGTGACTCCGACGTCAGATTTTTGAAATATTCAAATACTGCGCCTCGTAGGTTGGCCAAATGAAGACACGTAAAGAAAAAGAAGAACACAATCGCAGAGAGCATATCATCGACACTGCAGAAGTGCTGTTCGCCCAGAAAGGACTGGGGCACACATCCGTTGCCGACATCGCGCAGGCCGCGGAATTCGGAGTGGGAACGCTATACAAGTATTTCAGCGACAAAAACACACTGATCACATCGTGGGCGGCAACCAGAATGGACGAGCATTTTTCGGCATTGGAAGAAGCGCTCAAGGTTGAAGCAACCCCACCCGAAATGATTGATCGATTCATCGAGGCATACCTGATTTCGATACAGAAGCGGACCCATTTTTTTAAGGTATATTATTCTCACCTGCATTTGCAGGCCGACGACGAACCCTTGAAAATAGGATTACAGCAGTTAGAAACCAGAAAAATGGAACTTTTTCGCCGCATAGATGACATATATCAACGTGGAATCGACGAAGGTTATTTCTTTAATGTGGGAGACGCCGGGTATCTCACCGCCGCCACCTGGGGAATCCTCATGGCGTTTTACTTTATGGCGCAACAACGATTCAACGGAACGGTGAATGTGAATGAAATGCGAAAAATGGTACGGCAGTTGCTATTTGAACAGGTGAGGCTGTCAGCATGACTGCAAACGAACAAAAAAGACACGCAACCGTGACACATAATTCAATTTTAACTGTTACAGGGCTTGAGGAGACCATTATGATATATCGAAAATCGCTTACCATTTCTATTCTGTTGACACTGGCTGTCTCTTTTGGGGCGTGCGCCGGAACCAAAGAAAACAACGGCAGCGCCGAAGTATCATCGGCAGATGATTCAAAAGACGCGGCGGCCGAAGGAACGCATAATGAATCTGAAAACAAAGGATCCGCAAAAACGGCGAACGTCCAAACTCAGGAAGTGACACTCGGAAGCCTCACCCAAAGCGCATTGGCTCACGGTGTGACCATGGCCGATCATCATGTGGTGTATTCGGCTGAAATCGCCGGAAAAATTGAACACCTTGGGTTTGAACTGGGCGCTGAAGTGAAAAAGGGCCGCACCCTGGCGCGTATCGATTTTAAAACGCTGAAAGCACAGGCGGAGCAGGCCCAAAGCGCGGCCGACCTGGCGGATGCAACCCTGAAACGAATTGCCAAGCTGATGAAAGACGGTCTGATCAGTCAGCAGCAGTATGATGAAGCGTACTCAAATGCGGTAGGCAGCAAGGCTCAACTGGCCATCGCAGAGGCGAATGTGTCAAAAAGCATTGTCAAAGCCAATCACTACGGTGTGGTATCGGCCAAGTACGTTGAAAAATCAGAGTACGTGGGCCCGGGAACGCGATTGTACGAGATTGTGGATTACCGCACCGTCATCGTGGAAGCCCAACTGGCTGAATCACAGGTGGCATCAGTTTCTCCGGGCTCTAAAGTGGAAGTGCGCATTGATGCCTTGAACGAAACCTTCAACGGCACCGTGGATACAATTTTGCCCACTGCCGATGCAATGAGTAAAACCTTTACCGCCCGTGTAAGAATTCCCAATCCGGATTTAAAAATTCTGGTGGGCATGAGCGCCAAGCTGAACATCTCAGCACAAAACTTCAACGATGTGGTTATCGCGCCCCAGAGCGCCATTCTTGAAGAACAATCCGGTGTGCGCAGCGCCTTTGTGGTGCAAAACAATGTCGCGCAGAAACGCGAAGTTCTGCTGGGCGCATATCAGGGCGGAAATGTGGTTGTCACCGAAGGTTTGAAACCGGGAGATCAGCTGGTTGTGCTTGGGCAGCGGGATCTGCTGGACGGTCAACCGGTCCATATAATGAAGTAGGTTGAACAACCCCGACAATGTAACCCAATAACGCAACATCAACATATCGTAGCGGAGCATCGAAATGAAAATCACCGAGGCAGCTCTAAAGTTTAATGTAACGGTCTACGTTCTAATCATTTTTATCATCATCGCGGGGTCTGTGGCGGTCAAATCCCTGCCGCTGGAAGCCGCGCCGGAAGTGAAGATTCCGATCATGATCGTGTCCACTGTGTATCCCGGCGTCGCGCCTGAAGATATGGAACGGCTGGTCACCAACGTAATGGAGCGGGAACTGGCAGACCTGAAGAATGTGAAAAAACTCAGTTCGTCGAGCGCGGAGTCCTACTCATCAGTGACCATTGAGTTCGAAGCTGATGTGGACTTGGACATGGCCTATCAGAAGGTCCGCGATAAAGTGGACAAAGGCAAAGTGGATTTGCCGGCCGACGCGGAAGACCCCACCATTATCGAGATCAACGTGGCGGAATTCCCCATGATGCTGGTGAACATCTCGGGTGAGTACAAGCTCGACAAACTGAAACAGGTCGCCGAAACCGTTCAAGATGATATCGAAGCGATTCCGGGTGTCCTGTCAGTGGGTCTTTCCGGTGGACTGGACCGGGAAATCCAAATCTATCTGGACCCCGCCAAGATGGAGTACTACAAACTGGGCGTGGGGCAGGTTCTGAACCGCATCCAGCAGGAACACCGCACCACGCCAGCCGGATCTCTGGATTTAGGCGGCAATAAATACTCGGTACGTATTCCCGGAGAATATAAGAACGTCAAGTTGATGGAAGACATCATCCTCAAGACCCCCGGCGGCAATCCGGTGCGCCTGAAGGACGTGGGTATGGTTGTAGACGGCTACAAAGAACGCACGACCATCTCACGCATGGACGGAACCGAATGCATTACGTTGCGTGTGGTCAAACGAGCCGGCGCGAATATTGTGGAAATTGCCCAGGGTATCAAGCAGCTGCTGAAAGACAAAAAAGACACCTGGCCCAAAACCACCGAGTACTCGGTTCGTCAGGACCAGAGCGAACTCATCGAAACCATTGTTGCCGACCTGGTGAACAATATTATCTCGGGATTTATCCTGGTGCTTCTGGTGTTGCTCTTCGCCATGGGAATACGCAACGCGTTCTTTGTGGCCATTGCTATTCCGATGTCGATGCTGATCAGCTTCATTCTGATTCAGGCGATGGACGTCACCCTGAATATGGTTGTGCTCTTCTCACTCATCTTGGCGCTGGGAATGCTGGTGGACAACTCAATTGTGGTGGTTGAGAACATCTATCGTCACGTTTCTGAAGGTGCGTCGCGAAAGAAGGCCGCGCTGGAGGCAACCAAAGAGGTGGCATGGCCCATCATCGCATCGACCGCCACAACGGTAATGATGTTCGCGCCCCTCCTCTTCTGGACCGGTATCATGGGCGAATTCATGAAATACATTCCCATCACGGTTATCTCTGTGTTGTCGTCTTCACTGTTTGTGGCACTGGTCATCAACCCGGTGGTTGCATCGAACTTTCTGAAGCCGTCCGGAGAAAAAATGTTTGACGACTCGGGAGAGGCACAGGGGTTCATTACCCGGCGATACCAGGCGATGCTCCGTTGGGGGCTCAACCATCCCTGGGCGGCGCAGGGTATTGCAGGCGCCGTGTTTGTGGGAGTGATCGTATTGTTTGGGATCTTCGGCAAAGGGGTGGAATTCTTCCCTAACACGACTCCCGAACGCGGGCAGATCAGCATTACCGCCCCACAGGGAACTGTGCTGGAAGCCACCGATGCGTTGGTGACCCAGGTGGAAGCACTTGCCATGAAAGAAAAAAACGTGAAAAATGCTGTGGCCAACGTGGGTACCACCGGTGGAATGGTACAAGTAGGGGCGGCCACTAACCAGGCCGTGATTGACCTGGAATTCAAAGACCCGGAAGACTGCATCGGCGACAGCTGGGATACCATTCACTCCTTGCGTGACAAATTGAAAAAACTGGGTGGCGCCGAATATCGCGTCGATGTGGAAGAGATGGGTCCGCCCACCGGCGCGCCGGTATCCGTTGAAATATCTGGTGACGACTACGCAAAATTGAACGAATACGCCGTTCAAGTGAAAGAGTATTTGAATGGTGTGAACGGAGTGGTTGATATTAAAGACGACTACGAAGCCGGCAAGCCGGAAATCCAGGTTACGGTCGACCGTGAAAAGGCGATGCTGCGCAAAGTGAATACCCAATCGGTCTCTACCGCGATTCGGGCGGCCATCAACGGAATAGAGGCGTCGGTGCTCCGTGAAGGCGAAGACGAGTTCGATATTATTGTGCGCTACGATGAAGATGCAAGACGTTCGATTAACGACATTCTCGATATTCGTGTAACCGGCGAAGACGATGTTCAAATTCCGGTTCGAGATGTTGCCACCGTGCAAACCGCGGGCGGGTTCGGCAGCATCAACCACATCGATCGAAAACGCACCATCGCGGTCACTGCGGATGTGTCGTTGGCATCGGGTAAGAGCAGCGCTGAAGTGATGGCGCAGGTGGAAAAAGAAGTGCCGCAGAAAATCAAACTGCCCTCAGGGTACTCGTTCAATTTCTCGGGAGAGAGTGAAGAAGAGAAAAAATCGGCGGACTTCCTGGTGCGTGCGTTTATGATCGGATTCATGCTGATGGCGCTGATATTGATTACCCAGTTCAACTCGGTGATGCGCCCCGGAATCATTCTCGGTTCGGTGGTGATGTCAATGGTAGGGGTGCTGGTGGGGCTGGTGCTGACGCAAAGCAAATTCTCGGTGATGATGACCGGCATGGGAATTATCTCCCTGGCCGGTGTGGTGGTGAACAACGCCATTGTGCTCATCGACTACACAGACCAGCTAAAGAAGCAGGGCTTGCCGCTGAAAGAAGCGCTGCTCCGCGCCGGGGTGGTTCGCTTTCGCCCGGTGATGCTGACCGCCATCACTACTATTTTGGGCTTGCTACCCATGGCGATGGGGGTGGGAATCGATTTCACCACCCTATTTGAAACCGGCAGAATTCACATTGATACCGCTGCGTCGTCGTCAGAATTCTGGGGGCCCATGGCACAGGCGGTGTGCTTTGGATTGCTGTTCGCCACGCTGCTCACCCTGGTGCTGGTTCCCGCCATGTATCAGGCGCAGGGCGAGCTGACCAATTCCCTGATGCGTTTTATCGGTATCAAGAAAAATGGTGACAACAAAATCGCCACCCAGCGAGCGCTGCAGAAGAAAAAAGACAGTGTTCCGCCGCCCGCGGCAACAGACCAGCAAGATGCGCCGACGGACAAAAAGAAAAAGCAAAAAAAACAAACTGACACCGCGGACAAGGCCGCAACCAAAGAACAGGAAGAGGCGTAACATGATAACCCGAACCGCAATCGCACTGGCAATGTTGCTGTACTCCGTTCAATTATTTGCGCAAACCACCGACACCGATTCGCAGAATACCACCGGCGTATCTGAAGAATCGGATATGCCGCCGGCACCGTTTGCCGAAGACGCTGTGCGCAGAATACCCGAGTCATCGGCGACGTCATATCAACTGATTGAACAAGGCCCGCTGATCTCATTGGAACGCGCACATCAGCTGGCGAAAAAAAACAATCCCAACTTCCATAACGTGGAAGAGCAGGTGTACCAGTCTGAAACATTAATCCGAAGCGCCTGGGCCATGTTGCTGCCGAATTTAAGCGCGAACGGCAAAATTATTCGTAATAAAAATGACATTACTATGGACTTCGCCGCATATGAGACCCTTCAGGTCGATCCGACGAGCGGCACGTTCCAAAGTATTCAAACGTTTCCGATGACCATTCAGGAAAAATGGCAGTACGCATTGGGCTTTACCGCCAACATTACCTTGTTCAACGCGCGATCCATTCCGCTAATCCAGAATGCTTACGACTCTGTGGAACAGTCCAGGCTGCAGGCACAAATCGCGCGCAATGACATGCTGTTTGCCGTGACCAGCCTCTATTACCAAACCGCCAATCTAAAAGAACTGGTATACGTATATGCCGAAAATGTTGCCATGGCCGAAGAGTCTCTGCGTATGGCTGAAGCGCGAATGATGGTGGGGCAAGGCACCCGAATCGATGTGATGCGCGCGAAAATTCAGGTTAAAGACAGCCAACGCACGCTGAGTGACTCGGTCGATGCGTACAAAACGGCCAAACGAAGCATGGCGCTGATGCTGGGTATCAAAGGAGATTTTCAGCTCATTCTGCCCCATTCCATTGACTCGAAGGGTCAGAGTGAAACGGAACTGACCCGAACCGCGATGGAAAACCGCATCGAATTGAGAAGCGCCGAAATGGATGTGGTCATGGCGGAACGGTCACGTACCGAAACCAAAACCAAATGGATTCCCACGTTTGATGCCACCTGGCAGCTGGATGTGAGTTCGGACGCCGGGTTCACGGGCGACAATACCAACTGGATGCTCATTTTCGCCGCCAACTGGTCCATTCTGGAAGGGGGTGCGCGATTTGCAGAACTGGACAAACGAAAATCACAGATTCGAATGGCGCAAAACAAAATCGAATCTCTGAAGCTTGAAATCGAAATCGATGTGGCGCAAAAGTACCAGGAAAAAGTCTCCAAGGAACGCAACCTGGAGGTATCGGGAGAACTGGTGGAACTGGCGCAGGAAAACTACGATATGGTATCGCGGCAGTATGAAGTGGGAATGGCCAACAGTCTGGAGCTCACCGATGCATCATCCGAACTGGCCAACAAAAAAGTGATGCTGGCGCTGGCCAAGCTCGAATACGAACTCGCCCTGCTCACCCTCGGCAACACCATCGGCGAATACAACTCTCTGGCGCTGAAGTAACTCATTCCCCCCAAATCACGACTTCTCGCAGCGTGGACGGCCGAGTCGGATTCAAAAAAATGCGGGTGAGGTTTTCATTTTCAGGTAGCGGCAACTGCCCGACGCCGTTCTCGTCTAACAGCAGCCCTCGTTTTATCAGAGTATCTCCGTTCAGTGACTGGGCCTCTACCTGCCACGGTGTATTGGGCACCCCGAACACTTCGAGCATCACCGGCGTTCTGGTCATATCGCGCAGTCTAATTTTCTGACGATTTCCCGGGCGCAATGCAACCCCGTCTTCCAGCACACGATGATCACACGACGACGCAGGCACCCCTTTCGCCTCCCCGATAATCGTGTCGCATTCCACTTCTATTGGTCGGAGCAGCGCAATCCCCGATGCTTCGGCGGCTCCGTGTTGGGCACTGATATGTTCAAAATAGCGCGCGGCATTCCCACCAAAAATTGCTTCAATTTCCTGTGGGGAAAACCCTGCCTCAGCCATGCTATCCGCCAATTTCGGATACGCCGCGATGTCAGACAATCCCCTCGGCGGATAAATGCCCGCAAAATCAGACCCCAACGACAGGCACTCGATAGCCCCCAGTTTCTTGATGTGAAGCATATGCGCAATGACATCCGCCACCGTTGCCCCCGCGGTACCTTCGACCAGAAAGTCGGGATTGAAAATCAATCCCATTACGCTACCATACCTGGATAGCGCCAGAATCTGCAAATCGTCCAGATTTCGCGGATGCGCACGCAACGCTGCTGCCGCACTATGTGATACAAGTGCGAGCACGCCCTCCTTCACCAGCACATCATAAAACGTTCGCTGCGATGCATGGGTAAGGTCGACCGCAATTCCAACCTCACGTAAATTATCAACGAGTTCAGCCCCTTTCGAGGTAAGACCACCATTTTTGCCCAGCGGTGCCACCGCCGCATCGGCGAGTGCATTGCTGCGACCGGAAACGAGTCCGACAACTGTAACACCCCTTTTTTTCAAATCGAACAGTTGCTCCGGGCTTGCGCCCACCAGCTCCGACGCCCCTTCAACCAAAATCATCGCCGACACTATGCCGGCGCTGCTGTTTTTCAACACTTCGTCAAAACTCGCCGCTATACGAATGTCATGACCGGCCTCATCCACCAACTGGTGTGTCAATGCAATCCCCTCCTCCAAATTCGGTTTTCCCGCTGCCGATGTACCCACCGCCGAAAAGAATAAATCCACCCCCCCACCGCGCAACTTCGCGGCGGTCACATCAGACCGCTCCAGCAAGGTCCATCCGTCGCGCTGATACCGGAATACAATGTCTGTGATAAAATCGACCGTGAAACGATCTACCGCAGGGCCATGCGGGACATCCGTTCGAGGCTCAAGCGTACGCGGCGCATCGCGATTTCCGATAAAATCTTTGCCACCCGATTTCGACGCATCGTCCTTGCAGCCTATCAAAATCGCCGCAACAAGAAGGCCCCCAATGATTGAACGTATCATGGGATGGATATACCTCAAAACGAGACGACGATCCAGCCTTGGTCAGTCGGTTTGCACAAGCGAGTGAAAGCCCGACTTGTCAATTTAAAAAACACAAACAAAACAATAACTTACAAGACATCCAGATTATAGTGTGCCCTAACACGGAGCGTTTGTGGGGAGGGAATTGCGATTTTCAGGCATGTTGAGGGTGGTGGTGGCCGCGGCTTTGGCGACCATACCTTCGATATAATTCACCTGCTCCTCGGTGGGATCGGCAAATGACAATCCGATCAGTTTTCGTTGGTCTTCCCGATGCCGTACAGACGCCTTGATAACCAGTGTACCGCTGCTGCCGAAAGGACCAATCCGCAACACCCCTTCTTCCACCGAAGGCAGTATGCTGTCAAAATACACGCCGATTCCCCCCTGCCCCAGATTTTTGGTTACCCCGGCAAACAACTCCCCATCCGCCAGAAACCGAACCGGGATGGTAATCCGAAATCTGGGGTAACGCCGATCATACTCTCGATATTTGTTGATCACCGCCTGATTCACCAATGCTTCCTGTCGCGTCTGGTTCACCCGCTCCGCACTTATAATCAGCGTTGTGGCCATTTTGCGAAACAGCTCCGCGTTCGACTCAATCCCCGCCAACATCATAAACGGCGCCCGTTCGTTTACTGACCGGGTAATCTTTTCTCCATGTCGAATCAACCCGATCACCGGTGCTTCCAGGTGCAGATGATCACGCACCATCTGACTGACCGCATTAATCACAAATCCCTCCCGCGCGGACGCCAGCATGTTGCCTACCAGACACGCCTGGTAACCGGACAAGGCGATCTTCGCCTGTTCCGCAGCCGACACGTTGAAATTCGCCAAGCGGGTGAGCATATCCGCCAGCGACTCCTCCCCCGCATGCGCACCGGCGGAATCCAGATATTGCCGCGCCGCCGGGGGAATGATGCGCTGCAAATAACGGTGCAATGCAGCCTTTAAAAAGCCGTATCCGTTGTGAACCGACGTAAGCTGCGATGTGAACACCACAACCCGAACATCGGCAAAATTAAATAAATCCAACACGTTATAATGTGTTCCGGCACCGATATCAGAAATCACCACATCTGCCTCCAATTGGCGAATGTGTCGCAAAAATTTCTGTTTGGTCTGATATGCGGGATTGGCGCTGCCGAGCGTGGGCATTCCGCCGCATACCAACTTCAGATTGGGCAATGCGGTATCGGTGAGCGCATCTTCCAGAGAAGACACCTCGCGCCGAATAAAATGCTCAAGCAAGACCTTGGGGCGATCGATACCGAACATGGTATGAAGATTGGCGGCCCCGAGATCTCCATCGACCAACACGACGCGCTTGCCGCTCTGTGCCATCGTCACGGCGAGATTCGCGGCTACCACGCTTTTACCGGTACCGCCTTTCCCGCCGCCTATCGAAAATGTTAATTTTGCCATCACTCTATCCGAAGCTGCATGTGTCGTTGCGTCACTTTCATTATTTATTTTCGGTCGAAAACCGCCAAACTTTAAGAAAAGTTCCGCAAACTTTGACTTTACTGTGTCTTCACAACATTTTATAAGCCTACCCAATGCATTGTGCTCGGCGCCGCTGATACACAGTACGCGACGAAAATGCCGTTTCATAAGGAGATCCCGTGACTTTATATAAAGGAAGAATCGATGCAGCCCCCAATGAGCTGATGGATGCACTCAACAAATCCCTACCGGTGGATATCCGTTTTTTTCCTTACGATGTGAACACCAATCGCGTCTGGGCGACAGAGTTGGAACGAATCGGTATTTTCACCGAAGCGGAGCGCAAATCAATTCACCAAACCCTCGATAGCATTCTGGCGCGTTATCACAGCGGCGAATTTCACGCGCTTCCAGATGACGAGGACATCCATACATTGACCGAGCGGCTGCTGACTGAGCAACTGGGCGACACCGGTGCACGCATTCACACGGGACGTTCCAGAAATGACCAGGTGGCCTGTGATCTGTATCAGTACCTGATGGACCAGTTGAATATGTTGAAATCGCATCTGCATAACCTGATTTCCATCATTTGTGACGTGGCAAAGACCCACACCTCCACCCTGCTGGCGGGAACCACTCACCTGCAACCAGCCCAGCCGATTACCCTGGGCCATTTTCTGATGTCCCTCGGATTCGCGCTGCAACGGGATTTTCAGCGCGCCGACGATGCAATACGTCGTGTGGATCGCTGTCCCCTGGGCGCCGGCGCCATCGCCGGTTGCGGATTTGTGGTAAATCGCACCAAAATCGCGACAGAACTCGGATTTTCACGTCCCACTGACAACAGCATCGATACCATCAGCGACCGCGATGTGGCTCAAGAGGTAGCCTTCGTGTGCGCATCCACCCTCACACATCTGTCCAGGTACGCCGAGCAGTTTGTCATCTGGTCCAATCCAGCGTTCGGATACGTGAAATGGGATGCCCAGTGGTCGACAGGATCATCCATGATGCCGCAAAAAAGAAACCCCGATGCCATGGAGCTGGTACGCGCCAAGGCGGCGCGGGCCGCCGGAAATGTCACCACCCTTCTCAGCATGACAAAAGGCGTTCCGCTCTCGTATGCAAAAGATCTCCAGGAAGACAAGGAGGCGGTCTTTGATTCAATCGATACCGCACTGCTGACCATTCAGGTGTTCGGCCAGGCGTTGAAAAGCGCGGTCTTCAACCCGGACCAGATGAAAAAAGTCCTCACCAGCGATATGCTGGCCACCGATTTGGCGGATGCGTTGGTGGAAAAGGGAATCCCATTTCGCAAAGCCCATGAACGCACCGCACAATTCGTGACATTCCTGGAAGACGCGAATAGAGATCTCCTTAATGCCACTGTCGACGAAATGAACAGCCATTTCCCGGAATTTAAAGATAATCCGTTGCAACTTGGTTATGAAGCATCTCTGGAACGCAGAAGTGTGATCGGCGGAACGGCACCATCCAGTGTCGCCAGTCAAATCAAAATTCTCAAAGATTGGCTCAGTCAGAACACTGAATAGCCGACTGAATGCGTACATCACCCCGGCTTATCACATCATATGTGGTTGACTGAGTTCGTCCGTGTGATCGATAATCGCGCCGATAGCCTCTACATAACTGTGATCGACGGCTTCGTATCCGGTTTTGAAGCTGTAACTGGAAATCTTGGTAAGCCGCATCAATGTTTGCATGGAATAAATTAAATACGCATATGAGCTGGGCTTGATCACCTGATGATTCCGGGTAATCATTTGGCGCATCATCAGCTGAACGGCACGTGCCAGAGAAGATACCCGATAGTTGTCAATACTTCTGGCAACCACTTCGATATCCGCCAATAAATGCTGCGATTCCTCAAGCGCAGGTGCAACATCCGGAATCTGCTCCAATAAACAAATTTTATCAGCAACGGTGTCCAGGCGGGTCTCGATAAATTCATAACGCCCCTGGGTATCTTGCTGCTCAAGCCACGAATAGTCTGTCATTGATTTCTCCTTTACCCCCAATGCACTCGACTGTGCGGGCGCAATTCTGTAGTCGTCGGTAAAGGGAAGAACTTTAGAATGAAAATTCATTAAAAATAAAAAAATACAACAACACAGTATTTACAACTATTTCCGGTTGGGTCCACTATTCGGGTATGCCCCCCTAACAGCTGCAAAGAGCACCGCATTGAACAAATTACTCAAAGCCGAAAGCGACCTAAACTAACACATTAAATACAGGAGTTTAACACTATCTAATTATTTATTTTTCTTGCGAGTTCAGAATGAGGACCGGTAGGATACTTTTCGAGATACTCACGGGCGGCGGAACGTGCGCCGGAGCTGTTTCCCGATTTGTCACGCGCCTCCATCAGGCGCCCGAGTGCTTCCCGCGCGAGCCGACCGCTGGGTTGTTCGCGCAGATAGGTTTCCAACCACTGTGACGCAACGCTGTAATTCCGCTGAGAATCAAATGCAATTTTGCCGATTGAAAAAGCAGCGGTGGCGGCATTTTTGCTTTGCGGGGAGCGCGCTCGCAAAGCGAGATAGGCATCTTGCGCCAACTGCCATTCACGCTGCAGTCTGGCAGCGTCTCCCAACGCCATGACATCAGACACATCACGCTGATTCAATGCAGTCTGAACCCCCATTGCTTTTGCCTCGGCTACCACCTGCGAAAACTGTCCTTCACGATTCAACTGTACCCAGGAAATTGGGGTCGAATCCGCCGATTCTACAGAAAGATCTTTCCCGTTTTTTACGCTGCGTGCGTTGATTCGAGGACGGCGATCGGCTTTGGCATCCACATCAGATGCCGCATCGGCCACGCTGGAATGCCCCGGATCTGAAGAATTCTCAGTATCGAGCGCCAGTTTCACCGGTTCTGCCGATTGAATCTCCACAGTTCCCTGTAACACGCTTGCAGTAAACGTCTCTTTTCGTGAGACGCGACGTCCGCTCTCCACCATCGGCCCGAAAATCTCCACTGTACCTTCGTCTAGGGTCAGAGAAAATTTCTGTGCCGCCGGTGCCCATGAAATGGTGAAAGTGGTACCAATCACATTCACTTTGTAGGGTCCCACATCAAGAACCCATCGAGTATCCTCATAGTGAATCACATTCACGTGCGCCCGGCCCTGTTCCAATAGAAAATGAACGCTATGCCCCTCTTCATTCAACACACGCGCTGTTGCGCCTTGCTCCAACAAAATTTCAGAGGCGTCAGAAAACGCTACTGTTTTATCGGATTCTGAAGCGTATAACCATTGTCCCTGCAGTGATTTTGCAGTCGGAGTTGCCGGATCACTATCGACCGTCTCACTCCCCTGCCAAAATATCAGCAATAAAATCACCGCTGCAGAAGCGACCACGCCCGTCGCTCCCCAGAGAATCCAATTCACTTTTGAAGAAGATACCGACACCTGAGGAGAAAACAAACGTTCCCGAACGTCCTCGATGTCATTGGTGAATGCGTCTCTTTTCTCCAAGATCTCGTCCTGGTAGCCCGCAATCTTCTTTCCAAACCCACTTGTCGACATTAGATCTGTCTCCATGATTCGTCATTATCCATCAACTCCTGGAGCAACGGATAACTTCTCGCTAATACGGCAAACCGTTGTTTTGCCTTGGTAATCCTTCTCTTTATCGTCGCCAAAGACACATCACACGCTTCGGCCACATCCTGCAAAGGCATTCCATCAATAATCCGCAACGAAAACGGAATACGCTCCTTCACAGACATTTTTTCAAGTACCTGGTATACCTGCGTCAGGGCCTGCCTTTTTTCAGAATCCACATCGTGGCTTTCTACATCAGGCAGTTCGTCCGGCGCAGAAAAAATCAGCCACCGCTTGCGGCTGGTCTTTCGAATATGCGCAATCGCCGTATAAACGGTCACGCTCGTGAGCCAGGATTTCAACTTACTATCGTCGCGAATGCTGGATGTACTGGAAAAGGCTTCAATAAACACATTATGCAAATGATCCTGCAACTCCACATTGGTTCCCAATGTACGAACCAACACCCCCCGAACATGTGTGGCATATTTGTCATATAATGCCTCACGCGCGCCGGGCTGATTTGCTTTCAGCGCCTTCGCCAACGCACTGTCGTCTCCTATGAACGACACGCGTACGTTTTCAGATTTCAATCCAGGCTGCATTGCCATCTGCTATCGCCTCCCGGTACAAACACCGTTCGCATGCAACAAAGTGCACATAAGTATAGTGCATACTACAACTTCAAATCGGCTCAACAAAAATCAATGATTTTAAAAAAATTTAGGGGAGTTTAAAAAAGGACGAAAATATACAAGATGAATACGACGTCAACAATTCGTGCAAACGGATTTTACGCAGGTATTCAAATCGTCAATAATCGGCGACCAGGTGGCCGCACCGGGGCAGTCCGCAACACACGCATCGAATTCGTCTCCCCACCAATCAAAGTCGGCACCGCATTCATCTCGACATACGTTGAACGGATCGCAATCGGCGTCGCCCCAACACGCCATGGCTTCATCATAGCAACTACCATCTTCGGCGGTCATGCAATCGAAACACGCAGAACAAGGATCGTCGGCCACTGCCGAGCAATCCGCATCGCCATCGGAATCAGAGTCCGAATCGGAATCGGCATCGCTGTCACTGTCACTGTCACTGTCACTATCGGCATCGCCGTCCGAACCATTGTACTCATCACATTTTTTGCTGCCGGCATCATCCTCGCATGCTACATCGCAGGCATCGCAATAGATGCATTGCTGATACGCCCAATAGGCGTCAACAACAGCAGCCGTTGTAGCGGCTTCACAAATAGCCTGCGCCGCTTCAGGATCATCCTCTTCCCAACTATCAGTATAACATTCGCTCAATGTGCTGCAATCGTCGTCACCATCACAGGCCTGCGCAACGGTCTCACAAGGGCCGGGAGAAGAAGATCCTGCACCCCATCCCGCCCAGCTGAAGCAAGCTACCTCGTCTCCGGTGGCCTCGTGATCGTAGCAAGGATTGCCAGCCGTATTGTAATCAGCATCGCTGTCACTATCGGCATCACTGTCAGCGTCTGTATCGGTGTCACTATCACTGTCAGTATCGGTGTCGGAGTCTGTGTCGGTATCAGTGTCCGTATCAGCGTCAGAGTCCGTATCGGTGTCACTATCGGTATCGGTATCACTATCGGTATCGCTGTCTGAATCGGTGTCACTATCACTGTCGGTGTCACTATCGCTGTCAGTGTCAGTGTCAGTGTCAGTGTCACTGTCGCCGTCGCCGTCACTATCACTATCGCTGTCACTATCTGAATCGCCATCGCCGTCACTGTCTGAATCGCCATCGCCGTCACTATCTGAATCGCCGTCGCCGTCACTATCTGAATCGCCGTCGCCATCGCTGTCAGCATCTGCGTCATTGAAATAAGGGTTGGTGGAGTCTGCCTCGGTGCATCCGAATAAACTCGCCAACATTAGGGAAAGCATTAAAAATAGAACTCTTGTCATTATAATCTCCTTAATCGAAGCGGAATTCCTATCCGCAATGATGACTTCGCCGAGTACCGGTTGCCCGAATTCCTCAGTATAATTTCTCTCCGTTATGCGACCGTCTCCATGCGGAAAACAACCTAAGAAAGCAAGTAACGAGTCGCCATCGCAATACTGTACTTGACCTATTTTAACAAAGTAGTCTTCAATTTAAAACATGCAAATATTGTAATCCATCCATTTTCAAACATTTAGTTGACGCCGAGGGCCATAAAAACGCACCGTTAACCTATAACAACACAAATGAGCCTATTTTTGAACACTTCAATTCTCTCACTAAACGCAGAATGGAGAACCATATTTTTGTGATATTTCGGTCGAACGCACGCTATCAAACAGCTAGGAATAACCACTGATAACAGTAGCGCCGTAATAATCCGCCACAACTGATAATTAGATCTTTTTACTTTGTCGATCGTTTTTATCTGCATGCGCGAGTTCTTGCATTTCTTCTATATTTTAAGTAAACAAAAAGAAAATTCAGTTTTTTTAAATTTTATGGAGGCGAAACAATGAAAAGTACGAAAACCATCCTCATTTCACTTCTTTGCTTGCTGTGGATCGCTGGCTGCGGCGGCGCAGACGTCAGTAGTGAATCAAGTCTGAAAGAACGTGCACTTGCAGATACTCCAGAAGATTACGATCCGGTGGACGCTGTTCTCGGCACCAACCCGGATTTAGATATTGCCGCTGTTGATGAGATGGAACAGCAGGAGCAGCAGGACGCGCAGGCGATGACAGACGGACCCGTTTCGGCGGACAAAGACTATATCGGCGGCGACATGGCGGTATTCGCTCCAACGGTTGTCGCCAATGGTGAAGAGATCGCTGCCACATACAAAGTGGCAATGGCGAATGACGAAGGAACCGTAATTATGGAAAACGTCCGCGCGGGTGTGGAAACAGAAATCACTCCCGGCGTATACGACATTACCTTCACCACAAACAAAATCGCCGGAAAACCAGAAATGACGCTTCGCGGTATCGAACTTGAGGCAGGTCGTCGATTAACGCGGCAAGTGAAGTTTCCAGTGGGCGAAATCACACTCGATACCCCCGGAAACGGTTGCCGACGTGGTAAAATCATGATTCGTCAAAAAGGCGCCTCCAACTGGATGCCCGGCAACTACTCCACCTGCACTCCGATTAAACTGATGGCTGGTGAGTATGAAGCCAAGCAGGGGCACATCGAAATTTCCGGTATCCAAGTATACGACGGCGGTACCCGTACAGTAAGCATTCGCAACCAATAAATTCCCGCCTCCATTTTTTACCTTCAGCTTTTTGTTTCATCATCAGATACGACGTTTCGCGAAGTGGAAATGACCAATGATTCATTCCTTACCTTCCTCCCGACGCAAGGAACAAGGCGTGGAACAACACAACGCTTCGTAAAATGTGAAAAGGAAAGAAGGAAGAGGTCAGAACTGAATTTGCGCTTTATAAGAACCGCCGCCAATATCTGAGCAGCTGAGCAACGTTTTCTTATTCTTTTCGCACCATTTTTTTATATCGTTGGGAAATGCCGAACAGTCCGCAAGAACTTCCAACATGGTTCCCGGAGCAATTTTTCTCGCTTGAATCGCAACCTTCAGGACGGGTTGTGGACACTTCATTCCATTGCAATCTAGTACTTCAGTAGCCATCGTAACGTTTTACCTCCTGGTAACGATGTGCCGAATTTCCCCAGAGGGTTCGACAAATTCAACTTTCAGCGGAGTCTGACCCAACGCATGTGTTGCGCAGGAAAGACAAGGATCATAAGATCGAAATGTCATTTCAACCATATTCAGTAAGCCGTCATCAACGTTTCCGTCTCTAATCAGCTTTTTCGCCGCTTTTTCTATACCCATACATATAATAGCCGCGTTCGAAACTGTGGCAACGATTAAATTGCATCCAGTCATCATTCCTTTTTCATCGGTCTGATAATGATGAATCAGGGTTCCGCGAGGGGCTTCCACGATCCCGACCCCTTCTGCGGGAGTTTGAAAATTCATATTTCGAGTTTCATCGAATGTAAGTTCCGGCGCGTCAGACAACTCCACCATTCGTTCCGCGCAGTACATCAGCTCAATGAGTCGCGCCCAGTGATTGGCCAATGTATGGTTGGACACCTGTCCGCCCAGCGTGGCGTACATTTTTTCATATTCTGCCTGAGCCCGGGGCGTTGCCATACCGGTGGAAACATTCAACCGAGCGAGTGGTGCCACCCGATACACGCCGCTGTCTTTTCCGTCCACAAATCCCTGCCATCCCTTTTCGCGCAAAAACGGGAACTTGATATATGTCCAATCCTCCACATGCTCACCGATAATTTTGTGATAGTCGCGGGGGGCATAGGTAACAACTTCCTGACCGGTCGGGTCCACCACTCGAACATTGCCATCGTAGAGATTGACTTTGCCGTTCGCGTCGATCATTCCCATGTGATTGGTCTCATGGTAATATACATCTCCGGTAATCAATGAGACATAGTCTTTGTTTCCGAGCACCGCATCGTGAAAAATCTTCAGCGTGAATTTCGCAAATTCCACTGCTTCCTTTGAAATCTGCTGAAACTCCTTTCGCATCTCTTCAGTCACACGCTTCGACACGCCGCCGGGCAGACCGAATACGGGATGAACCGGCTTTCCGGCGCACATCTCAATAATCTTGCGAATCTTCTTTCGCATCTCTATCACATATGCCCCGTTTTCAGCGCCGACTTTCGATATGACACCCAGAATATTCCGCAGGGCCGCTGGGGCGTCGGGGCCGACGACAAAATCCGCGCCGGCAAGAATATAGAAATGCAGCGTATGATCTTCGCAAATAAACGCACTGTTAACCAGTTCCCGGATTGCCTTCGCAGCCGGCGTAGGTTCAACGCCGTATAGATCATCCAGGGCCTTTGTAGATGCCATATGATGCGTCGTGGGGCAGACCCCGCAAATGCGTGAGGTAATCTGCGGCATATCCACTGCGGGGCGTCCCAGCGTGAATGCTTCGAACCCACGCAATTCCGGCACCTGAAACAGTGCCTTTTCCACGTTGCCGGCGTCATTCAAAAAAATACTGATTTTACCGTGTCCCTCCAACCGAGTAATCGGGTCGATGACGATCGTTCTCATTTCGTCACCTCCATTGCTTCTTTTTTAAACAACTGAGACGCGGGCACGCCGTATCGGTAAAATGTGCCGGCGGGATCCAATATGGTCGCCACTGCTTTTTTCACCTCAATTGCGGAATCCCCATCGATATAGGCCGCAATAGCAGACACCAGCTTGGCCCCTTGATCGGTGACGCCATCCAAAGTTCCGTAACATCCGGTACACGGCATGTTTCCCTGAATGCATTTCTCGCCGCATCCGCCTCGGGTCGCCGGTCCGCAGCAAATCACGCCCTGCTCCAGGAAACAAACCTCCGGATCAACATCGATTTCATGCGGCAGATAAAACCGTTCATGCAATGTCGGTTTGACCGGTTTGGTACGCGTACATGTGTCGCACAACGCCTTTTTACTTCCGATCACCGCTCCTTTGGGCGGCAGCTTCCCTTCCAAAATTGCGGTCACCGCATCCACAATACTATTCGGCATGGGCGGACAACCAGGTAAATAATAGTCCACATCGATCAACTGATCCAACGTATGAACCTGCGTCCAGAAACCGGGCAGTGTCGCATCCACACCGTCCACGGTGGTTTTTGTCACCGGTATTGTTTTTTCAGGGTTATCAACGGTCGGCGATTTCAAATAAGATGTTTCGAAAATTTTTTCTTTCGTTGTTAAATTGGCCAGACCGGGAATGCCTCCGGTATGCGCGCAGCTTCCGAACGCTACGATCAATCCCGCTTTGCGTCGCAGCAATCGTGCGATATGCGCCTGTTCATCGGTGCGAATAGCTCCATTGACAAACGCCACAGCGATATCACCATCACGCAATGCCTCCACATCTGAGTATTTAAAATCAAGCGCCACCGGCCAGAGTACAATATCCACAGCGGCCGCCACATCAAGCAACCCTTCGTTCAAGTCGACCACCGCTTCTTCGCATCCACCGCATGACGCGCACCAGTAAAACGCCACTTTCGGTTTATTATCGCTCATGCTGTTTCCTCCTTTACCGCGCTGTCGGTCAGTTTCAACGGGCCGAGCGCCGCCACCTTGTTATACATTTCGTTCACCACCTTTCCGAAACGCTCACCTTCACCGGCAGAAACCCAATTCAGCTGAAACCGATCGGACTCAATTCCGAACTGCGCCAACAACGGTTCAAGCAACAGCATTCGCTTTTGTGCGCTGTAGTTTCCCGACTTATAATGGCAGTCGCCCGGATGACATCCAAGCACGAGCACGCCGTCCGCACCTTTGCGAAACCCCTGCAATATCAATTGGGGATCCACTCGGCCGGAACACATGACTTTTACCAGCCGCACACCGGACGGATATTCAATTTTCAGTCCGCCTGCCTGATCCGCTCCCCCATAGGAGCACCAATTACACACAAACGTCAACAGCTTGACTTCAGCCATGGAGCACCTCCGAAATTTCTGCATCCAATTGGGCATCCGTAAAATGCCGTGCAGTCACAGCGCCGCTCGGACAAGTCGCCACGCATGTACCGCACCCCTGACAGAGAACTTCATTAATCACCGAAATGTTCCGATTCACATCTATCTTTGCCGCCGAATACGGACACACCTGTACACACAGCTCACATGCACTGCACAACTCTTCATCCGCGTAAGCGACAATGGATTTCAACGATAGCTTTCTTCCTGGAACCAACTTCGACAGCGCTCCACCGGCACTCGCCTTGGCGCTGATGATACTCTCGGAAATATTTTTACCCCCCATCACTGAACCAGCGAGAAACACCCCATCCAAACTACTCGACGCCGGTCGAAGGATCGGATGATCAGCAGCGGCAAATCCCCCTCGGGTAGCGGCCAAGTCCAGCATTCGCATCAGCTCAGTCGACGTTTTCGACGGCTGAGTTCCGGTCACCAGAACCACCATGTCCGCCGCGATACCGTACGATTTGCCGGCAACTGAATAGCGAACGGCGGATACACCGTTATCTGTTGTAACAGAAACTTCGTTGATATTGTCGACGCGAACCATGAATGACGGCTGTGTTATCTCCTGCACACCACTGCCGAGGCCGGACATCACCTTCGACCACATGGCATCCGAGTCCACCGTTCGCGTGCGGTTTTTTTGATTCACCCGTTCCAGCAGCATACTGCCGAGTTCACCGCCGCACATTACATCTGAAACAAAATGTACTACAGACGTAGTTTCATCACCGCTCATTGCGGCAAGTCCCAATCCAAACGCCGCTTCACAACAACTGCCGGAACAATAACCCAGTTGCTCCCGCCCCACACAATGAACAAAAGCAATTCGCTTCGGTGCCTCACCGTTTTGTTTGACCACTGAACCACCGGTCGGCCCATGATTACTGGTCAGACGTGCGAATTGTGAATAGGTATAGATATCATTTTCCAACGCATTCGCATCGAAGGCGTATTGCGACAATTCAACGGGGTCGAACTGTTCAGCACCGGTTGACAGAATCACCGCCCCACAACGCAACACCTCAATTTCGTCGGTTTGACTGAAATCCATTGCCTCCATCGGGCAAGCTTCCACACAGGCATTGCACTCTCCACCGGTGGTTTTCAAACAAACTGAGGTGTCGACAACCGCACAGTTGGGAAAGCAACCCGGAAACAGAACATCCACTGCCTTTCGGCTGGACATGCCGTAGTCATAGGCGCTCGAAACCTCAACCGGACACGCCTGAATGCACTCATCACACCCGATGCACGCATCCGCATCCACCATACGCGCGCGTTTCTTCACCTTAATCTCAAAGTTGCCGAGATAGCCGGCAATCTCTTCAATATCACAATTGGTAATGACATTGATGTTGTCATTTTCGTCAATTAGTGACAACCGAGGCGAAACCATACAAGGGGCACATTCCATATTGGGTGCCGCTTCCTCTAATTTGGTAACCATACCGCCCAATGAAGGACTCTTTTCAAGAATAGTTACCTTCCGACCATCGCCCGATGCCAGCAGTGCGGACTCTACACCGGCGATACCGCCTCCGATCACCACTACCTCTGTATGACAATCTATCTCCTTCTCCACCAGCTGCTCATGTAATTTCACCCGACGAATTGCCGCACGTGTCAATGCCTTCGCTTTGGCATACGCATTGTCATTTTCGGAGGTCACCCAGGTGCATTGTTCGCGGATATTGGCCATCTGCATTAAAAACTTATTCTTGCCGACATGATTCATGCACTTCTGGAAGGTCGATTCGTGGTCTTTGGGTGAACAGGCGGCAACCACCACTCTCGATATGTCGCTGTTTTTCAATGCTTCTTCGAAAAACTCCTGTCCATGCCCCGCACAAAGCAGTTCATGACTCTTCACAAAAGCGACGTCTTCCTCGAGTTTTAATTCTGCAGAAAGCTGTTCAATATCGACGCGTGCGGCAATATTGTCACTGCACTTGCAAAGAAATACACCCACTTTGTCAGTCATGAATCCTCCCATGATTTCAGGGTCAGTCCTTTATTTTTCTGATTAATACTGTTCTAATCGGGCGGAATGACAATAAATTAACACTCTGAATATTTTTATTTAGGAAGGCAAAAAATTATGAAATTCGTACACTACGAAATTTCTGGTAACAAAATTGATTTCTGCCACAACACGTCGCGCTCTCCGAGCAGAAAATTGGCATACCGCGCAGCAGCAAACAGAAAATCGGATGTTCTGTTGATAAATTGAAATACCGTTTCGTCGCCGCCATCCTCTTCAAACAAACGACACACCAACCTTTCTGCACGGCGTATTACCGTTCGCGCGATATGCAATCGTGCGGCGAGGGTTGTGCCGCCGCACAAAATAAATCCATGCAGCGCACCCGATTGCTCATCAAACACATCAATCGACTGTTCGAGAATTGCCACATCGGAAACTGACAATCGCAAATCCAAAGGAGGAACCAGCGTTCCGTGTGCCAGAAGCGATGAACAATTGAAGAGTCTGTTCGACAAAAAGTGAAGCTTGCGGTACAGGTCGTGAAATGGCGCACACAATGCACTTTCAGAGCCCGAATCGGTATCATCGCCGACAATATCCCGAATTGTCGCCATAGCGAGACCCACATGGGCGTTTGCTTCGTCGATAGTTCCGTACGCCTCCAGCCGCAATGCGTATTTCGGTAATGTTGTTCCGTCCGCGAGAGACGTCGTCCCTCGATCACCGGTTCTTGTATAAATCGTTGATTTCATGAAGGCAGAGTAATGATTATTTGTGAACTATGCAATATGGAGTCGCAGGTTAAACATATTCGATTTAATCTACCAGAGAATTTCTTTAATCAATGGAATAACTTTCATTGCTGTGAGAGGCGGGTCCACAAAAAACATCGGCGCCCTATCCTGCTCCCGAGTAATCGCAGTCGGTTCGTCATCAAGCACCACGATAATCGGCGGAATCTTCATATCTATCCGTTCAAACGCATCATATAATTCATCGACGAGGAGTCGCTGGTGCAATACAATTAAATCCAACTGCTCCGTAGACTTCAGGCGTTGCATCAAACCGGACACCGAACTCGAAATATTCACTTCAGCGCCGATGGTTTCCAACATTGCGCTCATATTGAACACCAACCGCATATCGCTGTCGGCAACCAGCACTTTCTCTCCGTTAAACAGCGGATGCGTCAACCCAAACAATGATTCTTCTGTCACATGCGCTGCCGTCGGGGCTCTGGAAATTACTTTTATTTCGCGAGAATCAATATCGGACTGCACGGGGAACAACACGCTGAACTGACTTCCCTTACCCGGAGCACTCTTCACCCAAATATCTCCTTCAAGCGCTGCAGCGAAGCGCGAAGCAATGGTCAGTCCAAGACCGGTTCCCTGATAGTGACGGGTATCCGCGCTATCCGCCTGCTTGAACATATTGAAAATCTGTTGCTGCTGCTCGGGTGCGATTCCGATTCCCGTGTCGATAACGTGAACCAGTAGCGCTTCTCCGGCAGCGTACTCACGCCCGGTCATCGCCTCACACATCGGCGCCGGTTCGACCCGAATCGTTATCGTTCCTTCGGCCGTGAACTTCACCGCATTGCTGATGAGAATTCGCACAATACGGGAGGCCTTCAACGTGTCCGAGAAGAAAGTTTCCGGCGCATCGTCAGCCACCTCAATACTGTAAGACAACCCCTTTTCCCATGCCAGAGGAGAGATGATCCGCTCAATCTTGTGAACAAATTTCTGCACAGAAATCATTTTCATGTCAAGACGAAGTTCAGTCGACTCAAGCCTCGTCACCTCCAGCACCTCGTTCACCAATCCAAGCAGCTCATAACCGGAAGACGAAATCTGATCGAGCATCTTCAGCTGCTTGTCTGACAGATTGCCTTCCCGGTTTTCGGCCAACACACGAGAAAGAACTGAAATACTGTTTAGAGGGGTTCTCAGTTCATGTGACATATTCGCCAGAAACTCTCCCTTGGCCCGACTGGCCGCTTTCGCCTCTTCGGCCAGCACCTTGGCCTGCGCAGTGCTCTTTGCCAACTGTCTTGTCCGACGAACCACTTCATCTTCCAGGTATTGATGATACCGACGATTTTCGCGCCGCAGCCTCGCCTTCTCAAGCGCCTGGGAGGCGACGTGACCCAACACCGCCATATCTTCAACCGGTTTGGTAATAAAGTTCCAGGCGCCGCGACGCAACGCATCCACCACGTCTTGAATTCGCCCCGCACCGGAAATCACCACTACCGGAGTTTCCGGTGAAACCGATGAGATGTGCTGAAGCACGTCCAGACCATCCATCTCCGGCATCCGCAAGTCGCAAAACACCATATCGGGTTGACGTTCATGAAATAAATCCAAGCCCACGGCGCCGTTCTCCGCCTCAAGCACCTCGTACCCCAAATCTTCAAAATACATGCTGATACTTTCACGCACATATAAATCGTCATCAATAATCAGCAATAATTCACTTTTTTCTGCTTCCATCTCGTGGCCTCGACAAATCCAACCCCGCATTACGGGCACTTCCCTTAATGTATCGGCCAAATACAGAAAAAACTTAAATTATTGACGTCACTTGGCATGTAAATTGTGTAAAGAAAAGAAACGGTGGTGCAGAGTCAGTTCCCGGCGCCGGCAGGCGGAACACTGAGCAAACCAAAATCCTTCAGGTATTTTACGAGCTTTCTTTCGTCGAACGGCTTCACCAGGTACCCGTCTGCCTGTTCTCGAAACGATTGCATCACATTGGAGGGATCATTCAGCGAAGTGGTCATCAGAATTTTACACGTCCCTGGAAGCTTCGACAGATGCCGTTGCTCAATTTCTCGTAGTCGCTTTAAAACGACATGGCCGTCAATATCCGGCAGTACAATATCCAAGCAGACCAACTGGTAATATCGTTCCGATGACATAGCAGCTTCAAACGCTTCCAATGCTTCCTGACCGTTCGCCGCAGGATGAACCGATCCATACCCGATTAGAATTTCATTCAACAACACCCGGCTGAAAAAATCGTCTTCCACAATTAAAATATTCACTGCCGCACTCCTTCTCATGCATGCAACGATTGGGCTACGTTCACGGAGACTACTCAAAATGTGACATAAATCAGTGCAATGACAACTGAAAGAGAATGAGCGGAAACAGAAATGTACTATTTTTTCAACGATTTTCCAAGCAAATCGCCCAGCGTTCCCATAGAGGCGGACGACGCGTTCATTTGATTTTGAGACGCGCGGAATGCTTCAGTATTGGCTTCTTCCTGCTCGGCTTCTTTATCCACCAATGTCAGTGACACACGGCGACTCTGCGGGTCCACTTCGAGAACGCGCACTTCCACCACCTGCCCTACCGACACGATGGAGCGCGGATTGCTCGCGTGTCCGGCGGTCTTCATTTGAGAAATATGCACCAACCCCTGAATTCCATCTGCCAGCTCCACAAATGCACCGAAATCGGCAATCTTTGCCACGCGCCCATTAAACACCGCCCCGGTTGTCGTGGTGGCCACAAACTCGTCCCATGGATCTTCGAGCAGAGATTTCAGACTCAATGATATCTTTCTGGTTTGGCTGTTCAATTCTTTAATTTGCACCTTCAGCGCCTGCCCCTTTTCAAGCACTTCTTCTGGGTGTTTCAAACGCGTATGTGAAATTTCAGAAATATGAAGCAACCCTTCCACGCCACCGATATTCACAAAGGCGCCGTACGGCTGGAGTGAGGCAACCTTCCCGTCCAGCACCTGTCCGTCATGGAGGGTTTCCCAAACCTTTTCTTTTTGCGCGTCGGCTTCTTTCTGCAGCAGCGCACGGCGACTGACCACCACATTTCGGCCGTCGTTTTCAATACGTGTAATCAAAAATTCGTACGTGCGCCCCACGTGTTCATCAGGGGTATCGCAATAAGTGATGTCGATTTGTGATATGGGACAAAACGCGCGTATACCGAATACATCCACGTTGAAGCCACCCTTATTGGTCTCCTTGACTTTTCCCTCCACAGACAATCCCGCGTCAAAGGCATCCTGTAACTGCGCCACCAGCGCCGCTGAGTCATCCGTGCGTTCCACACTTCCCTGCCCCAGTCTTGTGGCACACATCACCGCTCCGTCGCGAATCGCAGAGGTCACCACTTCGATAGCGTCTCCCACGGCAACAGTAATTTCACCATCGCGCTCCAATTCGTCGCGCACTACCATCCCCTCCGAACGGGTTCCCAAATCCAGAAAGACGTATTCCGCCCCGATGGAAACAACTCGGGCAGTTCGTTTTTCACCAATCGACACGCCCGCATCGGCAGCGAACGACTCATTCAACATCTCTTCAAAGTTTTCTTCGGTCATGCTTTTCTCCACGCTGAAATCAGCTTAAAATTCCGCCCGCACAATACCAGAGCATGCTGCTTGTGCAACGAAAACCGCAACCGAACGCTTTGAAAACATCATTTTTTACCGAGAATAGAAAGATTGTGTCGTGCAGGTATCGATCACGTGAGGCCAAAGAAATGCGTACTGGTCTTAACTTAGGAATCTTTCACGAAAATACTGGAAACCAGCGAGTAAATAGAAACAATTACTGACACGGGCCATGCCAGCGCGATGAGAACATACGCTGCCACATATGACCCTACGGTTCCTTCTTCATCCGGATTTTCCGCCTGTATCTGCACCTGATTGATGGCCGTCCACACGGAGACAATGGCTCCAATTAAAAAATATAGTAACAATGCTTTCATCATACATACTCCGCTTCAAACGTGGTCATCAATTCTGGAACGGTCAAGGTTCAAAAAATATTTCAGATAACTTTCCTGTTCCTGAAATGAATAACGACATATTGGAAGCGATATTTAGTGCGGTTATTCAAAAAAAGTGCATTTTATAAAAAAATAACTTCAACTGTGCGAACCGATTTGTCATTAATGGTCCATGGGTTACGAAATTACAACCACGATAGAAAAAGAGAAGTGCATCGGCTGCGGCAAATGCGTGGCCGTCTGCCCCTACGACGCAATTGAACTCATCGACAGCAAAGCCGTCGTTACCGGAAAAAAATCGATGCATTGCGGTCAGTGCGCAGCCGTCTGCGCCCAGCAGGCAGTCACCGTCGACGACCTGGTCGTACCCACGCTTCAGGGGGAACTGAACGCAGTTACCAGCCAATTGTTTGATACCGTGATGCATCGCCGTTCATGTCGCAATTATAAAAAGGATGAACTCACCCGAACAGAATTTGAAAATCTGATTACCTTCGGGCAATGGGCACCCTCTGGCACAAATGCGCAAAAATGGAAATTCACGGTGATTCCCAATCGTTCATCGGTCGAAGCTTATGCGGATGCCATCGGCCGGTTTTATAAAAAGCTGAACAGGCAGGCGGAAAACCCCGCATTGCGGTTGTACGCAAAATTATTTTTAAAAGACGCTCTGGGGAAGTACTACCGTCGCTATTATCGCCAGGTACAGGAAAGTCTTACCGCGTGGGAAGTTGAAAAAAAAGACCTGCTCTTCCACGGGGCTACCGGCGCTATCATAGTAAGCATGAGCCCCGGTGCTTTCTGCGCTCATGACGATGCGCTGCTGGCATCCCAGAATATCTGCCTGGGTGCACACGCCATGGGTATCGGATCGTGCCTTATCGGTTTCGCGGTAGAAGCGATGAAACGCGACAACCGTATCGCGCAGGTCATCGGAATACCCGAAGCTGAAACCGTGTACGCGGTAATTGCCCTCGGGCGGCCGAAGTATCAATATCCAAATCCCTCGGGACGCCTACCGGTGCCCCCCAGATATTTCACCAGATAATTCAATGGATCGGAGCGTATCATGCTGAATCGAATCGGTATTTCTCTAGATGAAGAATTGCTCGAACAATTTGACGAGCTGATTGCGGAGCGGGGCTACAACAACCGTTCTGAAGCCGTCCGGGACATGATTCGCGAGGAGCTGATCAAAAAAGAGTGGAAAGAAGCAGACGAAAACGCCATCCAGGTGGCGGTGGCAGTTATTGTGTACGACCACGACAGTCACGACTTGAGTCACAAGCTCACCCATCTGCAACACAACGCCCACGACTTGATCATCTCCACAACTCATGTACATATGGATGAAAACAATTGCCTCGAAGTATTGTTGCTGAAAGGTAAGGCCAAACATATTTCAGCCCTCGGAAACACGCTTACCTCAACGAGCGGCGTGAAAATGGGAAAACTGATTCCGGCCACTACAGGAGAACGACTATGAGCGACGAAACTAAACTAGACAGCGGCGAAGCGAACAATGACACCGTTCATACCAATTTTATTGAAGACATCATCGACGCGGACCTGAAAGCCGGAAAAAACGCCGGGAAAGTTGCGACGAGATTTCCCCCGGAGCCCAACGGCTATCTGCACATCGGACACGCGAAATCCATCTGCCTGAATTTCGGCGTTGCGAAGAAATACAACGGCATCTGTAATCTGCGGTTTGACGACACCAACCCGGAAACCGAGGAAACCGAGTATGTAGAAGCGATAAAAGACGACATTCGCTGGCTCGGGTTTGAATGGGATGGACTGTACTTCGCATCAGACTATTTCGATGCGATGTACGACCATGCCATGACCCTGGTCAAAGACGGGAAGGCGTATGTGGAATCGCTCACACCTGATGAGATTCGCCAATATCGCGGTGATTTCAATACTCCGGGAAAAAACAGCCCCTATCGCGATCGTCCGGTCGATGAAAACATCGAGATGTTTGAAAAAATGAAAGCCGGCGAGTACAAAGACGGCGAGATTTGTCTGCGTGCCAAAATCGACATGCAGTCGCCCAATATGAATCTGCGCGACCCGATTGTGTACCGCATTCGCCATGCCAGACATCACCGCACCGGCGACAAATGGTGCATTTACCCGATGTATGACTGGGCCCATGGGCTCGAAGACTCTATCGAGGGTATCACCCATTCCCTCTGTACCCTCGAGTTTGAAAACCATCGTCCGCTCTACGACTGGTTTCTGGAGCAGTTGCCGGTGCATCATCCACAACAGATTGAATTCGCCCGACTGAATCTGAACTATACGGTCATGAGCAAGCGCAAACTGCTCCAGCTGGTCAAAGAGAACCATGTGGATGGCTGGGACGACCCGCGCATGCCGACAATCTGCGGAATGCGACGCCGAGGAGTATCGCCCTCATCCTTGCGCAAATTCAGTGATCGCATCGGTATGGCAAAGCGCGAAAATGTGGCGGACATCGCACTGCTCGAACACGTGATGCGTGAAGATCTGAATGAAACATCGCCCCGGTTGATGGGCGTAATCAATCCGCTGAAAGTCGAAATCGAAAATTATCCCAAAGATAAGGAGGAATTTTTCGAAGCGCCGCTTCACCCGGAAGACGATCGCTGGGGCTCCCGTCAGATACCGTTCTGCAGAGAGTTGTACATTGAACAAGACGACTTCAAGGAAGACCCGCCCAAAAAATGGTTCCGACTCAGCCCGGGTACAGAGATTCGGCTTCGATACGCCTGTCTGATCACATGCAAAGAAGTGGTCAAAGATCAAAACGGCAACGTGGAGAAACTCATCTGCACCTGGGACCCGGAGTCCCGTGGCGGCAATGCGCCGGACGGTCGTAAAGTAAAGGGCACCTCCCATTGGGTGAGCGCCAGACACGCGGAGAAGATCACGGTTCGTCAATATGACCGATTGTTCAATGTGGAAAATCCCAACAAAGTAGAAGAAGGACAAAACTGGCTCGAAAACCTGAATCCCAATTCACTCGAAATACTCACCGGTTGCTACGCGGAACCGTATATCCGTGAATTGAAACCCGAAGCACGGATTCAATTTGAACGCATCGGATACTTTGTGGCGGACCGGTATGATTTCACACCGGAGACCCCCATTTTCAACCGTACGGTCACGTTGCGCGATTCCTGGGCCAAAATTGAAAAAAACCAGGGAAGCGCCAATCGAGGCCAGAAAAAGCAACCGCAACCGGCGAAAAATCAAAAGAAAACCGATAGTACGGCACCGGCAGAAATCACCATCGATGACTTTGCCAAACTCGACTTGCGGGTCGGTACCATCAAAGAAGCGTCGCTGGTGGAAGGCGCCGACAAGCTCCTTCAATTGCAGGTGGATATCGGTGCGGGAAAACCGCGCCAGGTGTTTGCCGGAATTCGCAAACGGTTTGAAAACCCCGAAGAAATTATCGGCAAGAACGTCATTGTCGTTGCCAACCTGAAACCCCGCCAAATGAAATTCGGACTGTCGGAAGGCATGGTTCTGGCCGCCGGCGGGAAAGAAAACCGTCTTGAACTGGCCGAAGTCCTCGGCGACACCCTGCCAGGCGACACGGTTTCCTGAACACCCCAGTGTGCGACATCCGCGGCGGTTTGGCAGCGTTGATCAATCAGAGACTGGCCGCAATGTGGTTAACGCTTCACAGCATTGACAGTTGGAATTTGCCCGAGTCGGTGGGGTCGGTGTTGGCGTTCCATGGGGGGCGAAACACCATGTGCACATCGACATTCTGCACACCCTCCGCTTTTCCGGCCATATGTTTCACCGCTTCAATCAGTTGCGGCGCCATAGGGCATGCCGGGCTGGTAAGCGTCATATCGATTTTCACATCGCCCTCTGCCGAAATGTCGATTTTGCGTATCAATCCCAGGTCCACCACCGATATATCCAACTCGGGGTCGTATACCTGTTTCAATGTTTCCATGATCTGTTCTTCCATGCAATTGCCTCGTTTCTATGTACAACGGGAATCCCGTTCCGTAATCAACCATGCTGGAAATGTAAGACATGAAAACGGGAATGCAATCATTGCGACGAGGCTATCAGTTGGGGGCTACCACACTTTCAACCGCACACCCAAACTTTCCTTAACTTTGCCGAGAAGCTGCTGTTTGGTGAACGGCTTGGGAATAAACATGATGTTGCGGTCCAACACACCATGGGGGCCAATCACATCCGCCGTATAGCCCGACATAAACGTGCAGCGAATGCGGGGGCGCAGTTCCACAATTATATCGGCCAACTGGCGCCCGTTCATCCCCGGCATGATCACATCGCTCAGCAGAAGATGTATCTCGCCTTCTTTAACGCGGGCGATTTCGATCGCTTCATTGGGGTTGTTCGCGGGCAATACCGTGTGCCCGGCCCCTTCCAACATTTTTGTGACAATCGACAACAATATCGGTTCGTCCTCAACCAACAGAATAGTGGCATTGTCCAGGTAGACAGGCTCCTTGTCACTCGATGATACAGCCTTCTCTAAAGAAGGAATATGCTCCCTGAAATATACGTGAAACGTCGCACCCTTACCCGGCTCGCTATCCACGCGAATGAACCCGTTGTTCTGCTTGACAATGCCGTACACCGTTGACAGCCCCAGCCCGGTTCCCCGCCCCAGGGGCTTGGTCGTGAAAAACGGTTCGAACAGGTTTTTTCGAACTTCCGGCGACATCCCTGGACCGGTATCCGTAAAAGTGAGTCGAACAAAGCTTCCCTCGCTTGGCCCCTCATCATTCTCTACCGCGATGCTCTCGAACGAATCGTTGGCGGTCTCAATTCGTATCGCTCCGCTGCCGTCCATCGCGTCGCGGGAATTCACGCTGAAATTAATAAGGATTTGCTGTAGTTGTCCGGGATCCAACGCCACCAGTCCCAAATCGCCCGCCAGTTTCAAATCGATATGAATTCCCTCGCCGATTAATCTCGTCAGCATAGTTCTGGCTTCTGTAATCACTTCATTCAACTGCACTGCAACCGGACGAATCGTCTGCTGCCGCGCGAATGTAAGCAATTGACGTGTCAAATCCGCGGAGCGCTGTGACGCGAATAGTATCTGGCTCAACCCCTGATGACAGATGTTGTCCTCGTGAACCTGATCGAGGAGCATTTCGGCATGCCCCATCATGACCCCCAGCATATTATTGAAGTCATGGGCAATGCCGCCGGCCAAACGGCCGACAGATTCCATCTTCTGTGACTGGGTCAATTGCTGCTTGAGTTTTTCCTGTTCCGCTTCGGCTTCCTTGCGTTCGGTAATGTCCATGATAATCCCGTGCCACAAGGTGCCGCCGTTTTCAATGCGCTCGGGGAACGCCTGCGACCAGCGCCACTGCAGCCCTTTCTCGGGAAGAATCACCCGAAATTCGCAATAAAAATTCTCGAGCGTTCGCGCCGATTCGATAATTTTGGAGCTGACCGCTTCGATATCTTCCGGGTGAAGTCGCGAAAATACCGGCGACGCATCTTCGCGCACCTCTTCAGGGGTTACCTCGTAAATATCTATCATTCCGGGGCTGGCATACGGAAATGCCGATTGGCCGTCGGGGTCCAGCCGATACTGATAAATCACCCCGGGCACCAATTTCGCCAGATTGGTCAACAGATCAAACGCTTCGAGCCGTTTCGCTTCTTCATCTTTTCGGATGGTAATATCGTTATAATTTCCGAGCACCCCGCGTATGTCGGGGTCATCCAGCATATTCACCGCGTGAAACTGAATCCATTTGTAGGTTCCGGCTTTCGTCAGATATCGGAACTCTTCAGTACTCATTTGACCGGGCGTCGCCATCACACCGTCCAGAAAAATCCGGGCGCTCGCGATGTCGTCAGGGTGAATATAGTCAAGGACATTGTTCCCCACCACTTCTTGCGGCGTCCACCCGAAAAGTCGCTCAATACTCGCGTTATGGAAGCGAACCGTTCTGTTCGCATCAATCACCAAGACCACTTCGACGATATGATCGAGCATTTTTTTCTGACTCTCGAACGTATCAAAACAGCGACCATTATATTCCGTTGATGTACTCATTCGATCCCCTGGCAACTGCACAAATGGAACTTTCCAATATTTGTGATTCGTGAAATATACCATTTGTTCAAATGCTAACAAGTCTTGCGCTGTATTGAAAGCATATCTGTCGTCGAGTGAACCAATCTGAACAGTTTCGAACGCAACGAAACCACTCCCGCCGCAGAGCGCCGACCCGCAACAACATATCCGTCTCATTCGGAATATTCAGTCTGTACCCAAATGTTGTTGTATGAGAAAACGAAAGTGTCCGTATATATTCACAACCCCGGAGACATCAGATGAACCAAATATTCCGCTGGTCAATAATAACAGGATTCGTCATCGACATCATCGGCTGCAGCAGTGGTTGCGGTGAAATTCAAAAACGCCGAACTGAAAGCAATTCAGATCATTCTTTGAGCGTAGCAGATGAACCGTCTGAACAATCCTCCACCGAAGTGAAATCTGCTGTCTCTACGCAAAATGAGGAATCGGTTTTTACAACGAATAAAAAGTATTCAGGTTCGGCAACGGTGGTCCCCAGCATCCCCCTCCCCAACACACGGATATGGTACGGAATAGACGCGACACCAGTAAGCTCTTCAAACAGAGGGCGCGCTCTCAACGCGCGCGACGACAATCTTCTGACCGCATGGACGTGCGATATGTCAAAGGACTCCGCCTGTGTGTATACCCTGCGCATGTCGCAACCTGCCGACATCTGCGCGATTCGCCTGTTTGCCACTGTAGGCAGTGATCAGCAATCAGCCCAGCAGCAGGGGTACACCAAAACGATGAACGTACATACAGATCAGGGGGTGACAACCGTTGAGCTGCTTCGACGCTACAACTATCAGTACATCGTTTTTCCGAATTGCGTTTCCACTCAGGTTGTGTCACTGCAGGCGATCGATTCACATCTACCGGCGGATTCTGCCGAAATGGCGCTGTCCGAAGTCGAGCTGCTGGGTACACGCGGCGCCAAACGCAGCCCCATGGAACTGACCGATGACCCGATAGTCACAGTGACCGACCATTCGTTCTGGGTTTCCAAAACCGAACACTGCGACAATTGTGTTTACCAGGGGTCATCCGCGACGCCCGCCTGGCTGGAGCAAATCGATAGTCACGGAAACCGCCGCCGAATGGTTCAGGGGCATCGTTCCATCGCAACCCACTCCAAGCGATTTATTCTGACGAGCAGAACCACTAGTGAGTATTGCCCCGGCGCATGCGCGTACACCACTCAAAACCATACGCTCATCGACACCTGGAATCGCACCATGTATCACACCACCTTTACGGATGATGTTTCCCGGGAAGACACATGGGAGGTGCGAAGCATTTATCGCGATGCGCAACACGAACAATTCGGCATAGAGCTTTTGTCTGCGCAATCCGGCGATGTCGAATGGCTGCTCTCGCTGAATCTCGAATCCGATCGGTCAATGACAACCCGAAAAGCGCTATCGCAAATCCCCTACAACCAACGGGATTCTCTGCTTGTCTACCTCGGATATGAAGTGCCCGCGGATTCTCTGCCGCACGCCGTCCCCGAAATGTCACCGGATGCCCGAAAAAAAATATGTCTACAGATTCCATATCGGAATACACCCGCAGTAGACGACACGAGATGTGACAACGCCGTGAAATATCAGGAATGGTCCCGATTTGAACTGTCAAACAAAAAAACGTTGGTCTTTACCAGCCCCGGCATCTGCGACGCGTTCGAAAACGAATGGCACGCCTTCGCCGCTGTTCTCGATGAAAATGGAACCGTCGTTGATTCGCTGAGTGTTTCTTCATTCATGTCGATTCACATTTTCGCGGCTCATGTTCCAATGATCGAAGTGGACAACAGCTTCAACACATCATCACCGACAACCGACTCTGACATCTATATACTCAACGATGAATATCAATTTGTCAAAGCCTTCCCCGGCGCAGCGTTTTCCCTCCCCGCGTCGCCCGGCTGTCTGTGTGAGGCGTAAAAACGGTTCTTCCCCCTACGGGAAATCGTGGGTTACATGTCCATCGCTGTTCAGGGAAATCGGTTCGCCGAGATGGCGCGGTTCGGTATGAAACACGTGTGCATCGAGCAATGCTGCACTTCGGGCGACAAACTCCCTCGCCAGATTTACGCTGTGATGGCGGTACCTTCGCAAATCACTCGTCAACCCCACTGCGTCGATCCCCTGGGTTTTCGCCAGATACACCGAACGGGCGAGATGAAATTTTTGGGTACATATCACCGCGCGTCTTACCCCGAACACTTTCGCCGCGCGCGCCATTGTATCGAAGGTTCGAAGCCCCGCATGATCCAAAAAAATTCGTGACGCCGGCACGCCGTTCCCGACCAGGAACTGATACATCGCTTTCGGTTCGTCGTACTCCTTGGCCTGATGATCCCCCGACACGATAATCTTTGTCACCTTTTTCGCATCATACAATCGCTTGGCCGCCCACAACCGGTCTTGCAGAATCTCGGACGGCGTTCCGTCTTCGTATACCCGAGCGCCGAGAACAATGGCCACATCTTGGGTAGGTACATCTTCAATACGAGAAAAAATCACACTATTGGTTTTGGCGAAAATATATCCGTTTGCAGCAAGCCCGTACCACGTACCAGCGCAAACCGCAGCGCCGCCGAACACGACAATTGCCTTCGCCCTGCGAGAGACGTCAGCGGGCATTTTTTCTCGAAGAGTTGTCATCCAATCGCGCATACTCCGCCAAATCCGTTGTCGGGCAATATCCATTGCCGTTGTGATTCGTTTGTACATACACCCAAAGCGCGTATTCTAAAAATTTTATTCCCGATTGTTCCGTGTCTATCCGACAGTACCGCTCGACAGAATTGTGATTCGCGCATGACATTTGTCAAAGGCTGCATTATGTTGTGCGGTATAAAACAACTACCGAAGGTTAGGAGTTTGTATGAAATTTGTTCAACCGGTAATAACAGTGCTTCTGAGTGCAACTTTCGCTTCGTGCGGCAGCGCACCGACACAGACAAAGGAGACAGCGACCTTGACCACGAAAAGAATAGAACAGAAATCAGAACCCAGTTCTCCCCCCCCCCAGAACCCGCTGCTTGCCGAATTCAACACCCCGTTCAGCGTTCCACCGTTTACTGAAATCACCGATGACGATTACGAGCCGGCGTTCGAGGAAGCGATGCGCATTCATGACGCGGAAGTCGCCGAGATTGCCGATGCCAAAGTTAGTCCGACATTCGATAACACGGTTGCAGCGCTTGATTACTCAGGCGCTCTGCTCACCAAGGTGGCGCTGGTATTTTTTGCCAAGCAATCCGCGGACACCAACGACAAAGTTCAGGAAGTCGCCAAAACGGTGGCACCCAAACTGTCCGCTCATGCCGACCGTATTTCGATGAACCCCAGACTATTCGCGAAAATTCAGAGAATCTACCAGGAACGCGAATCGCTGGAACTCTCGCCGGAACAACAGCGACTGCTGGAGCTCACATATAAGGACTTTGTTCGTGGAGGCGCGCTGCTCAGCGATGACGACAAAAAAAAGCTGACCGAAATCAACGGCCGTCTATCTGTGCTGAGCGTTCAGTTCGGTGATCACCTGCTGGCTGAAAACAACGAGTTCAAACTGATCATTGAGAACGAAAAAGAGCTGGCCGGTCTCCCCAAGGCGGTAATCGATGCGGCGGCCGAAAAAGCAGCACAGGAGGGAAAAGAAGGAAAATGGAAATTCACCCTCCATAAGCCTAGCTGGATTCCCTTTATGCAGTACGCCGAACATCGGGAACACCGAAAAACCATGTTCAGCGGCTATACCGAGAAAGGAAATCACAACGACAAAAACGATAACAAAGCCACGTTGCTCGAAATGGTGACGCTGCGTCTGGAGCGCGCCAAATTACTCGGATACCCCACCCATGCAAATTACATTCTCGAGATGAACATGGCCCAAACGCCGAACAAAGTTGACGAGCTGCTTCAAAAGCTGTGGAACGGCGCATTACCGGCCGCGGAAAAAGAATTGAAGGCGCTGAAAAAAGTGTTCCGCAAAGACTACCCCAAAGAGCAATTCATGGCCTGGGACTGGTTCTATTACACGGAAAAACTCCGCGCCGAAAAATATGATTTAAATGAAAACGAGCTGCGTCCGTATTTCAGACTTGAGAACGTGCAGCAGGGCGCATTTGATGTGGCGTCAAAATTATTTGGACTTCAGTTCGAGAAAAGAACTGACTTACCCATCTATAGTGACGACGTAACAACCTTTGAAGTGAAATCCGCAGAGGGAGATCATGTGGGCCTGCTGTATCTGGATTATTTTCCCCGGCCCGGCAAACAGCAAGGCGCGTGGATGACCGAATTCCGGGGACAGGAAAAGCGCGACGGCGCAATGATTCACCCGGTAATCGTGAATGTATTTAATTTTCCACGTCCCACCAAGGACGCCCCCTCGCTGCTCAGTCTCGAAGAAGTGGAAACGCTGTTTCACGAATTCGGCCACGGGCTGCACGGATTGCTTTCCAATGTCACCTATCCGTCGTTATCGGGAACCAACGTACCGAGGGACTTTGTGGAGCTGCCCTCTCAATTCATGGAAAACTGGGCGGTTGAAAAAGAAGTGCTCACCACCTACGCCAAACACTATCAGACCGGAGAGATCATTCCTGATGCGCTTATCAAAAAACTCGAAGCGGCCTCCCATTTCAATCAGGGATTTGAAACCGTCGAATATCTGGCGGCTTCCTTCCTCGACATGAAATGGCATACGCTCACTGAGGCCCCTTCAGACATCGATGTAAACGAGTTTGAGGACAACGCATTGTCCGATATTCACCTGCCGGATGAGATTGTATCGCGTTACAGGAGCCCCTACTTTGCTCACATTTTCTCCGGAGGATACTCCAGCGGATACTATAGCTACATCTGGAGCGCGGTACTCGACTCCGACGCGTTTGCGGCATTCAAGGAACAACGCACCCTCTTTGACACCGCAACCGCAGCCGCGTATCGCGACAATATTCTCACCCGGGGAAATACGGCTGACCCCATTGAGCTGTACAAAAAATTCAGGGGCAAAGAGCCAAGTATTGAACCGCTTCTCGAAAAACGCGGACTGAAATAGACGCGGACCATACGTGGACGAAGAAACAAAGTAGCGGACTTGATTACACCAGAATGCGGTTCACGCCTTGGCAGCTGTAAAGCAATTCATCGATGATTTGAGTCGGCTTCCCGCCGATTCCGCACAAATACAAATTTCCGGCTTCAGTTTTGAGCGGCGCAATGGTTACCGTCTGTTCCGCACCGCTGTCCAGCAGCACTTTGCCCTGCCATATACTTTTTCCGGGGACCAGACTCGGCGCCAAAGCGGCCACTTCTTCGCCTTCACGCATTTCACCGACTCCGGCAACCGGAAATCCCTGATCTTCAGCCAGTATCACAGATTGAAAATTCGCCCGTTTCAGCGACGCCGCCAGCTGCAGTTCCAGGGCTTCATACACATTCTGACTTCTATTCATTCTTCTTTCGATTCTCATCTTACACCTCCATAGACCTACATTGTACTACACCTAACCCCATACACCAAAAAAACAGCGATGTTTATCGGCCGCCCCATTGGGGACAACATGTGAAAGATGTCGCCGAATTACTTCTCGGTGGTGGATTTTATGGTTTCTTCATCGGCGGGGTGTTCTTCTTTGTACATCTTAAGCGGCATTTTTCCGGTAATCCAGGCCGGATTCATCGGGTATGCCGAAGGTCGGAATACCGCGGAATACAAATGCCACACCACTATGGCCAGTAACGCCAACCAGGCTTCGTAATAATGGATGATTAGCAATACATCGAGCAATCCCTTCGGGAACATGCTCGCGGCGACATTATCTAACATCAGAAAGAAACCGGTCATCGACATAATCGCCGTGCCCCATACCAGGGCCCAGTACTCCGCCTTTTCCACATAGCTGAAGCGCCCGAACCGCGGATGTTCGCCTTTGCCGGTCACATTGTATTTGACCATCTGCAGCGCCTGAGTGACATCCATCCAGCGAGGCAGCATCCCCTTCATGAAGGAACGGCCTTCCGCCGTGAACAAATAGCCCACATGAACAATGACAGTGAACACAAACACCATCGCCGAACCCCGATGAATCAATCCGCGCATGGGCGCGCCGCCTTCCCATCCGAACAGAATATCCTCCCACCAGCTTCCCGAAAAGCGCAGCGCGAATCCGGTAACGCACAGCACGGTAAACGACAACATCAGCAGAGAATGTTGCAGCACTGCCCAGCGGCTCATACGAACCACCTGATGTTTGGCATTGAAATGGTCTGCCAGCAGTTTTCGCAAATCGATGACGATATACACAATCATCGAACCGATCACCGCGAATATCAATGCGAAGTATATATTTTTCACCAGGTTGGCAATGGGTGTCCGTCCCTCACCGGGAGCCCCGTGCACCGTGGTTTGCGCCATGGCTTCGTGAATATTATTATGACATTTTGAACATGTCTTTTTCAGATTGCTCGGATGAATAGAACTTTCCGGATCACTTTGAGGTAAAATATCGTGATAGCCGTGGCACGACGCGCAATTGGCCACGGTAAGATCCCCCGCCTTGCTTTTCAACCCATGATAGGTGTCCACAAAACTTCTGAGCCGACCGGTGGGAATATTGAATTTTTCATTCAGCCGCGCGGATTCATGACACGGAGAACAGGTGGCTTCCGCCAATCGGGCGGCGTTCACAGGAGAGCGGTTGTCGTCGGGCGACAGAATTCCGTGCTCCCCATGACAATCGGTGCAAATCGGCGTATCGGTTTCTCCCCGTGCGGTCAGTTTGCCGTGAATTCCTTTCCAGTAGGCTTTTGCTTCCTTTTTATGGCATTTTCCGCAGGTATCGGGAATATTGAAGTGATTGATTGACGATGCCGAATCGCCGGGCGACAAAATTCGATGTGCGGAATTTCCGGCGGAGTGGCAATCGTTGCATGCGGCAGCCTCGGGTTTCTTACCGTCTTTGGTGGCATGCCCGTGAACACTTTTCAGATATGTTTCCACCGCATCTGAAAACCAGAGATTATGCTTCTTAATCAACTTCGAATTCTGATGGCATTTCCCGCAGGTGACTGTCATATTCTTGGGGTGAACCTTCGATTCGGGATCTGTATGCGGCAAAATTCCGTGTGTGCCGTGGCAATCTTTACACTTGGGTACATCGGCGTCGCCCACTTTACCACGCCCGTGCTCGGTATATGTCTCGACAGCGTCGTCATGGCAATCTCCGCACGCTACCGCCGCCATCTTCTCGGGATGTTCTCCCTCTTCAAGCACCGCTTCCGTATGACAATCGGTACAATCCATGTCCTTATGGATGGAATGGGAATGCGCCTGTTCAATGGACTTCCCGTTGTCGTGGCATTTCAAACATGTCTCATCTGCCGCCGCGTTAAAAGAGTATAACAACAAAGCGAAAAAGAGATACTTTCTCATTATGCCTAATTCCTTTAGCTGTATTTTTGTACAAGACCGCTGCCGATTATTGTACGGCAAAAACTGATTTATGCAAACGGGATATGGAATACCAACTTCGACGAAGACAGCGCCAGGTTGCGTAAATGTTATCTGGCGCTTTTCAATTTGGAAAGAACGGGATTGGCGTAAATATCCAGCAACAGTTCACGCTGTTCTTCAGCTACCTGCGACAACCGACGCTCCATCTCGGATTTCGTTTCGACATGCCTATCCAGGACGAACACCTCTTCATCTTTTCCTACCGGAACATCAGGAACCGTTCCGTATCGCATCTCGTACGCTACCAGATTACTCGGATGAAGCACATAATTTCGCCATATCTGCTGGTCAACGGCGTCTGCCACCTGCTCCGGGGTTTCGAACTCCCCTGCTACTACTTCACCAAAATGCACATGGACCGCCCCCTTCCTGCCGGTAATCCCCTGGCCGATACTCTTCAAGTCCTCGTGCTCTTCTTTCTCGTACACGCCGCCGTCCGCTTTGTGACTCAACTCAATCACTTTGGCAACGTCGCAGGGGTCCCATTCATAAGAAATCGAAATCGGCACCAACTGAAGCGAGGAAATGAACCCGGACAGCGTTTCAGTTTTGCGGTCCCGACTCATCGACAACATTTTCATGATAGCGGGTTCTGTTTTATCGAGACTGTCTTTCGCTCTGCCTTCCCGCTGGGCTATCCAGATAGACTCTCTTTCCTCCAGCAGTGAAAACCGAATATACTCGGATAGCTTTTTATACGCAGCCAACATCTGACGCCCGATGGCTGACCGATTCACAATGAAGCTCTTATTCAGACGCATCAAATCCGATGCGAACGGCTTCGAAAGCAGGTTGTCTCCGATGGCAATCCGAACAGTCTCGTGATCATTGTGATACAACGCATAGCTGACAAACGCCGGGTCCAAAGCAATATCCCGATGATTACTCATAAACAGATATGCATTCCCCTGCTTCAGGTCATCGATTCCGCCGACCGAAAAATCACTGGTCGTCGACTCTATCATGCGGTCCATATATTTCTTAACAATCTGCTGAAAGGACTTTACATCCGCAACGTTGCACAGTTCCTGCCTCAACGCCGCCTTCACAACCGTACGCGCCAGCGGCGGAATAATGGGTTGCATCCTGGGCAGCTTCATTTTGGCCACAGTATCGAGCAGCTCTTTATCTGCGATTAGTCGCGCAAGAACGCCATTTACTTCAGTGTCCGCATATGGCCGAATATCATCATAATTTTCCAACATTCGCTCCTTCGTTTTCGCCGAACCCAAACGAAGGCGAGACCATACCGAAATGATCCCTACGTGTCGCCACAAAAACGCACGTCATATTAAAAAACGCGCCTTTTCGAATCATTCACGTCGTGATTTCACCACTTGCGAGCAAACCACATTCTCATGTACGTTACCCACGTATCACGGCGCAGTCGCAGCGGTTGTGCGTTAAATGGATTCTACAACGATTTTATCTTTTTCCGGATCATATACGAAGGTACATCGACTAAGTGCTTGTTTCACTAAAAATTTGCGTCCCATAATTGAAATCTGAGTTCCGGGATACACTATTTTGTGTACAACCACCCTGAACTCACAGCACACGAGTCGCTCTCTGGTCTTGGTGGCCAGCAGCGAGGACAATTCAGTGCGTTTTTTTTGCAATTCTTTCAGTGTGGCCAACACCTTCTCAATGGCGGCCACTTCATTTTCTGATTTTCCGGTGATATCGGGCACGCCGTCTTCACATCCCAAAAATCGATTAATCTCCTGAATCGCCTCATTTACCGAAGCGCGCTCAGAGATAATCGCATTTTCGTCTTCTGTACGCTTTCCCAACTCGATTAGTGTATCCACCTCTTTAGGGCTGCCGATCTCCTTGGCCTCGACCCATTTTGAACACACAATATGCCCGCCTCGGATAATCCCTTTTCCGGAGGTAACTTTCACATTGTCGCCGGCCAGCACATCGCAGTTGTGCAAATTGTTCGCCACCACTACATCTCCATCGGCTTTCAGCTTCGCGTTTTGCGCGAACCGGGTGTAAATGGCACCCTTGGCGGTAAAAGACGACTCAATCCCCCCCTGTTTCAGTTCAATATCTCCCCCACTGTAAATAGTCACCTCTTTCACGGTTTTTCCCACAATTACATTGCCGGACGCACTCACCTCAAACCCGGGCGCCACAGTACCTCGTATTCGAATGGAGCCCGATTCCATGTGAATGTTTCCTGTATGAAAATCAACGTCTCCCGAATGTTCGAACACTTCGGTGATGCTGAGTACGCTGTGGGCGAATTGGATCATTCCACCGGCAACAGCACGAATTTCACCGAATTCCGAAATCGACACATTGTCACCAGCCTCGAACACCACATTCTTGCCGGAGCGCGCGGCTACCGCATTCCCAAATACATCGCACCCCGGACGTCCTTCCGTCGGGAAAGTCATCTTGCCCAGCAACTCACCCTTTTTCACAGTCGCAACAAACCCGCGCTCATGATAATCCACCCGATGATGTTCATCTTCCTCCCCCACCTGAATATCTGTCTGTATCAGCAGCTTCAGTTCCCCATCCCAACCGTCAATGGGCACAGTGCCTTCAGCCAGCACCAATCGCTCCGACTCGTCCGCCGATAACACCTTCTGTCGAATCCGGTCAAGCGCGTCTTCCGCAGGCGGAACAACAACAGACGCCGCCTGAAACGCCTGCTCGAGAAGGGGCTGGCTCAATGGAACACCATCTCCACGCGCATCATACGCCTGTTTCAGGAGAACCTGCATATTGTCATCAGAAACCGTCACCTCGATATGCGCATCCAGGTTTTTCACCGCCGCCATGAAAACCCCATGCCCCGCATCCACCAACTCCATATTCTCCGCTGAAACGCCCAACACCGAAGTAGCCTGTTGTAGCGCCGCATCCCTGGTTTCGGCTTCCACTGTTGCGGTAAACTTATCCATCCTCCGTCTCCTTTTTCAATGCGCCCCCTCTCCTTCATATATAATATCGGCAACTTCCGAGAGAACTTGAGTCATCCCCCACCCTGCGGTCTGATTTGGACAACGGCGAAACACCCGTTGCGCCAAAATACCTCACAACAATTATCGTAACTCCACCGCTAAAGTCGCTGGAAATAATCGCAGAAAAAAAAAACAGATTTGCTGGTATTCTGGTATTGTAGACAGCAATCATCGCCCTGATTATTCAACGAATTTGTGTTGTTTACAGGAGACATGAACTTACTTGGAGTACCACTGATGATTCATAGAATGAATGTACAGGAGGCGGCCGATATCCTTCGAATGCTCCGGCTGAGTATGTGCACAGCAGTAACGTTCCTTACATTTTCGCTCTCGGCATCCGCGCAGACCACGCAGGCTGAAGCGGCCGTTCCCTCTCCTCCCCTACTTCCCATGCCTGTTCAGAAACCGACGGCTCAGCACCAAGTGGAAGCTGTGATGGGACGAAATATGGACCGGGAATACCAGCGATATGCCGCAGTTGCGCAATACGCACCGGAACTCGATGCCGGGTTCGCTGATTTTCTGTATGACGAGTACACCGCAAAACGCAACTCCGGTATTGTATTGGCCGGAGTCGCCACGCCGCTTGTATTAAGTTTTACCGCATTGGGTGTAGTTGGACTATATCGTGCCGGTGCACGGGATGAAGGCGGATTCTGCAACCACGAGTACTACGATGAATTCACAGAACAATACGAAACCGACTGCAAAGGCGACTATGGAGAAGTGACCGGCATTATCCTCATCTCCACAGTGGGCGGTCTCACAGCAGCCGCGCTGTTCCTGCCGGGGCTGATCAAAATCCTAAAATACAATAAACGAATCCGGCGACTGGAACCGCTGGTCGCCGCTCCGACAGCCGCACAGCAGCCGTCCCGATTCACTTTTGGAATGGGCCCTCGTTCACTCTCTCTGAGCATGCAATTCTAATTTTCGATACCGCTTGTGCACAACAATTGGCACAGCAATCGGCACGGCAACGGGTTGCGTGACTGTGTGACACATAGTACACTTGGTGGCTACATCACCAGGAGTGCTTTATGAAACCAGGGGTTCCGATATCAATTTTCTGTCTATTGCTTTGCACACAGCCGACACTGGCTGATGAACCGGACGATGAGGCATCTGCGGCATTCCAGGAGGGCATTCGGTTGTACGAAGCGGGGGAATACCCTCAATCTGCAACCGCGTTTCGCCGTGCCCATTCGCTGAAGGCGAACTGGCGCCTTCTGTACAATATCGGTCAAGCGGAAGCCGCATCGAAGCGACCGGGAATTGCGCTGCAATCGTTTGAAGAATATCTGACAACGGGCGGCGACGATATACCCGAACAACGACGCGCCGAGGTAATGGAAGAAATTCGACGTTTGCGTGAGCTGGTAGGCGCACTTGAAATTGAAGCGCCCGAAAGCGCCGTAGTGTATATCGATGATGTCGAACGAGGCACAACGCCGTTGCCCGGATCTATCATGATTTCTGCCGGTGCAACGCACCGGGTTCGCGTTGTGCATAGCAATAAAGCAATTCTGGATAGGACTGTTCGGCTAAGTGGACGACAAACAAAAACATTACATGTGTCAGAAGATGGGCCAGAAGACGACGCCGCATCTTCGACAGAAGCCCCCTCCCCTTCTTCTGATACAGAAGCCACAGTGAATGAAGCTGCCGAACCAACCCCTGCGAATCCGTTGCCGAAATCAAAGCTGAAACCTATCGGAATCGCCATTCTGTCCACCGGCAGCGTGGTGCTTGCAGCGGGTATTGTCACTGGAGGGATAGCGCTTTCGAAGGAAAAGGAACTGAACAGCATGTGCAACGGTTCTATCTGCTACGACACAAAGGCTGCCGACACGCTCAATAGCCGCGACAGGTTGGCAGTCGCGACCGATATTCTGATTCCCGTCGGCGCCGTGCTCGCTACGATAGGAGGTATTTTACTCATTGCGAACGCGAAAAAACAGTCTGAACGGGCTGTGCGAATTCAACCTGCGACCGGTAGCCATTTCGCCGGTGTGGCACTGCACGGAGAGTTTTCGCTATGATGTTTTCCAAAACAAAAATTGTCTGCCTGATTGTCACCGGATTGCTGTGCGCGTGTCAGGCAATTCTTGAAAAAGAATACCATATCGTAACCGACTCGGATTCCATTTCGGACACATCGAACGATTCTGACTCCGGGACAGATTCCGAATCAGATCCCGATGAGCACGACACCACATCTGACTCTATGGTGGACACGGAAACCGGAAGCGACTCGCTGAGTGCTCCCGGCGAAATAATACTATATGCAACCGACAATGTTCCCAACTCGCTGGAGGGAAGTCGCAGCGCCGCACGAAGTGTTTGCAGAGATGCTGCCAATGCATTCTTTGGAGAAAATCATACGTATCATATTGAAATGTTCATTTCCATGTCGGCGGAAGATACAATCGCACTGATGCCGCAAACCTTCGGATTCTCTCATGAGAGTCGAGTAGTGGGACCGAATACGGTAGAGATCGCGTCTTCGTGGACGGATCTGTTTTCTGGAGATCTGTCAGCCACACTCATGGAGGCGAATGTTACGGGCGGCGAAACCGACACTTATCCGTACTGGTGGAGCGGCAGCAATTCATCCGGCGGCCTGGCTTCCGCCTGCAGCGGCTGGACCATCACCGACGACACGCAAAATGCCACACTTGGCGCATTGGATTCATATGGCCCTTCGTGGCTGACGTCAGACACTACCAGTTGCGACGGCTGGTGGCGATTCCTTTGCATCGCCTTTGAGGAATAACACACCGAAAACACCGGACACCACAGGTACAGTAGATTATTGCACAATGATCAGAATACCTGATGTTCGGTGACATCAAAACCACAGAGTGATACACTACCCCCTTCAGAATAATTTCCTGTCTCGGCGTTGCCGGGCAACCGAACGGAATAGATGATGAGGAACAATTTTCTATTACTTATTTTGGCAACAATTTTACTGTGCGGTACCGGATGTGACGACGGAGGCTCCGATGTGCGCCCCGGAACCGATGGTGACACAGATTCAGATACCGATGGCGATACGGATTCAGATGCGGATTCGGATACGGATGCTGACACGGATAGCGACACCGACAGTGATACTGACAGTGATGCAGATACCGATGGTGATACCGATGGTGATACCGATAGTGACAGCGATAGTGACAGTGATACCGACGCCGATACCGACAGCAACGCCGACCCTGCTTCACTGATCACACCCATTGAACGAAACGGCGCATACGTACTGGAGTTTGAGTACAATGGAAACACATGGCACCTCGAAGCCCGACCGGACAACGCCGGCCGAATCGTTTCGTTTCAGCTCAATGACGCCGAAATCATCGCCGACAATACCATCGGCGCGTTGTACGGTTCTGACTTTCTGATCAGCCCTCAATCCAGCTTTGAAAACAGCAACTGGCCGCCGCCGAGCGATATGTACGCCACGCCGTACACCGCAAGTGCCGACGAAGAGAACGGCAGCATCACGATGCAAAGCGGCAACATCTCGTATGTGGGGGTAGTTTGGTCCATCACCAAAACCTATTCCGTGGACCTCGACGAAAAAGCGATTGTTCTGGAATACACCTTTACCAATGAAGGTTCTGCCCCCCAGAGCGGCGCACCGTGGGAAATCACCCGAGTGCGGAGCGGTGGCTTATCGTTCTTCCCCATGGGGAGCGGTGCCATTACCTCCGGTCCCAGCTGGTTTACCGAATATCCGAACGAAGAATTGAACGGCACGGTTTGGTGCGATCATAGCGAAATTCAATCCTCCGGCGACTATAAACTGTTCACCGACGGGTCGGACGGCTGGCTCGCGCACACCGACGGGACGCTGGTATTTGTAAAAACGTTTGACGACATTCCCGACGGATCTGAAGCACCAGACGAAGGCGAGATTGAACTGTACGGCAACCCCAACTACGAGGAAGTAGAACAGCAGGGCGCGTATGAATCAGTTCCCGCTGGCGAATCCGCTACCTGGACAGTGAAATGGTACCTTCGTGACTTGCCGGTCGATGCCTCTGCCTCCGCAGGCGATACCCCCCTGCTCAATTTCGTTGAAGCCATCGCCCTGGGTGACGGCGGAAACACGTTCTAAGCACACAGCATCCGGCTACTGCGAAATGCGTTCCATGGAGCCTACGGGGCCAAGTCCGTCGTTGCCGCCCACAATGTAGATATGCGAGTTCACGCGAACCGTTCCGTAATAGGATCGAGGAACCACAAAGCCGCCATTAGAGGACATGTAGTTGGTCAGAAATTCGGTACTCGCATCCGTAATCGGCTCTTCGGTCACGATCTCAAATCGTGTACTGAGAGAACCGAGGGGAGACGGTTCCATATCGACTCCGTCCCCATCAACGCCTTCCTGCTCTGAATCCACTCCTGGGAACGCGTACAAATACTGATCCACCACGACAGAGCCGCCGGCATAGGTAGTGCGACCATTCGACAAATCCGTATCCTGAACGGTCCATTCCCCCAAAGCCGACATATTTACATCGAGAATCGCGGCTTCGATAGTCATCAACCCGCTATTGGGCGCAGGTGACGTGAATGATTCGTCTCCCGCCACTGCGAATAGCAGTATCTGGGTGTCTGCCGCCGCCGGCAACGGATCGGGGTTCAGCGGACTGGTTCCCTGAGGCTGCGAAGACGATAGTCCCAAAAACGCCCGCGGCGTTTGCATTTCTTCAGTGATTGCAGTCGCGTCGCCGAGCGCGCCGTCCGCAAGAACCGAAATGAACTCCACACTGCCGAGATAGTTGTCTGTGCCGCCGTCTCCCCTCCCCCCTGCAATAATCATATAGCTGCCGGCGTCAGTGACCACAACGGTTCCCGCCGCGCCCTCTCGTGGGGTGGTCAGCGTTGCATCAAGTGTTTGCCAACGTGACAATGAACCAATTGGCAATGCAGCAACGCCATCGAGGGGAAAGCTCAGTTCATCAACTGCCAACGACCCATCGTCGGTCCAACCGGTGTCGGCAACCCCCTCAGCGATCAGGAAGGTGTCTTCCGTCCCGACAATCGCTTCCGCTACCACATTGGTCCGATACACATTATACGTGGCTCCCGGCACCGGATCCCAAGTAAGCACCACGGTTCCCTGGGTTGCGTCAGTGGTCACCGACGTGCGATATCCAGCGATGGACTCCACTCCATTCACCACACTGGCGATACGGTACACCCAGATTCCGGCAGCCAGAGTGCCGCCATCAAAGACACTGGCGGAAACGAATCCGGGGGACGGAGCCGTTTCACCGGCATCCTGGTAGCAAATGAGATCGTCGGAGCCGCTCTCGACAGATGCAATCCAACGCGTGGTTCCCGGCCGCCCGTCTCCGGCGATAGAACGATATACATTGTAACTTGTCGCTTCCGGCAACCCGTCAAAACAAATTTCCACCGTTCCAGAGGTATTCAAAATCTGTACTTCATTGGAAGCCAACCCTTCTCCGAACGCACCAACGGCAGAAATCCTATAGTACCAGGTGCCATAAGGTAAATCTCCATCGCTTACCCGCGTCGGAGCAGAAACATCAACCATCGTATCGGATCCCAAAATCGTCGCTGTTTCAATGCTGTCCAATGCAACGTTATCGGCATCGAGGACGATGCTGGTATCCGTCGCGTTTCCCCCAAACGCATACAATCGATCTTTCAAACGCAGCAATACGTGGCCGCTTCGAGGAGTATTCAATGCATTCTCCACTCGCGGTGTATCGGAATCCTGCCATTGCAGCAATGTTCGCCATTCCCCTACTTCGCCGTAAATATTCACCGCGGCGACTTCTGCGTTGCCAAGCACCTCATTGTCTGCATTGAGTCCACCGACAACATACATATGGGTACCGCTCCGCATGTCAAAACCGAATGCGGTCCCGTGTCGCTCCCGTGCAGTCGCCAGCGTAGAATCCGGGGCATCGAAATTGCCTGTGAAATGACCGTCTGTGGGGCTCTTTGCTTCAAACGCATAAAACGTATCGGATTGCCCATCGGGGTTCACCACTTTCACTGGATACAGCCCCAGCTCCACCGTGTCGGCGGGTATTGAAGTTACCAGCTCGGTGTCTGTGGCAGTGGTCACCTCCAGGGCGATTTCACCATCCGCGGTCAATAGAGAAACCGTCGCATCCACACTGAAGTACTGCCCCAATACCGTAAACGGTGTACAATCTTCATTAAAAGGATGCTGCACAGGATCGATCGCTGAAATCTGGGGTGGAGATACATCCGTCACTTCAAATATGCCGGGTTCTTCGGTATCGGACACCAACCATTGCCCGGCCAGCTCATCAGGATTACTTACCCACACATAATAAGCGCCGACCGAAATCTGCGCCGACTCGGATGGAATCGATGCAATGAGGGTGTTTTCATCGATGAAATTCACTTCAGACGCCAAATACGACACATCGGGGTTCTCCACACTGACCAACGTCACCCACGGGGTATTGACAAAATGTTCGCCGCTGATCTGAATCGTTTTATCCGATAAGACATCATCATCCGTTGTGCCCACCCAGGCCAGTGCAGGCTCCACATTGGTTACTATCGGCGGCGGCAGTATTGAAATGGAAAGCACCCCATCAAGCGTCGCAAAGGTACCGTCCGCCAACGTAACGGTCACATCATACAGTCCTTGAACTGCGGTCACTTCGGAACCGAAAAGTACTGTTGCGGCTTCGCCCGTCTCTATCGATGCCGCACCCAGCGCCACAATCTGATCTCCGAGAGATATCGAAACGGTCATTCCCTCTTCAAATCCCGTACCCTGTATTGTTAACAACTGCTCCGTCCCCACGCTGATCGCACCCGGAAGAACACTGACCACCGTCAGTAACGCACTGGTATCGCCATTGATACTGTCTGAATCCGTATCATCACTGCTATCGGTGCCTTCTGATTCCGTCGCCACTGAGGTGTCATTGATACTGGTATCGGGAGTGGTATCAGAACCGGTATCCCCATCATCTGATGATTTTTTATCATCTTCGGAGCATCCGAAAACCCACATCATCGAAACAATCAAGACCGCGATTTGTACACCTGATTTTATCATGAAAGTCACCTCCATTGCATCTGTGCTGCACACTTGCAGCAACACCGTCAATACAGCCAGAACCGTGCCACTGACGCGGAGATGCGATATGCTCGATAGAATCATCATTTATTTTATTGAGACTGAATTTTTTCGACACAATTGTCGAGCCGCTCGATATTTTGGTCGAGCATCGGAATGATTGAAACTATTCTGCGACAGTTACCGGCTGGCAGCAACCGCTCACGCAATAAAAGCCGGCATCACATGGAGATACATCTGAAACAGTGCACGGTTCAATTCCCGTCGGACATTGATCATCCGGCGTACCATCGGAATCGTCGCCGTCACCGTAACAGTCCGCAGGCAATTCCGGCTTACCAATGCATATTTCGCAATAGCCGCACTCGTTCAGGCAATTCGCTACGGGCGTGCATCTCGGGCATTTGCTTTCATCCAAAATATCGGCAAACGTGCACGTTCCAATATTGTCGGCGTCTTTCGCGCCAATCCAAACATAGGCATCGTCACCGTCGGTCCCCAACCCTTCGAGTTCCGGGAAGGTGCAACACCCGAAGCAGTCACAACCGTTCGGCGTGAACGGTACACAGACATCGGTGCACAATTGGGTTTGTTCATCCGGGCAAAACTGGGGATTTCCAATTAACGTTTCATTATATTCGCAAACAGCGCCTTCCGGCTCCAGGGGATCACATTCGTGACTCCACCAACAATCATCGCTGCCGGTGCCCATGCCGTTTCCATAGTCAAAATAGCAGTCCACATGGCACGTTGATCCGGTTACGCCGCCCACATCCGAGATCAATGCAGGCCCTTCAGTATTGTCGCACGGCCCCAGGCATTCCGGATCGCGCCAATCGGTCATCCCGTCACTGTCATTATCTTTGCAATCGCCACATTCCAGCAGCCGTCCGTCACATTGGGTTTCGTAGCACACAAACTGCTTGCCATCGCCGTCCACCAGCAGCTCTCCCCCCTCACCCACCACTACCGTTGAATCCGTACCGTCCTGCCATCCTTCATCCGTCCCCTGAACCGACGTGTCGTCCTCATCCATACCTGTTCCGGTGGCAGAATCCTGGCGGTGGGTGGTGTCGGTGTCGAGCACTGCATTCGCCGAACTGACGTCATCACCGCACCCTAAATTGCTTACAGCCCATACCCCGCACAAAAACAAGCACACTCGTCGTACAGTGAACATACTGACCTCCTCTGTTTAATTTTGAACTCATTGACAAATTTGCAGCAAATCCGATGCCACAACGGTTTGCATAAAATTTTGAGTGCACGACAGCTGATTCGTCCAGACAGCATCATACAATTCTTAATTACAAAAAAACACGGCACCGGTGAAAGGTCGACAAAAACGTCGAATTTCCATTGTGCTCTTCGACCATTTGGACGACAATTACACTTGTTTTGCCGGTGTCAATGAGCATCTCCCAGATAGATATCATCGAACGTTTCGAATGCGCAAACCGCTTCGACGCTCCCATGCACAAATGTGACCTTGTCGGCAAATTTTGAGAAACTGGGCTCCACCAGTTCCAAAACATCGTAGTCAGGCTCCACCACCGTAATATGAACCACCCCGGGCTTGCGAAGCAAACGGTACAAGAAGCCGCCCAGACCCACATTCGTCACCAGCACGTGGCCGCGAGCGCGTCGAATAAACGGCAAATGAAGGCGCAGTGTCACCGGGTCATTCGTGTCAATCTGCCGGCCGCCGCGATACAATGCCTGGTAAACATAGTCGCGGTCGTATCTGTCGCGCACCTCGCAAACGCCGCTCACCTCTTCGGGAATAACCACAATACCGTGCGCATAGTCGCCGAAATGGGCACCGAACCTAGGGGCATCGGCGATAAATGGAACGGCTTCTTTTCCGATGATATTATTTTCCTGAGCATTGAACATGGGTCACCTCTCTGTTGTTTCCTGTTGTTTCCATCCCATTATCCCCCCTTGATAAGACATTTTTTGTCGCATACTACGCTACGACTCTTTTTTTCAGTTGAGCCGTTATCGGGTCTATGCGCCACATATCTAAAAAGACACACTTGTTCTGTTTTGCGACAACCTGCGCATCGGTCGAATATTGCGACACTTGTGCGCATTGAGAGAGGTACGGTACAAAGATGAACTTACGATTTTTTCTTTCAATACATTGGCTGGGAGTCCTTCTTGTTGTCTGCGGTTGTTCCTCCGACAACAACACCGATGACACCGGAGACACCACGCCCGACACCGCCGACTCGGAAACCGAATCCGATACAGAGCGGAGTACTGAAACCGCAGAACCAACCAGCGATGATTCCACCGACACCGACACAACAATCACCGAAATCACGGTCCGCCGTATTGCCGAAGAAAATGAAACCGAAGAGGACGTGACCGCAGACTCCATTGTATGGTTCGCGGTAATGGACAACGATGAAACCCGCGCGATTCCCTGGACCCCAGACAGCGAATTGGCAATGCGCGTGTCAGTCCAAGGTGACCGGTACGGCATAGCCTATCAATGCGCCAACAACGCAGGACTGACCGCAATATACACAACCGTTCAGGAACTCACCCAGATCGATATGATTTGTCCGGTTTCTCGTGCAATGGCGGGATGCGATGCAGATGTAGAAATCGTATGGGACGGATTTGAAGGGAATGGTGCGCTGATCACCACGTGGGGACACGAATACATTGAACACCCTGAGACATCGGGCTATCTGGCCCCCAACAGCGACCGAAGTGAATTCTTCGTAGCCGATACCCAGGACGGCATCCCTATGCATCTGTACTCCAGACCGAGCAATGACTTCAGTTGCTCCGATACTGTTGTGATTGACCTTGCGGCAGATGCGAACCTGTACACATCGCACCCGCTCTCTTACGGCGCGCTTTCCCATAATACCGAACTGATACCTGATGAAACCCGACATGTTTACTGCACTTCAACCATGCCGGACGGCGCCTACGCGTACACGTGCAAGGTTCCCTCAAACAGCACTCAGTTTTCGGCAGCATCAGGAGCTGCAATAAATCAAATTGCTATCAGCGGCTGGTGGGATGACGGACACCGACGCTCATATATACAATTGGAAAATCCTCCACCCGCTGCGGTGGAATTGTTCCTGCTGACCCCCATCGAATTTACAGAAATACAACACGCCGGCAGGACACCGAGTACAGGCATCATCATTTCACAGGACCCTTACGCACTCGCGTATATCTATACATTGAGATATGAAGACGATGCAGAAATTCACATCATCGCGACGCGAAGCTGGGTCGATGACCAACTGCCGCTTCTCACCCCCGACTTGACCGGAACATCCGTATCACTCTCAACACTGGGTCAGCTCGAAGCTTCGCAACTCGTCGCCACTTGGAGCAACCTGGGAACCATGCGTGCCATCAATAAAGTCGCGGGGCATTTCCCCACTGAAAGCAATGGGGAATCTGCAGCAGAAATCACGGCAATTGAGTTTTATTAAGATGCTACTTGCTATACAGAACCCGGCTATGTTCTATGACGGGTCTTTGCATTGTTCAAGAATGTCTGACTTCAAACCGGGGCAACAGGTATTCGGACCGAAGTAGGAACGCCAGATTAAATCAGCGAAGCCTTTGCCCTTGGTGATTTGTCCCATTCGCGCGCCGTTCTGCTTCAGAAGTGTTCCCTGACCGGGAATGTAAATAATCTCCACATAACTGCCCTTATTTAAATCCTTGGTGAAATACGACAAGAATACGTTAATTTTTTTCTGCAGCTCAGTGGTGTCTTTACCCTGCGGTAAATTTTTCGTGAACGTGTCTTTCAAGTTGTCAATCAACCGCTTTTTGGGAATGGTTCGCTTCATTGACAGGATCAACGCCTTTACCTCTGACTTGTAGATCACCGACCGCATGCTGCACTCGCCGCTCTCAGAGTAGGCGCTGAGGCTGTAAATATCCACGAATAGAAATTCGCGGATCGCCGTACCCAGCAATTTGAGAGATTTTCCGGCGACGGCTTTATTTTTCGATACTGCTCCCACCGCTGGAGACGGCGGAAACACAGTAACCATAACCAACACTGCCAGCGCGACAATGTACCCTTTTCTTGTGCACCATATTGCTTTCATGCGGGTTCCTTTATCGTTCAGCAAATCCGCGACCTAATCTTCGCAGATTTTCAGTTGAGAAATAAACCACGGCGCGGGGATAGAACAGTCACCGCACATCAATGCCACAATCCAAATCCCTTCGTCGGTAATACCGGTGAACGCGTTGCCGTTGTCATCTGTTAATTCAGAAAGGGTCGCATAGGTACCCGCATCGATGGTTTTTCGCCAGATTTCATCTGCCATGTTTTCGAGATTCAGAAAATCGGATTCCAGTGCCGAAATCGTCGTATCGGTGTAGTGTGCAACCATAATCCCGGCAATCATCGTGGGTGCGAACTCGCGCCCCATCGCGTTGTTCGTCATGCTGCCGGTCCAATCCAAATACACATCGGCGGTGCCGGGCGGCAAAATAATCGGCTCCAGGGAACTGAGATCAGCTTCATAATCCAGTTGCACCGAATCATTGTGAATGGTTACCGTTGAATTGTTCGCATCTTCGCGCACATTGAACAACGCGAGCATACGCGCATTTTGACCGAGAATGATGCCCGAAGAAAGCATCACCGAATACGAAAAATCTTCAGGTGGAACATTGACAGGATCCAGCAGACTCAGCATGGAGGCTTCATCGAGCGCGGATCCCCCGGGAGAAACCAAATCCAGATAATTGAATGTCGTTGTGCTCTGTTCAGTAAAATACACAGCCGGCGGATTCGCCAAATCCTGCATTGTCCAATCATCACTATTCAACTTTTCAACCAACTCCTCTTCGTTTGCGGACCAAATGGTCACCAGTGCCATCTGTATATCGCCCTCGCCATCAAGCGGCTGCCCCAGCATGTCCTGAGTCAGATCATCCCATTGGAACGTAATATCGGTGGAGGGAGTTACCGACGTGGCTTCAATTGTCATTTCATTGGTGAACGTGTAATTCTGTGCATCCACCAGTGCATACGACACCACGCCATCTGTGACAGGCACAACATCGCACGAAGGTGGCGGTTCGTCTGCGTCTGTATCGCTGTCGCTGTCACTGTCTCCGTCGCTATCGACATCCGAGTCGCTGTCAGTATCACCGTCACCATCGGTATCTGTATCGCTGTCACTGTCACCATCTGTGCCGCTCTGCTCAGTGTCTGAATTACCGCCGCACGACAACATCGCACCAACGCAGAATATCAACACAAAAACAAACAACCATATTACTGTTTTCGACATTTTCGTCTCCTTTATCGAAGCGCGCAGAGCGCTGCTTGACTACTGCTCCAGATCCACTGGATGGCCATATAATGTAGGCCGCCAAACCACATATCCGAACGCGGCTTGGCCCAAATCAATTGAACGCACAAGCTGTTCGTCAGCAGCCACCTCGTGCATCAATGCTTTATTACTATACGAAACAAGTGTGTTGCCATTCGGCAAACGCTGCACATCCCCCAAGGTAGGCGTTCCGAGACCTTCCACACGATACCGCCATATCTCCCGCAACCCGCCGGTATCGCTTGAAAACTCGTATTCCAGTGCCTCACTGGTCAGTGTCACATCTGAAAATGAACCACCATTATTGAAAATGAGAATACTGTTGTTGAGCAAATGGTGACCATGCTGATATTTCCACAACCCGTCATTCTGCGTCACCCACGCAACGTCTCCACTTTTATCGAATGCGACAATTTCGCCGTGCTCGTAGTCAGATACCGTAAATAACTGTTCGGCCATGGAGTAGCGTAACGCATTGCCGTGACACCCGGTTCCCCACGTATCGGCGGTATCGTATATCAAACCGATGTTGCCGTTGGTATCCAACGACATCACACGCGCGCAAACCGCTGAGTTTCCAAATCCGCCTTCCGGAGTGTATTCCAACCAGGCGAACGTGTTGTCATCTACAGGGGTCAAGTCATGCGCGGCACCCGTCAGCGACGTGAACTGTTTTACTTCCTGGCCATCCATTGACACCAGTTCCACAGCACCGGCGTTTCCCTGATTATTACTCGATACTACCGCCATCCATTTGCCGTCGTAGCTCATTCGAGCCCTGGTGCTGTCGCTAAGCGCTGTTGCAGCGTACCACCAAACGATATCGCCGTCGTTGTCTATAATGAATGCCATAGGGTTCTGCGAAAAAGAGGCCGCAGTATACGACGCCAAAACGAAAAATCCGGGGGCGACCGACGCTGATTGCGCTACAATGATATCGGCTCGCTGAATCACGTTCGTTACCGGTTCAGTCGTGATCACCACATCATGACTGCGATACGTTGTTCCATCAATTACCGCATTCACGCGAACATGGTAGTCAGAAGACCCCTTCATACCCAGAAGCAATGTTCTGAAATATTCCGCGGTTAACTCCACTGGTGCGGTCATTCCATACTCGCTATCCAACCCGAAGTCGATGGTCGCCGCATCGATTTCGTTATCAACATTCGTTGACCATTCCACAATGCCCACTGTTCCGATGGCGTCACTGAGGTTCACAGACACCTCAAACGTGATGTCTCTATCTCCCGCATCAGTATTGGCATCCGTATTGTCAACTTCAGTTCCGCGGTCGCTATCGTCGGAATCGTCCGAGCGCATACCATCGCCGGCAGCTCTTTCACTGGAGCAGCTCATCCAGAATACTGCTCCACAAAGTATCGCTAGAAATGTTATGGTTATAGACGCGCGCATTTAAAATTCGTTTTGCCTCTACTACATGATAACGTCAGTCGGAGGCCCGTACAGGGTTGGACGCCACACCACATACCCGAACGCGGTCTGCCCGAAGTTGTATTCCCGCACCATCGTTTGAGAGGAATCCACCTCATGAATAATGGCCTGGTTGCTATAGGCAACAATTGTGTTGTTATTCGGCAATCGCTGAATATCACCCAGGGTGGGAGTTCCCATATTCGGTACACTGTAACTCCATACAAGGCTCATATTTCCTCCGCCACTCATGCTGAACTCCATGCCAACACTGGTCAGATTCACATCGGTAAAAGTACCGGCATTATTGAAGATCAATAGATTGCCGTTATTCAGCAGCTGGTGCCCGTGCTGCGGTCCCCATGAACCATCATTTTGCGTCAGCCACGAGACATTACCGTTTTTGTCAAATGCAACAATCTGATGATGTTCATAGTCGGATACGGTAAATAACCCTTCCGCCTCTGAATACCGCAAGGAATTGCCGTGACAGTTGGCCCCCCAGGTATTTGCGGTGTCATAAATCAAACTGGTGTTGCCGTTTACATCCAGCGACATCACTCTTGCACATGCGGTCGACATAATGCCGCCGGTGCTTGGTACGTACTCCAGATATGCAAAATTGTTGTCGTCAGTCACTGTCAAATCATGCGCGGCGCCTGTCAGAGAGGTAAACTGTTTTACCTCCAACCCGTCCATCGAAATCAGTTCCACCGACCCTGCGGTTCCATTGTTGTTGCTCGAAACTACCGCCATCCATTTGCCATCGTAGCTCATACGCGCACGAGTGCTGTCTGCCAGTGATGTGGCGGTGTGCCACCATACAATGTCGCCGTCCGTATCGGCAATAAATGCCATCGGATTCTGCATCCATGAATTTGCCGAATATGATGCGAGGACCATGAATCCTTCACCGGGTGTGGTCCCGGCATGACTATCGGTAACCGTTGCGGCCTGTATGGCATTGGTCACCGGCCCGGTCGTGACGTTGTAATCTGGGCTGGTATATGTATTACCGTCAATCTCAATTACCACGCGCAAATGGTAGGTGCGTGAGCCTTTCATTCCGAGAAGCAGGGTTCTGAAATCTTGTGCGTGCAAGTCTACCGGCGCTTCCATTCCGTATGCGGTATCCAGACCGAATTCGATATAGGCGCTGTCGATTTGGTCATCGACATTCGTCGACCATGTGACAATCCCAACGGTGCCGATGGCGCTGCTGGTAGATGGGTTCACCGTAAATGTAACATCCGTGTCGCTGTCACTGTCAGCATCACTGTCGCTATCTGTATCGCTGTCGCTGTCGGCATCACTGTCAGTATCACTGTCACTGTCGGTATCGCTGTCGCTGTCAGTATCGCTGTCGGTATCACTGTCACTGTCGGTATCGCTGTCACTATCACTATCGCTATCGGTATCGCTGTCGCTGTCGCTATCAGTATCACTATCGCTATCGGTATCACTATCGCTATCGGTATCACTATCGCTATCGGTATCACTATCGCTATCGGTATCACTATCGCTATCGCCATCGCTATCAGAATCTCCGTCGCTGTCGGCATCGCCATCGCCATCGCCGTCGGAGTCACTGTCGCTATCGCCGTCAGAGTCGCCATCACCGTCAGAATCACTATCCCCATCCGAATCACCATCCGAATCACCATCCGAATCACCATCCACATATACCACGTTACCTTCATCTGTCGTACAGCCCGCCAGTTGGATTGCCGCCAGTACCGCGCTGAGCCAAAGCACAACGAAAATTGAATATTTCATTCGTCTATTCCTTTCTACGTTCCTCCAAGCCTTCCAGATTTCGGTTGGAGAAATGCGATAGTTTCTTATTAATTGTATGACACGTTTTCGAATTCAGGGACGCTCCAGATATTCAGTTGTAAAATATAAATCTTTTGTATTGGGTATATTTTCTATCTTTTCGATTTTAAAAATTGATTTTCTGCCGTTTTGTTTGTTCGTCATTTCCATATACTTTGATCGATATCTTTTTTTCAACTCGTCAAGGCATTCAATATTTTTGCTTTTCAGCTCTTTCAGCAGCTCCCCTTCCAAATCAAAATACAGCGCTTTTCGAATGGTATATTCTTCTTTCGCGATCCAGATTTTCTTTTTTGAATACCCTTCGTCCTCAGCAACGTCTTCATTTTTAGGTTTAACTTCAATCAGCCAACACGAAACACCATCCACCGCTTCTTCCTTCAGTGTTCTAAACGTGTAGTCTGTCAGCGTCGGTGTGTTCATATCGGCGTATGAAAACTCGCTTCCCATAAATGCCTTGGAACGTTCTGATGTGACAATCCGCCGGGTTTTTCTGAGTGCAGGCAGATAAATCCACATATCATCCCCTTTATTTTCATAATCGAACGCAAGCACACCTGTTCCTTTGACGTCCGCCGGCGATAAGAACCGATATACCCGTTTTTCAGTCTTACCGTTGTCGAATAGTTTGGTAACCATCGCTATCTTGCGCTCTCGCTTTTCGCCTTTTCCGTTCTGAATAATCAGCTTCATCACCGCCTCAGAACCATCCAGTTTGCGCGACAATGCAGCGTTTTCCATAATTTCTTTTGCCGTGAGCGTCGCCCCTGCATCTGCATTCATACCAGCGGAAATCACCAATCCAACAATAACCCCCAACACAAGCATGTTCGAAAACAAATATCGTCCTACTCTCATATCCATTCTCCTTTTTATAAAAGCACTTTAAAACAAGTGGTCTACGCCGCGCCGGGTAATTCCTCGGTCGAATTTCCACTCTCTGTAGGCTCCAGAAATTTTGGTTTAAATACAATCACCACTGCCGGCAGCACCACCAGCGCACCGATAAGACACGAGACAATAGAAACCACCACCAGTAACCCGAAAAACTGTACAGGAAAAAACTGCGACAGAAGCAACACCACAAACCCAACCACCACCGAAAAACCATTGAACAGGATTCCCCGTCCCGCCGAACGCAATGTTATTTTCACCGCATCCATCGGTTCCGCCAGCCTGCGTTCCTCGCGATAACGCCACAGAAAATGAATGGTGTAATCAATGCCAACACCAATCATAATCGATGAAAGCATCGCGGTAATCAAATTCAATTCAATGCCCCAATACCCCATCAACCCGAACAATATTGAAACAGCAATTCCCAAAGGAATCATCGAAATCAGCCCCGCAACAACCGATCGCATTACAGCGCCTACCAACACACCACACAGGAGAATAGACAAAAACAAACTCAACAACTGCCCCCGTACGATGTAATCCACCATGTTGGTAATCACATCCAATAAACCGCCCACAATCGTGAACGGTGCCTGAGGATGGGCATCAATGTACGCCTGTGTGTAATGGACCACATCGGTTGCCGCCCGGGTTCCACTGTCTCGTACCTGCGCAAGGATTTGCGCATTGCGATAATTGAAGTCTACGAGTTTATTGAAATCCTCAATATCGCCGCTAAGCGAGTACAGCAGAAAGTACTGCGCAATCAAATCTCGTTTGTCCGGAACTTTATCCGCAGATGCGGCGTTGTCGTTCATTACTCTGTTCATTCCGCGCACCATTGCGGCGATTGATGATGTGGTACCCACCAGTGGATGCTTTTTCAGATGCCTTTCCAGTTTATCGATTTCCTTCATCACCGCAGGGTCTTTGATGTCGCCCTTGGCAACGATCGACACATTCGCCCACCCTCCGAAATGTTCATTCAACATATGGGTGGCGCGCCAAACCGGATCGTTTTTTTTGTAAAAACTCATCGGATTGCTGTCTACAACAATAAATGCCGCACCTGTTGCAAATGCCACGAGCAGAACCCCGCTGATGATTAAAATTCCTCTGGATTTTTTTGACGCGACATCCCCTATGAAATTCAACAAGCGACTCATCAATGTCGCCACATCCTGAATCTTTTTTTCTTTTTTCTTCTTCGATTTCGATTTCGGCAATACTGCCAATACCGCGGGAATAAACACCAAGCTGCCCACCATTGCAAAGGCAACACCGGCAGCAGCCAGAATTCCCAGCTGCTCTGCCGGAATGATGATATGCGAGAGCAGACAAAGAAGCCCCACCATCGTGGTGATTCCGCTTGCCAGAATGGGTTGATTTAAATGCTGAACAGTCGCATGGGCAAGCTGCTTCGAATCGAGTTCCTTGTTTTCAGCACGTTCTTCCTGATATCTCGCCATAATGTGAATTCCGTAATCATTTGCCACAGCAAGAAGGATTACGGGAAGCAACACGGTGACAGTATGAATTTTCCATCCGAGGAACGCGAGCAGACCAAGCGCAAACACGATTGCCATCACTGTCATAATAAACGGCATCAACACGCCGCGTGCTTCCCGGAAACATAACAGCAAGAAAATAAACATCAGCACCAAACCGACCGGAAGAAAACGAGACATGTCCTTTCGAATATCTTTCGAAAGCTTCACGCGGGTAACCGGCATCCCACCAATTAACGCATCTCCGGGCCCTTTCGTCTGTTTAATCAGTTGCTCCAGCTGACCAACCACTTTTTCATCTGAAGCGTCCGTCGCCAGAAAACCGATAAGCACCGTGTGTTTGAAATCCTTCGATACGATGTTCCCGTACACCAACTCATTTTCTTTTAAATCATGACGTAGCGTTTCCTTCTGCTTCTCGCTTTTCGGTATACGGCGAATCGCCTGTTCCACCACCAGCTCTCCGCATTCGGCACTGATATGTTTGGCGGTGAAAAGAGTGATTACCCGATCGAACTCTTTGATATGTTCAAACTTTTTCGACATTTCCTTCAACCGGTGAATCACGTCGATATCGAGAATATCATCGGCAGAAAGCACAATCATGATCATATCGGTTCCACCGAACAGCTTTTCAATTTGGGTCAGATTTTTTCGAGTGGGCAAATCCACAGGCAGTTGATTCTTCATCTCCGTATCCAACTCAATGTGCCGAAGTTGAAAAGCAGCGGCAACCGTAACTGCAACAAAAATAACGATAATCGGCCAGGGGTGTGAGGTGACAAAATTTGCAAAACTGTTCTTCCGCTGTTTCATTTTATTCTCTTCCCTAGAACGATAATTTCATTTCCGCGTATCCGGCGCTCTGCAACTGATCGATCATTCCGAACAATGTATCATCAGGCCCCATGTACAATTCCGCACCTACGCTGACCGTCATATCGTCGACCAACTTGTACGCAATTTTCGGGTACACCAACCACTCTCCGGTTGAAAAGTTCGCCATACCGAACGCCACGAGAGAAAGTGTGTCGTGCAGCGTTGTCCAGGTGATACGCAACGACGCACCGTGCTGAATCTTTTCTGTATGGCCGTGAATCAGCTGATTTTTTACCGCCAATTCCCGGTACGCCATATAACTTCGCGTTTCCTCCGGAATGAATCCATAATTCTGAATCACGGTATCCAGATGATCCAGGTCCAAATCCATGGCCAGAGAATTGATAAATTCCTCAATGGTGCTGTCACCGTCCGGTACGGTTTCCCAATCAAGTACATATCGCCCGATATATTGACCGATAAGCAACACATTACCGATTTCCTTGTCCGCTCCAAGTACATAGTACACATCAGGCTTCGGAACATGAATACGCTGGTCACGAATGCTCGGTTTCTCGGTGGGGTACCGAAACGCAGCCTCTCCTCGCAGTCCGAATAGAGAAGCAATCGTGGTAGAAAAATCGGCCCCCACCACGTGATGTTTGTATGCACGACGCGAAACCGTCACCGATGCCGGAACGTCTGTAAGCTGGTACGACTCGAGCGACAGACCCGGCGTTAAAGAAAAGCCGTACAAATACGAAAGCGACATCTCGAACGATGAGAAAATCAGATGCGTCTTTCCGGCAATCAATCCGTTCAACACATCAAAGTCAGGATACACCGGGTCGCTAAAAACAATAGCATCTGACAACGCCACTTTCGGCATTACCGACGGAACATATATGGGCATCCACACGACTTCCAAGCGCAATGGGTTCAAGTTCAACCGCGCACGCAATCCGATGTTGGCCAAACGCCGGTCGTCTTCTTCAGGCGAGCGAACCCGAATATCGACAGGTGTGATACTATTTGTTGGATTGATGCCATCGGCGCGTCCCCAAACAACAATCTGTTGACCCAGCCTCAGTTCCAAGCGACTGAGGTATAGATTGACATACGCTTCACGAAGCATAATTGATGTGTCAAACTCGCCTATCGACTCTCCTCCGCCCGATCGTTCTGTAGGTTGTCCCAGATATGTTTCATCATTCAAGTACCCTCCTTTCAATCGAAGCTCGGCGAAACCGTCCGTCATCCGTTCTTTCACCGCCCGTAACTTCAACGCCAGTTCCCCATACCCTGTTTTCAGCTCAGCCCTGGGCTGTCGCGGCATTTTTCCGACAAACACGTCGCCGCGGATGTAGCCGTTCAAATCGAATGTCAAAGGATTCTGTACGACCGTTTCGGTTGATTCCCCATTGGAATCCACAGGCGATGCAGGGGCGGTATCTGTTTCATTCCCCGAAACCGCGTCGTCGAACAATCCGGCCGAAGCGATACCGGGTATGTGCGCAAGAATAAGAAATCCAATCAGTGCCTTAATACCATGTTTCATGTCAGAACCTGTACGATAATGCGAGCGATGAAAAGTGATAACTGCTCACATATACTCCGCTATTCGCTGTGGCTGAGGGCTGTTCAGGATAGTGGGCATCGCAATTGTTGTTATCGGTATACGGCGCCTCACAAAAGCTTCCCGGAACTTGTTGATAAATCTGTCCGTTACTTTCGCTCATTGAAAATGGAATTTCATATACATAGGTGTATGACAGGGACACATCAAATCTTCCCAATATCAATGTTGTGCCCGCGCTCGCACCGAGTCGATGGGTGGCGGGAAAATCCACATAGGCAAAATTCTTTCTACTCGCTGCTGTTTCATAGAATGTACCTGCACGTATAATAAGACGATTGTCTATCACGTTCATGTCACCCCCAAACCGCACACTGAACGTGTTTTTCCAGTGTTTCGGTATGACAATCTCTCCGACTTCAACACTGACCCCCATGACATCAGCGTACAGTCCCTTGCCGTCGATGATGTATTCATCCATCTGGGACCAGAACTCATAGCGAACATCAAGTTCCAAGTCGTACAGATCTCTCTTTCCGCGCAAATGAATGTATCTCGCACCTGCCCGCAGCTCCATCGGAAGGGTCATTGCAAACGTCACGTTGTTATCAGGATTGTCGTTTCTGCTGAGCTCCGGCGCTTCTTCAAGAGAAAGAAACACTGGTGTGAGCGAAAGCTCGCTGTCCGCGTGTAGATAAGTAGGAATCAGCCGTCCGGAAAACGCCAGTTGAAAAGAAGGCATTGGATGCACCCAGAATCCGAGAATTGCCGAAATCCCGGTATGGTCTGCGCCTTTCACAGTAGCCGCCATATCAAACAGGCTGGAAACCGGGCTGACCTGCCCGGGAGTCGTATCTCCGTTCACAATTAATTGCAATTCCAACTGTGCCAAATCCACCCACTGCAGACTGACCCCCACACCGAACACATCCTTGTACCGCCATGCCGCACTGAGGCTGTAATACAGAATTTTTGTATCCCGCCGTGTCAACATATAGCGCTGACCACCGTCTTGCGAAAATTCCTGCGTGGAAATACCGGCCGGTGCGTAGGTTCCCAACGCAAACGCCCAGCTCTGAAGGCCGAAATCCGTCGATACGACAATCATCGGCCCGAGCAACTGCCAAGTGTGCTCGTTATTCACAGTGTCAAATGTTACGTAGTCGGGAATACCCTCGCCGGCCTCGCTCCAGTCCAGTAAAGGCGCACGCCTGAATTGTTCATGCGCGTAACCGAACCGATTACTCAGATATAGTTGCGTGCCGTGTAGAGATGTCAATCCCGCGGGGTTATATTCAATGGCGGTGGCATCATCAGCTTTAGCAACAAAGGCACCACCTCGACCAGCGGCCACCGCGCCCTGATCTCCCACCGATATTCCAGCAGACAACACATCATTCGAAAACATGACGATGATTCCCCCCAACGCGCATAGAACAATAAAAAAAGCCATCTGAAACTGTCGATGCGGCCGATAGAACACAGTCACCCCTTTGCCTCTCCTATACCCCTGTACAATCCGCTGACATGGTGTTTCTGAACAACGAAGTAACATCTTCAGCTTCAAAGAAAGCCGATAGTCGATAACCGATTCGCCCATCCGCTGTCACACAGCTGGGTACGATTTCAGCTGCATCCATAATTCCGCGAAAGGTCGCCCAGTTTCCATTTTGCCCACAGGCGCTGGCGCAATAGCCCGAAATCGCTTCCACTGAAAACGATTCAAACGGATCTTCCGGCGGTGTCGGAAAACCGGTTTCCGGTAAAGCGCCGTCTTTACTGCACAATCCGGCCTTGATACACATACAAATTTGATTGACCGACTCCTGCGGCAGGCACCCTTCAAGATGCCCCGACGAAATCTGACTACAGTTTTCATTAAAACCGAACGTAACATGCAGATCATGAATCGGCGTGCTGTTCGCGGGAGACAACAACGGCGCACACATCAGAGGATCAGTCTGCGGCCCCAAATGAAAATATAACGTCTGTGCCTCGGTGTTTCTGAATCTGCACTGATAACCGTTTGACGGAATGACATCAACGCCGATATTCAACGATTCATCCATAAAACAATACGACTCAATCGTCGAAAAATCATCGTTTGAATATCCGGTAGAAGGCGTGCGCCAGGCCGGGCCCACACTCAATTGCAGCCTGGAGAAGGCCGCGAGTTCGTCGTCATCGGCTTCTGCAATGTCAACCACGAACAGCACATTCAGCAGGTAATTCGAAATCTCGTATTCCCACATGCTGTCGAGTGTCACGTTCAGCCTGGCCGGTTGGTCAACGGTTAAACGGGTAAATCGATAGGCCCGGCCTGTCACGTCCTCGGGCGTGCAGTTGCACTGAGTATTCTCCCCTGTCGCATCGCCTTGGATAAAGACATCCGGAGCCGGCGGCTCAATAATGTCCACACAAGCAACAACGGTCATCATCGCAACGGCCAATGTAGTTGTCAGCCTATACGCCTGCGACGTTCTCACCGCTCTCTTCATGTGAAATACATGCTTACAGATTCGCACAAGGGTCATCCTATTCTGCGCACTCCGCACTTGCTGCTACGACTTCTGTCAACTGAAGACCTGAAACGACCTGACCAGTTACATTACTTGCGGTAAGATGCATGCAGAACAACTCGCCGTCATGTTCGCATTCTTCACATGCAAATCCCATCGTCGGCGCAGTGTTGCAAATCTTTTCAGGCGTGGGGTCTGTAAACATGATTGTAAACAGTTCGTAAATATCTCTGAAATCAACTGTGGCTTTGAGGGTACCATCGATAAATGCATCTCCTCCGTTCACCAGAGACCCTGAAATACTCAAATCATGAATGGTTGCTACTTCGAAGGCACCATTTCCTTCAATAACGGTTTCCAGATTTGTCGGACCAATCAGAAAATCGGGATTGTCCGCAATCGTGCCGCTGCACGAGGCCGTGGCACTACACATATCCTGCACACCGTCATTCATCGTTCCCATCGAAGTCGTCAGCGCGGATTGAGCGATTTCTACAACGGTAAAGGCAAATATCGGAACATATCCGCCCAACTCCGCCCCCACACCGGACGGTGTCCAGTTTGCAGCCGGAATTTCATCCAGGGCATAGGTATTCGCCAAAATAACACTAACGTCTTCCAGGGGCGTTGCATCTAAAGTTTCGCTGGGGGTATCTGATTCCGAATCCACATCGGTTCCGCTGTCAGATGCAGTGTCACTATCGTTCGTGTCGATATTATCAGAATCATCGGCCTCATCCCCGGTTTTGTCGCCACAACTCAGCAGTAGCAGACAAAACAACCCTACCAATCCGGACAATTTCAATTGCGTTTCCATGTTACTTTTTCCTCCATTTGTTCTTCGCCGGTTCTATACCCAGATGCCTGCCACTGTGGCCATTGTGAACCCCGACGCGGCACTTCCCAGCATGAGTTTTTCATCCTTTTGCGGTTCTCTTTGAGAAAGCAGATAATCAAACACCACACCAATCGTGGCGCTGGCGTTATTTCCGTACAAGTGATGCGTGTATACTCCCCTATCCAATTCTGCACCGATTTTCGACAGAACCTTCCGCGTCATGAATTCGCTGGGTTGATGAAATAAGTAATGCGCAACCTCGTTGGGATCCCATCCCAATTTCTTCAACACCTCCATCAGACGAGGTGCAATATACTTATGAAGTTTCATCAGTTCCGTCGATGATGAACTGAATGTGCCGTGAATCGGCACCTGGCAGAGAGACCAGTGGTTAGGCAGAGAATGCGTGTCGGTACTGACAACCCGAACACATCCGTTTGACCAGGGATTTTTGCTCACCAGAAAACAAGCTGCTGCGTTTCCGATGGTCAAACCGGCGGCTTTGTACTGCAAATCGGTAAGTGTTTGAATATCGAACGACAAAAACTCCCGCGAGAGTTCAGCTGTACAAACCAACGCAGTCTCGTAGTCATCGTGCATATTCAGGTACGCACAGGCGACCTGCACAGCTTCCAAATGTCCCACGCACGCACTGGTTACGTCAAAAGCATGCGTCTGTGTGATGCCAAGATTCGCACACACTTCCATTGCCGTAGCAGGCTCAAAGTACTCTCTTGCCACCCCACCGAAAATCACCAAATCCACATCGTCCAAAGCAGTGCTGTTTCTCTCGAGGCAGTTAGCAGCTGCCTTTGCCGCATACGCCGCGACCCTTGACTCAGGATTGAAATCCAGGTAGCGCACCTGAGTATTACATTTGCTCAAAATCTTTTTGGTTGCCGCTTCAATGGCTGTCCACGCAAGCTTATTTCCCTTGTAGTTTTGTTTGACCAAATCGATAATCGCAGCATTGTCATATCGTGTATCAGGTACATGAATTCCCGGCTTAGATAAATATAGTTCTGGCATCGTCATTGAATTGTTCCTGTATGTGTTTCCAGAAATCGTCCATGCAAGACAGCTCAGCATGTAAAGCCGTCTTAATCGAAGATTTAAACAATGGTGCGAACGAAGCGAGGAAAGGGGTTGATATAAATGAACCTTTTTTACTTATTCTTTTTACAGAGGAAAATGATTGCAGCTTATTTGAAAAATTTCGTTCATCTCAAATCATTTCAACATTCTGTCACAAAAAAGTCTGATAAAATTCGGCGTAGTCACATCGAATCTGCTCTTCTGTTAAGCCAAACTTTTCCAGATTGTATGCATGTTTGCTTTCGAATGCGCGTTGTTTCTGAGCGGTGTTATCAATCACCGTTCGCAATTCAGCAGATATTTCTCCACCTACAAACGGAATGATTTCGTCCATCAGTCCGTCGAAATCCTTCATCAAACGATCAAACGTCACAACCTTGACATTGGAACGATTAATTCTTCCGCTTTCCCAATCCCGCTGAAAACGCAAACTGAGTTCGAGTAACGCGGCATACAGCCGCTTGATAAAATGCGTTCGTTTTTCCTCGGGTAAACTCCAGAACCCGAATGCGCCGTCCAAAACGCCGGTAACCAGACTGAGACCGGACGGCACAGTCGAGAGCGGATCTCTTGCCATGTATAAAATTTTCGCATCCGGAAACCGATTCAAGAAGGAAGGCAGACGAATGCCAAGTGAAAACAGCTTCCCTACAATGCGTTCTTTCTTTTCACTCACCAACACGCGGCGCCAACATTTCTCAATCCATTTAAAGTCGCGTTTGGCCGTATCCCGCAGGTCCGGATCAAACATATCTCTCAAGTCCTTTTTCGACCAAGATAAGAAGAATCCGTAAATGAAAAAGCCGTCAAAGTAGCGAAACATCAGCGCCGGATCATCGGTTTCCACAGATGTCAGATTCGTCTTGTGCGCAGCATGGGCGTGATGTTTTGCAGGACTGAACTTCTCCATAATCGGAAGAAACGGCTTCAGCAAAGTCTGCAGCGTTAAAGAGGGATAGATCATCTTCCACAGTCTGGAACCCGTCCCGAACCCGTTATCAGTTAAAAACCGCTGCAGGAACGTTGTTCCGCTTCGAGGATTTCCCACTATCACAATCGGACTCGCAACTCGTTTTTTACGAAGCGACGGAAAAAACAAATGGTCGAGCACCATAAATACCGATACTGTCGCATGCAGCAGAAAAATGCCTGAAAATATAAAAACAGGAGAGATTACCTTACGAAATGCGCGTATCAATGCTTTGTGCACCAGAAACATTCTTGAAATCATTGTTCGGTTTTTCCTTTTTTAGTTCATCCAACAGAAACAAAATTATCACATCTCTTTAGTGCACTGTTCCGCCGCAACAGGGTTGGCTTTTATTTTGTAAAATCCGAAAAATATCTTCAGAAGGAGAATATTCGCGTCACCCTCGGTGCGATAGATTCGCAATTCTCGATACAGCGCCTTATTCGACGAACCTGACTTCATAAAAAAAATAAACACCGTTACCAATTCAGGTTACTCGTCTTGATTCGAATCTATGAGGGCCTGTGCCGAAATGCTGTAGTCGTGTGGGACTAAACTCGCGTCATTCGCAGGAAGCGCTGCAGCCGACTTGCGTAAAATCAGCGATGACAAAACTCAGGATAGCGAAGAACGTTAAAACCCGAGCTATGGAGACTTGATTTCGACGGGCGTTCTAAGGTGCCAGAGTGAGTTGGCCTTCATCGAGTGAAATCTGGTAGTAGCCGTGGTCGTCCCAGGCCAGTTTCTGACCATTTTGAGTAAGTGTTCCGCCATCCACGGTAACACGCAGACATTTTCCGGACGGAAAATTATCGGGCAGGTTCCACGACCAACTATGGCCGTCACCGCTGCTCGACGGACTCACAGACGAAAATGTTTTTTGTCCAATCCAATATGCCCCCACATTCACCACGCTGTCTATCCATACATCTCCGTATGATTTCATTTCGTTGACACCCGATACCATAGAACTGATTGGAATCGCGTTATACGCACCGTCTCCATATCCAGTGAACCCGTGCACGCAGTAAACTGCCCATCCGCCTTGATTACGCGCGTTGTTTGCCGGCACGCCGAACGTATACGCGTCCGCCCCCGCCGCTGGAATATATGACGGCAGATTAAAGGGATTTGAGTTGTCATTCGGCATAATAATAGCGCCGGCCACACCGCGGTTGATGATATACCGCGTACTTGCGGGAGAAGAACAAACCGTGCTCCCCTCTGGCGCCGCCATCGTATAGATTTCGATGTCCAGCGCGCTCTCCAGCAACTGCTCCGCGGTGTCAATCGACGAAGTATTACATGTGTGATCAGTGGTGTGATTTCCGATTTCGTGCCCACCGGCAACCGCATCGTGCCAAATCGATGCATTCTCGTCGTTCCAATTGGTCACAAGGTAGAATGTGTAGTGAACCCCCAGGCCTGAGAGCGTCCCCCATTCCTGAATGGTTGATTGGGTTCCATCATCGAGAGAATAGCTCACCGCCGCAGAATATCCCGCCCAATTCAACACCTGCAAATTGCCGGCCGCTCCAGAGGGCTTCGCCTGTCCACTGCTTCCCACATCCGGAAGTCCGCAATCATACACAACCCCCGGGTCTGAATCTGAATCGGAATCAGCATCGGAATCGGCGTCTGTATCGCTATCGCTGTCTGTATCGCTATCGCTGTCTGTATCGCTATCGCTGTCTGTGTCAGTGTCACTGTCAGTATCGGTATCGCCGTCTGTTGTACCGCCGGCATTGCAGCAAATGGCGGCCCAACCGTTTTCCGGACTGGGCACACATGGCGTTGCGCCGACAATTTCGCCTCCCAAACCGCCCCAGGTCGGATCACCGGTACACGCCCATTCGCTCGATACACATTCATACGCGCAGTCAGCATCTGAGTCGGTATCGCCATCGGAATCCGTGTCACTATCTGAATCCGTGTCACTATCCGAATCCGAATCGGCGTCGGAGTCGGTATCAGTGTCTGTATCTGCATCACTATCTGAATCCGTGTCACTATCCGAGTCTGTATCAGTGTCTGAATCCGTATCGCTGTCCGAGTCGCTGTCAGCGTCTGAATCTGTATCGCTGTCGGAATCCGTATCGCTATCCGAGTCGCTGTCAGCGTCTGAATCTCCGTCACCATCGGCATCGGCATCACTGTCTGAATCAGAGTCACCGTCGGAATCCCCGTCGGAATCCCCGTCTCCGTCGGAATCACTGTCGGAGTCCGCATCCGCGTCAGTCAAATCGACCGAAGCATCCTCTTGTCCGCATGCCATCAAAAACAATTGCGCCCCGAAAATAATAATATACAAATACTTGCTCATATCGCTCCGTATCCCCATTCAGATTCAAAGGATTAGTCCGTTCAAAACATACTTTTCGTGCCAACCCATAGGCAACCATCCAAACAGTACCGCCACCATCTACAACGGCTCAAAGGGATTGCGCGCACGCACAAAATGACCAGATTTGGACATTGAAGAGAAAAACTGTACACAACACGAAGGCGTGAATTCTCACATTTAAAAGAAGTGAAACTGAGGCCCAACGACAACAGTTCTGATTTCATTGACCCATGAATACTGACGTTATTATTTGGCATGAAAGTTGAGTAGAAACATCCAAAACTCAAACGCAGGAGCATTTCCTATGAGAAACCGGTCAGCAAAAGTATTTTGCTTTTATTTCATATTTTTACTGGGAGGCTGTGACATCGCCCCACATCAATCCTCATTTTCTGATTGCAGACATGTCAGCGCTGGGTACACGCATTCCTGCTGTGTGCACAGCACCGGCAAGATCACCTGTTGGGGTTCCAACACCTATGGAGAATCGTCGCCGCCGCGGTTTACAGATTACGTACAGGTACAAGCCGACGAATACTATACCTGCGCTTTACGCGAAACTGGTGAAATTTTATGTTTCGGCGATAATATATTAAGAATTAACGGCGAAGAACAATTCACTCTACACAATCTGGATGCACCGACGCAGGGCGGATTCGTTCAAATAGATATTAACGCATTCAATGGCTGTGCACTTCACGAAACCAGCACCATTTCGTGCTGGGGAGATACAAACAGCGGCACGCCGGTCTCATCGCCTGAGGGAAACAACTTCACTCAGGTTTCTGTTGGCGGCAATCAAAGCTGCGCCCTGCACGGCGACTCTACGGTACAATGCTGGCCCGACCAAATCGACCGCGATGACGTGCCGCCATCCTCCCATTTCTATTCACAGATTTCGATGGGCAGCACCCACGGTTGCGCACTGACCAGTGACGCATTTACAATTTGCTGGGGAAACGATTTCGACGGACAAGGGGATTCCCCCGGACACTGGCTCGGTCACCCGGTTACACAAGTTGCGGCAGGCGGCTTCCATTCGTGCGAACTGTATGCCGAAGGACTGGTGGAGTGCTGGGGAAATAACGATTGGGAACAATGTGATGTTCCGGGGGTTGACGATTTTGTCCAAATCAGCGCCGGTAGTTTTCATACCTGCGGAATCCGCAAGTCCGGACGTGTATTGTGTTGGGGAGAAAATGACAAAGGTCAGTCATCACCTCCGTGAATGCGGAATCAGCGTCTCTTTCGACCGAGGGTGATGATCAGCACTTCGCCGCTTTCGTCCACTTCCACCTTTTCAATGCGGGAAGCCGCGTAACGCTCCTTGCGTTTGGAGTCGTCAAGCGTGTATACGACCAGACCGTTAATGCGCTTTGCCACCAGCCGACTCACCAGATCTTTCATCTGACCTAAATCGGAAAGCTTTACTTTCCCCGTGTCGACATCCACGATGTAGATTTCATCCACATAAAACCGCTTTTTCTCAGGGTCGTATGCGATAACCCCGCGCACATCGACCTTTCCTTTCACTTTGCGATTTAAAAACGAGGCGCGAAACTTAAGTCGTATCCCAACCTCACTACCTTCAAAATATACTTTCGGTTTGTAGAATTTGGCTTTGGCCACTACGACACTTTTTTCAACCGGAAATTTTTTTTCCACCTTCTGCTGTACTTTGGCCAGCGGCACCTCAACATGGTGAACACAACCGCTCGCGACAAGCACCAGCAGCACCCCGATAATTTTAATACAGTGCTTCAATTCAGTCATAACCGTTCTCTTTGCAGATGTTTATTTTTCAATTGTTCCGCCTTTTTTTCAGGAGTACAAATATACGACAATATTTGTCGCAATGGAAGTGGATGCAATGGCAGATAAAACCAAGTATAGACGGCTGTTCGATTTACACAAACGCTTTATGTTCCATGGGCGGATAACCATCAAAACAATGATGGACGACTACGGCATCAACCGCCGCACCGCTAATAGAGATATCAACGACCTTATCAGCCTGGGGGTACAGCTGGAAAACGAGGTGCTTGAAAACGGCCTGAAAGTATGGTTTCTACCCGCATCGCAACGAAAAATCACCATTCCGTTCAACCTCACCGATGTGGCGGCGCTGTTTCTGGGGCGAGGCCTGTTTGACTTTTCGAGAGGCACCCTTCTCGGCGACTCACTAGATAAAATATATGAGACAATAGAGACGCAAATCACCCGAGAAAAGGACCTCATTCGTCTGGGAAATCTGAAAAAGAAGGTTTACAGCGTCAATGACGGCCCCAAAGAGCTGTCCGATACCAACATCGAAGAACTCGATGAGGTTCTCACCGGACTGCTGGATGAAAAACTCATTCAGTTTGAATACACTTCTTCCACCGGACGAAAAAGTGTTCTTCGGGCCATTCCCTACACACTGGTCACGTATAAAATGGGGCTGTACCTGCTGGCCAGACCCACTGAATCCGATTCGGACGCGATTCGAATCTACGCCATCGAACGCATGAACAATACAGAGGCCATTCGGGGTACCAGTTACCGCCTTCCAACCAATTACGCGCCGGAGCAATATTTCCGCGACGCTTTATTTATTCAGCGGGGCAGTCCCGAGAAAATCGAATTGATTTTCGATGCGGGTTCCGCGCCGTTTGTCGCGATTCGCCGGTTTCACCATTCGCAAGAAGTGAACCGTTTGCCCGACGGGCGCACTCAGATGACACTGCATGTGCCGGCGGGAACAACGGACTTTGAAATTGTAAACTGGATCATTTCATTTCACGAGCATGTTACGGTGATTTCTCCACCCCACCTGAAAGAAGCCGTACGAAACAAGCTTGCAGCCGCGTTGAAGCAATACGATAATTAACTTTCATTCCCGAATGCTAAACCCGAAGGCATTTCGTCCGATATTTCATGTAGAATGCGTGCGAACATTTACATTGGAGCATCTTTTTTATGCGGTATCATAGCTCTCGGGTGCGAAACCGGCGGCTGCTACTACACCTGCTGCCGGGCCGAAGATGATTGCAGCGCTTCATGCACCCAGAATGTGAACAGTGCCGAGGAATGTACCGTTCATGCGCAACGGGAGTGCAGCGAAGAGCAGGATGGCTATATCATTCGCGTGGAATGGGCGACGGTCAGCGAAGTGTTCTGTGAAAGCTGCAGCAGCTCCGCATGTGCGCCGAACTGGTGGACTGCCGACAAAAATATCGAAGCTGGGGAACAGACGACAGATCTGCAGGACACCGAAACAACAAGTGACATCGAGGAAGAATCATCGGATAACGTAAATATCCCCGAAGCAAGTGCCGCTGAAACATCGTCTGAAGACGCAACGGGCACATCAACCGAGAATACAAAGGAGCAAGAGACTCTCTCCTCTGACAGCGACCCATCTGTCGACCCAACCACAAATGCGGCCACCGAAACGTCGAACGACAGTATTCAAAACATCGAATCCGATAACTAAGTCCCTAAAAAAATTCGTTTTTCGGGAATACTCCCCCATGTTGCGGTGTTTCGCTCCAAACGCCGGTCGCGGCATGTGGGAACGCAGTCCGATTTTCATTAAATGAACGGTTGACCTTAAATGCGCTTCAGAATAGGTTAGCGGGCGATGTCAATTTTAACCCGATAAATTTCGGTACTCGTAGGGAGTTTGCGTTAATGAAAATTCAGAGTGAAGCATTTGTGGCCATCGATTACACGCTGAAAGATGACCAGGGCAATGTGGTTGATAAATCCGAAGAAAACAGTCCATTGGGGTTCATATTCGGGCGCGGTCAGATTATTCCGGGCCTGGAAAAAGCATTGGAGGGAATGTCAAAAGATGAAACCGCCCAGGTCGTTGTGGCTCCCGAAGACGGGTACGGCCCGGTGAACGAAGAATTGTTCCAGGAAATCCCCAAAGCCAACTTCCCCAATACAGAGAATCTTGAACCTGGACAGCAGTTTCAGGCCAACACCCCTCATGGTCCAATGCGATTTGTAGTTCATGAAATTAAAGAAGAAGACATAGTCGTAAATTTAAATCATCCGTTAGCTGGCCAAAGTTTGCATTTTGATGTAAAAGTCGCCGAAGTTCGAGAAGCGACCGAAGAAGAATTGGCCCCACCGGTCCACAGTCACTGTGGAGATGGTAGCCACGGCTGCTGCGGTTGTTGATAAAACAGTTCATTTGGCGAGTCGCGGATAGCGGTCTCGCTGCTTGAGTTTCAAGTATTTAGGAAGGAAAGAGTAGGAAACGAGATGAAAAAAATACTAGCATTTGTATTTGTTGCGGCTTCTGTAGCCATGTTCGCCGTGGGTTGCGGCCCGAAAAAAAATGGTGGAGATTCGAAACCGGCAGAAGTAAAAGAAGAAGTGACCATCGACCTCTTCGTGATGTCTCAATGCCCCTATGGTGTTCAAGCAGTTGACGGATTTTATCCGTTACTGGAGAAGTTCGGCGGTCAGGTCGGCCTTAATGTAAATTATATCGGACAGAAAAAACCCGATGGTTCTCTCTCCAGTATGCACGGAGAAAAAGAAGTTCAGGGTGATATCAGTCAACTCTGCGCCAAAGAGATCGCGCCTTCAAAAAAAGAATACTGGGCATACATGACCTGCGTGAACGAAAAATGGCGGGAAATCCCCCAACACGATGCAGAATGCGCCACAACCGCCAAACTCGATGCCGCCAAATTCAAAGCATGCACAGAAGGCGAACAAGGCAAAAAACTGCTTTCTGCCAGCTTTGACTTGGCCAAAACCAAAGGCGCCACCGGCAGCCCCTCAATCTTCATCGGTGAAGAGCGCTACAGCGGAAATCGTTCCGACAAAGCGTTGGAGCAGTACATCTGCAATAAATTCGGCAAAGAAAAAGGTCTGAATTACTGCAATAACATGGAGCCTCCGGCAGAAGTGAAACTGATTGCCATCACCGACAAGCGCTGCGGCGCGCCCTGCGACACCAGCAAAATGATCCAGAGCCTCAACGGTATCTTCATGGGCCTCAAACCCACCGTTATGGATTGGTCCGACGCAGAAGCACAGAAAATCGCAAAAGCCGCCAATGTTACCAAACTTCCCGCCCTGCTGTTCGACGGCAGTGTTGAAAAAGACGATGGTGGATTCAAACACATGCAGCGCTGGCTCACCAAAACCGGCGACTACTATTTGGTTAAAGTAAAAGCCGATTTCGACCCCAATGCTGAAATCTGTGACAACAAAAAAGATGACACCGGCAACGGTCTGGTCGATTGCGATGACGAGAGCTGCAAAAACACCCTCACCTGCCGTCCCCAGACTGAGAAAACCCTCGAAGTGTTCGTAATGAGCCAATGCCCCTTCGGCGCCATGGCCGTAAATGCGATGGGCGAGGTTCTCGAGGCATTCGGCAGCGACATGGACTTCCAGCTCCATTTCATCGGCAACATGGCCGGGGACAAAATCTCCTCCATGCACGGTCAATCGGAAGTGGATGAAAATATTCGTTGGGCATGTGCGAAAAAACTGTATCCCAACAACAACGATTACCTGAAATACGTATGGTGTCGTGCGGAAGACTACAAAAACCCCGATTGGAAAAAATGTGCGACCGGCCCCATCAAGGCCGCCGCCATCGAGAAATGCTTTAACGAAGAAGGCACTGAGCTGCTGAAAGAAGATATCGCGATTGCCAACGGTCTGGGCATCGGCGCCAGCCCCACCTGGATTGTAAACGGCACCACCAAATTCAGCGGTGTAACCCCCAAAGCGATTCAGGACAACTTCTGCAAAGCCAATGCCGGCCTCAAAGGCTGTGATAAACCGCTTTCCAATGATCGCGCCAGCAAGGCACCGGCCGGTTCCTGTGGCGGTTGATATTGACCGTCCGATAGCTTCGCGGCGATTCCCTCGCCTCCCGCTCTCCACAGCAACTTGATATCCGCCGATTAAACCTGTCGTTTTTAACTGATATTTGCACTGGTTTATGTTTAAACCAACATGAATCCTTTGTAACAGCATATGCATGAACTGGAGACGTTATGACCAACCGAAACGACATCGTATCATTTTTAGACGACTATCTGGCAATCAACCAAATCAGCGATAAATCAATGAACGGCCTACAAGTGGAAGGTGCGACCGAAATTACCAAAGTGGCCCTGGCAACAGACGCGGCTCTGGCCACCTATGAGAAAGCATCCGCTCAACACGCGGAGATGCTTATTGTTCATCACGGTTTTATATGGGGCGGAATCAGATACATTACCGGCCGCAATTTTGAGCACATCAAGTATCTAATAAACAACGATTTAAATCTTTACGCGGCGCATCTGCCGTTGGACATGCATCCGGAAGTCGGAAACAACGCGCTGCTGGCAAACATGGTCGGATTGAAACGAATCAAACCGTTTGGCGAATATATGGGTACGAGTGTGGGGTTTGCGGGATTGCTGCCGGAGCCCATGTCACTTGCCCAATTAGAAACGCTGTACTCCACCAAACTGAATACCACCGCGCAGACCATTGCATTCGGACCTGACCAGATTTCATCGGTGGCAATCGTTTCAGGCGGTGGTGCTTCCACGTTGGGCGAGGCGATAGCGAAGGGTTTTGACTGTTTGATAACGGGCGAAGGTTCGCACGACAAATATCACGAAGCCCGAGAAGGAAACATTCACCTGATGTATTTGGGGCACTACAAAACAGAAACCTGCGGTGTCATCGCCCTGGGTGATAAATTGAAAGAAGAGTTTCCAAAGCTGGAAACCGTATTTATTGACGAGCCGACCGGATATTAACAGGCTCCCCCCTGCCCTCGCATACAATTCACCGTTTATTAATGAATTTCGCCCAATAGACATCCCGCGCTGCAAACCGTCAATCGCCCGATTCCCTGAACAATTTCACCATTCCACTTGTGCAGCCGCGGCTGAAGCGTAAAAAAAAACGTCGCGACCCATGCGACCTACACTGTCATCTTGCCCGGAAACCGTAGCGACACACGTGACCTCATCGTGATCTCCAAAAATATCCGTGGTGACACACGTGACCCCATCGTTATTTTTCACTAAAATTATCGTGGCACATGTACCCCCTCCATTCATTCCACAGAAAAATGGTAGGACAAGCGGTAAAACACCGTTATTTTCATATTAAAAGTCAAACGCTGAGAATGACATTGAAGGGCGAAGGATATTTCGTCTTTACTCGGTTTTCCATGCCGCGAGAATTGTTTGAATAGCCTCGACGAGGGTTGTTTTGCCGGAAAGAAAAGCATCTTCTGTAGCGGAAAGGGCTTGCTTGACATTGTCATCGGCAAAAAAACGGGCCTGCAGTTGCGAGGCCAGACGCAACCGCAGCCATTGGCGTTGCTGTTTTTGACGGCGGTCAGTGAATGTGCCGCGGGATGTAGTGGCTTCAACGAACTGCTGCACAACTGCCCATGCGGTTTCCATACCGCTATGTTCAAGCGCTGAGCACACATCCACCGACGTTTTCCAACCCGACGTCGCAGCGCGCATAAACTCAATGGATTGCTGATATTCGTTACGTGCGGCATCGGCTGACATGCGGTTTTCGCCGTCGGCTTTGTTGATTAGAATGTGATCAGCCAATTCCATAATTCCGCGCTTCATTCCCTGCAGATTGTCTCCCGCATTCGGTAACATAAGCAGTAAAAAGAAATCCACCAAATCCCGCACGGTCACTTCGTTCTGCCCAACCCCTACCGTCTCTACCAGAACCACATCAAACCCCGCAGCCTCACACAATAAAATGGTCTCTGTGGTGTTGGCCGCCACTCCCCCCAATGCACCCTTTGATGGAACCGGGCGAATAAAACAATCCCGATTCCGCACCAGTGTTTCCATACGCGTCTTATCACCGAGAATTGAACCGCCCGAAATCGAGCTGCTTGGGTCTACCGCAATCACGGCTACTTTTTTTCCAATCGACAAGAGGTAACTACCGAATGCTTCGATAAACGTGCTCTTTCCCACTCCAGGTACACCGGTGATTCCAATGCGCACAGTGTTTCGCGGCACAGACACAAATCGACCCAACAATTCACCCGCCAGCTCCATGTGGTCCAGATGACTGCTTTCCACCAATGTGATGGCGCGCCCCAGCGCTGTGCGATCGCCTTCAAGAACGCCTTGCACCAGCTGTTCAATAGATAACGACGGTCGCTTCGCAGAGGGGAAGGTCATCGGCTCACTCGTGCCCGAGGCGTTGTGACAGACTGGCAAGAATTTTCAATGCGGCATTAGGGATCACGGTTCCCGGGCCGAACACTTCAGCAGCGCCGTTGTCTTTCAAGAACGCCACATCGGCAGGCGGAATCACGCCGCCGGCAATGATCATGATGTCTTCGCGTTGGTACCGCTTCAGTTCCTCCACCAGAGCAGTCAGTAAGGTCTTGTGTCCTCCAGCCAAAGAGCTCATCCCAATCACATGCACATCGTTTTCAACTGCCTGCTGTGCGGTTTCTGCCGGTGTCTGAAACAGAATACCCACGTCCACATCAAATCCGAAATCCGCGAAGGCTGTTGCGATTACTTTGGCACCGCGATCATGTCCGTCCTGCCCCATCTTTGCCACCAGCAACCTCGGACGACGCCCCTCCTGTACTTCAAATGCTTCGACGCTACTGCGGATACGATCAATCACTTCTTTTTCCATAAACTCTCCTCCATACACCCCTTTTACTGCCTGTACCTGCGCCTGATGACGTCCAAACACTTTCTCCATCGCACCGGTAATCTCGCCCAGCGTCGCCCGCGCCCGGGCTGCAGCAACACTTAATTCAAGTAAATTTCCATCACTCGACTCCGCACAACGGGTAATGGCCGAAAGCGCATCTTCCACGGCCTGTGCATCACGTTGTGCACGCAGCTGCTTCAATCGCGCCACCTGAGCGTCCCGCACTTCGGTGTTGTCGACCTCCAGGCTTTCAATTTCTTCTTCCTCTTCAAGCGAATATAGATTCACGCCAACGATGGGTTCCACTCCGCTGTCGATGCGTGCCTGCCGCCGTGCCGCCGCCTCTTCGATGCGCATTTTGGGCACGCCGGTCTCAATCGCCTTGGCCATGCCGCCCAGCTTCTCGATTTCAACAATGTGCCGCCACGCCTGTTTCATAATTTGATCGGTCAGGTATTCCACATAGTACGAACCGCCGAAGGGATCTACCGTGTTGCAGATACCGGTCTCTTCCTGCAGGTACAACTGTGTGTTTCGCGCGATACGCGCAGATCGTTCTGTCGGTAGCGAAAGCGCTTCATCGAGTGAATTGGTATGCAGTGACTGCGTTCCGCCGAATGCCGCCGCCATGGCCTCCACACAGGTCCTCGCGATATTGTTGTATGGGTCCTGAGCAGTCAAACTCCAGCCCGATGTTTGAGTATGGGTGCGCAATGCCATCGATTTCGGATTTCGTGCCCCCAAAGACTTCACCAATTTTGCCCACAGTACCCGTGCGGCGCGCATTTTGGCAATCTCCAGAAAAAAATCTTTTCCCGTGGCCCAGAAAAACGAAATACGCGGTGCAAACACATCAATATCAACCCCGGCTTGAATGCCGGTGCGCAGATATTCCAGCCCGTCGGCCAAGGTGTACGCCATTTCTAAATCGGGCGTGGCACCCGCTTCCTGCATATGATACCCGGATACCGAAATATTGTTGAATTTAGGCATGTATGCCGACGTGTACTTAAAAATGTCGGCGATAATTCTCATGGACGGCGCGGGAGGATAAATATACGTATTTCGTACCATGTACTCTTTTAAGATATCGTTCTGAATTGTGCCGGTCAGCTGTTCGAGCGCCACCCCCTGCTCCATGGCTGCCACAATATAAAACGCCATAATGGGCAGAACCGCCCCGTTCATGGTCATCGACACACTCATGCGATCGAGTGGAATCTGATCGAACAAAATATTCATGTCCAAAATTGAATCGACCGCCACCCCGGCTTTTCCCACATCGCTGATCACCCGCTCATGCTCGGAATCGTAGCCGCGGTGCGTGGCCAAATCGAATGCAATGGACAGCCCCATCTGCCCGGCGGCGAGATTCTTTTTGTAAAATTCGTTACTTTTTTCGGCGGTTGAAAAACCGGCATATTGCCGCACTGTCCAAGGCCGAGTGACGTACATCGAGGCATACGGTCCCCTTAAATACGGAGGAATTCCCGCAGTGAACCCCAGGTGAGAAATACCGGTGATATCATTCTGAGAAAATATTTTTCGCTCATTCTCCCCTTCCTCCGTCGAAGTGGAAAATCCGACGACTGTTTCTTTCGTGACCGTTTGCATCGCTTTTTTTAATGACGCATACGAAATACCGGAAAGCGCTGTGCGCGAAGTTGACCTACTCATGGACGCCTCCATTCTCGTCAGCGGCCCCTTCTCCGCAAATCCTGTGTACCAGTTGCGACAACAGTTCATAATGATCCGACCCCAAATAAATGAAGTGCTTCATTCCCGCGTCGCGTAACGCCGACTCCAACGCCCCGGGGCGGCCGGCCAACACCAACTCCGCGTTGCTTTTCTTTTTCAACTCGGTGGCCAGCAAAACAGCCGATTCGGCATAGGCTTCGTCAGTCGAACATAATACAAACACATGCGCCGTCATCGATACGGCGGCATCCACCAGAGCAGATACCTCGTCGCAAGCGGCCGATTCAATTATCCTGAACCCGGCGGCATTGAAAAACGACCTCGAAAAATCCGTCCGCGGCTTGCTCTGCCGCAGTGTTCCCAGGCGCAACAATCCGACAGTGCAAGGCTCCAGCGATGTCTCCGCAAAGATTCGAACCCGACGGCGAAGCTGTTCATAGGCATACGTCAGTCTCCGCTTCGGAATCGGAGACACCTTTACCGGTTCCCCTTGCTTCACCGCGTGGTTTACTTCACTAAAAATTGCCCCGGATTGAAGCGCATTAACCGCAACCGCAATTACATTGTCATCATCGAGGGACAATCCAATCGAATGGCTCTGCCGAACAGAACCATCAACCTTCGCCCGCGCTGCATCTCGGGCAGGGACCTTCTCATATGCATTATCCGCCGCATCAAACGCCACAAAATCATTTACACCGATCATTTTTCGCTTTCGACGATTCAACGCTGACTGCTGAGTATTCCATGTCTCAGCGATTGCTGCCTGAACATATTCATTTTTCAGCGCGGCAACGATGCCGCCTTCTTTATCAATTTGCCCCACGCGGCGCCATGCGGCTTCCGCGATGGCATCTGTCAGGTACTCCACATAATAACTTCCACCACATGGGTCTGCCACATCGCCGAGCTTGCACTCCTGCTGCAGTACTACCTGAGTATTTCGCGCAATCCGCTGCGCGAAAGCCCCACCGCCGAACCAGGATTCATCAAACGGTGCGGTATGCACACTTCTCGCGCCGCCCAACGCACCGCTCATGGTTGCGGTTATGCCCCTCAACGTATTTATCAACGGTTCATCCACCGAAGCATAAAAACGCGATGTACGCGCACGAATAACAATGTCATCCGGAACCTCTCCCCCCAACGATTTCACCAGCCCGGCGAATAACAGCCTCAATGCCCGTTGTTTGGCAATGTCTTCAAAGAAATCGCCTCCCACCGACAACTGAAACACCATCTGGCCAGCAGCAGCATTCAATGAAATTCCACGCTCCGACAACGCTGCCAGATAGGCCGCGGCTTCACTAAGGCAGCATGCCAGTTCCATAGAAGCGCTGCTTCCACCTGCCTGATATACGGTGCCGTCGATTAGAATCACGCGGAGCCGTGGTGTCACTTCTTCTGCCCAGCGAATCAATACCGCGGTCTCATCGAACAGCGCGGTTTCGTCACACGGCACAGTTCCCGTCGCAGCCAATTGACTCAAGGGCGAAAACCCGAGTCCACCAGCCAGTTCGCCTGGTTCGCGCTGATGCATAAGACAAACCGCGTGCAACAGAGAGGCGGCAGCGATTCCCGCACTTTGACAATACAACCGAATCGGCAAATTAAATAATTCTGCCGGCAGCGCTTCAGCCATATCGCTGACAGTTTGAATGGAAACACCGACATCAGCAGTCTGGTCGGACACATCAACTCCGGCTGCCGACGATTGCTCCAACACCAATTGAATTTCAGTCAATCCAACAGCCAAATCTTTTTTTACCTGAGCCGCAAACGACGCGGGCGAGGCACATTGGTAGACCTGACCGATGTGCCAGTGCTCATGCTCAGCCTGACCGTGTCTTCGTCCCGTACGCACAACAGAAGGGGCCGTCTGTTCAACCGCCTGATTTTCTTCAGTAAATATTGAATCCAGCGTTATTCCATCGAGATTGGTCCGTACAAGTAATTTATCGTATGGAGCCCCTTTCAGACCCTTTGTTACGGCGTCTTTCCATTCTGAGAAAGTCGACCTGGCAAAAGAGGTTATATTTGGTTCGGTTTCATTTTCTGCAATTGGTTTTAAATGTTTCAGTGTCATCGTTCTTTCTTCTATCGAAAAACAGAAAAATTGGAACTCACATAACACCTATTCCGCGCTGTGTTGTCAATTCTACAATGATGTGCTATTCGAGTTTTTATGAAGTTTTTTAATTTGACTGCACATAAAAAACGCCTACGTTAATGGGTAAATGACTTTCAATGGAGCGAGAATTTGAGTTTCGAACACCTAACTCCAACCGAAGTACCTGAAGCGATCGAATCTATTGCATCTTCTCGCATCATCCGTGCCGGAGCCGACAGATTACAGGGACAAATCCTGAACGGCAAGTATCGTCTCACATCCATTCTCTCCAAGGGCGGTGCGGGATCGGTGTACCTCGCCAGAAACGTGGAATCCGGTTCACTCGTTGCCATTAAAATACTTCGTTCCGATCTCAATCTGGTTCCCCGGGTTCGAGAACGGTTCCTGACGGAATCCAGAGCCGCTGCCCGTATTCGACACCCTGCAGTGGTACACGCCATCGAGTTGGGAGAAACCGCGGAAGGGGCACTCTTTTTCGTAATGGATTACGTTCCCGGCCCCCCACTTCGCAAGCTGCTGAATAGTCATACACTGACCATACAACAATCTGTTTTGATTGCTGCGGCAACCGCAGAAGGATTGAAAGCAGCTCATACTCAGGATGTTGTACACCGCGACTTGAAACCGGAAAACATTTTAATTCCCCGAAACAAAAACGCCGGAAGCGTGGTAAAAATCGTCGATTTCGGCATTGCCAGGCTTCTGAATACCCCGCGTATCACCACCACAGAACACATTCTGGGAACACCCAGCTATCTGTCGCCCGAACAGGCCGAAGGCCTAAGCATCGATCGTCGAACAGACATCTATTCGCTGGGCATCATCATGTACGAAATGCTGACCGGTAGCGTACCATTTCAGGGCGATACCACCGAAGAACTGCTTGATGCACAGATACGGCGAATTCCCACCCCCATACACAATCGAGTATTGAAACCCCTTCCTCACCCCCTTGAACAGCTCGTCATGGGATGTCTGCAGAAAAATCCGGACCACCGCCCCAACAGCATGGACGAAGTATTGGCCATTCTTTCGATTGTGTAATGTTCAAAGCGAACTCATTCGGCGGACTTGTTTAGGATTTGTTCAATTTTTTCTACGTAGGTATTCAATTCGAAGACCGGCTTTTTCAATACATTGGTGTCCTGGATACCCAATTTTTGCAATGGGGCACTCACTCGATAATCCAATGTTCCGGTTTGGATAAGAAATTTCATGTGACCGCATATTTCATGTGCAGCCAGCATGAAATCCTCACCATTCATCTCGGGCATACGAATATCGACGACAGCAATATCAAAGCACGCACCCGATTTCAGCAATTGCAGTGCGGAAATCGCACTTTCAGCGGTCTGTACTTCAAAGTCGCAGTCTTCTAAATACTGTTCAAGGCTGTCTCGGACAACCGCTTCGTCGTCCACTACAAGTATGCGTTTTTCTTCTGTCATATTTTCTCATCCCCCGGATTCGCAATAATCCATTGATTGCGTTTATTTCACATAAATAATCCCTATTTGATACCCAGTCGAATCTCCTGTATCGCACTTTTCAACATGGCCCGCTCCTGTGACGTGGCCGCAGTCATCAGCGCATGTTCCAACACCGGCAACGAGGCTGTCGAATCTCGTTGAACCAGTCCGGAAATCGCTAAAAACCGCACATGCATATTTCTATCATTAATAATTCGTGTCTCCAGCGCAACACGCGCGCGATCGTCCATAATCGGAATCAATTCCTTCACCGCCTTATATCGGACCGTCGCACTTTTCGAATTTGTATAAAAAACCAAATCCTCGACGGTGGTTTTCGCAACCGACATCGGCACAGTGTATGTGCTTTCCTCTGCGCCCGCGACGCCCGGTTGTGCCTCCGCGCCCGCATGTTGCGACTGTTTCACCGTGGACTTTTCACTTATGCGTTCAGCCTGTGTAGCTGCCAATCGTTCCTGCTCAGCAGCGGCACGTTCCTCCCGCTCTCGGCGTTTGGCTTCTTGGGCTTCTTCTCGGGCGAGGCGCTTGGCCTCCTCAGCCTCTTCACGTGCGATTCGCTTGGCTTCTATCTCTTCTTCCTTTTTCAGCCGCGCCAACTCTTTCTCTCTCTCCCGCTCCTGACGCGCCAGTTCCTGCTCCGCTTTCTTACGTTCTTTTTCTGCACGGCGCTCTTCCTCTTCGGCTTTCCGTTTCTCTATGGCCGCACGCTTTTGTTCCTCGCGTTCAAGCCGCTTCTGCTCCGCGAGCGCTTTTTTCTCTTCAGCTTTTCTTCTGGCGTCTTCAGCCTTCTGACGTTTTTCCTCTTCCCGCTGTGCTTTCAATTCCGCCAGGCGTTGTTTTTCTGCTTCCTTCTTCGCCAGTGCCGCCAGCCGCTGTTCTTCTTTCAGTCGTTCCCTCGCCTCTTGGGCCTTCTGTCTCTCTGCGGCAGCAACCGCTCGCTCCTCTTCAGCCTTTTTATGTGCGTCTTCGGCAGCGATGCGTTGTTCCTCTTCCAGTCGCTCTTTTTCAGCCAGTTTTTTGGCTTTGTCCGCCCTTCGCGCGGCTTCCGTCTCTTTCCTTCTGGCTTCTTCCTCTTGTCGCTGCATTTCTTTTTCGCGCGCCGCCGCTTCCGTTGCCAATCGGCGCTCTTCAGCTTTCTGTTTTAACTCTTCTTCGCGTTTCGCGTTCGCCTCATCTCGTTTTCGCTTTTCTTCTTCACGCTTCGCTGCGAGCGCCGCTTTGCGTTCTTCGTCTTCACGCCGCTTTTCTTCAAGCGCGGCCTGTCTTTGTGCGTCCTGTTCCTTTTTTAATGCAAGCTTACGTTCCTTCGCCTCCTCGACTTTCCGCATTGCCTCTTCCTGAGCAAAACGTTTCTTTTCAGCACGTTCCTTCTTGGCGGCTTCCAACGCAGCACGCTTTTCTGCAAGTTCCTGTTTTCGTTTTTCCGCAGCGGCTTCACGCGCCGCAGCGCGCTCTTGACGTTCCGCCTCCCTAGCGAGTTTTCGCTCTTCAGCTTCCTTCTCGCGCTGCTCTTTTTCCAACCGTCGTTTTTCAGCTGCCTCGAACGCCGCCTGTTCTTTTTCAGCCTTTTTCTTTTCGGCCTCGGTCATCTCCACCGCAACAGGCTCTTCGATTTGCCCCGTGTCCGCTTCTGCAACTTTTTGTCCCTCATCCGTCTCGTTCTCCGACGTCCCGTTTTGTTTCGCTTCCTGCTCCTCCTTCATCGAAGGAGGTAGTTCATCGGCTTCCTCTTCTCCCCTTCGCTCCGCAAAAATTTCGTCGGCAAGACTCTTATCGGTAACAACATCTTCACCTTTTAAAATAGATTTAATCCGATCTGTCTCCGCAACGATTCGATACGCCATATCACGGGTGATCTCAGTACCGCCGACGGCCATATATTCCTTGTATTTTTTATACGCCCAATCCCACTGTTTCGCCTTTGACGCACAAAGCGCCGACTCCAATAACAACGTATAATCCTGATTGTACTGATAGGCTGTATCGTAACTCTTGTACGCGGTTACATAGTCTTCTATTTCAATGGCTTCTTCCGCTTCAATCACCGCCACCGTTGAGCGAAGCCACTGGCCCGCCACGCTTGCGCCGACGACATCTCCGTCAGCGGCATCAATTCGTTCGATTTCCCCGCGCAGCGATTCAGTCTGCGTCTTGTCCAGCTTCTTGGAATCCACCAATGCCTGGTACCGCTTTCTGGCTTCTTTGTAGTCTTTGGCTAAAAACGCAAAATGAGCCAATGCGATTTCATACTTGATGAGAGGCTCTTTCTGACTGGCCGCGGTTACTTCAGCGACCGCACCGTCAAAGTCACGCGCCTGCGCCTTCTCGAGCCCCAAACGCCAATGGGCAGTTGCGGACATTGTGGAGTCCACCGATTGAACCGGAACATTCTGTTTGGAGCATCCCCATACGAAGAAACATACACACACAACAAATATCAACCGTACATTTGATTTCTCGCGCAATCCCATTTTGGACTCCTTCACATACTAAAAACGATTTAATGAATCTTAGTATAGCACAACACCCAGCGCACCCCAACGCGGGAGAACGCAAAGCACGACACTTTTTTCATTCTACTTTGAAAGGTAATCCTGAAGGGCCCGGAACTGCGCTTCCAGCTCTCCCACCAGCTCAGACACAATACCCAATTCGCCATTCTTTCCAGCCTTTTCAATTTCGTAGGCAATTTGACGCATTCGCAACGCGGACACGTTGCTAGACGCCCCTTTGATAGTGTGCCCCTGGCGCACAATCTGGTCCTGATCACCACTGGACTGCGCATGTTTCAATGTTTCAATCTGATGAGGTGTATCCTCGAGATATACACTGACCACTTCGCTCACCAATTCCTCGTCATCACACAACCGCGAAAGAAGCGCTTCCTTGTCAAAAATTTTTGTATCGGTAATATTTGTCATTTCTATCATTTTTCCCCCCAAGTGAACGACGAATGTACAAATTTTCAACACCGGTTCACCGTATAAAGATACTATCGCCCTGCTGTAATGCAAGCCCTGAACCCACAGGGGAATCGGTCAAAACAGCTGATATCGATACAATCTCAATAGTTACTGCATGTTAGCGTGTACCGTCGAATCCATGACCGGTTCTAATTGATAGTCGAACAACACCGGTTTTCTTCCGTCGCTCTTGATGGTTTCGCTGACTGTCGCCAAAATCGCCTGGTGCGACTCTGTTGCTTTCCCCGAGTCAATCAGTGCCGCAACCTCAGATACCCGAGCACCGTAAATGGATGTCAACAGCACCTGCAGATAGGATTGTACCGAATTGAAAAACGGTACCGGATAAAACGCCAGTTGTTTGGCTTGGGCATTATAAACCATCCCGTGTCCGGCGAAACCGATTTCGAGTAACTTCTTGCATACCTGCTGTTCCTCCTTATTCGATGAAGCTGTGCCGCTTAGCCACCGCGCTGCCAATGCAATCCCCCGTTCTGAGACTCCCGCATCATCAATTCGTCCCATCTCCCGCTCCATAGACACAATCCATGCCGTCGTCACCTGCACAAGAATCGAAATCAACTGCGACCATTGCTTTCGATACAACTGTTTCAAACCAATCTGCTTGCCATTCTCTGTGTCAATCACTGTCCACTCCGCAGGCAACAGTGATGATGCCAGCTCTTGCGACACTCGATTCAACAGCGCCGAATCCACACTCAGCACCACTAGGGGCATCACCGTATTCAGGGAACGGGCATCCTCCTCCAACTGTGCACTAAAACGGTTCAAATCAACAATGACCTTTTCAGCAGGCAGATGCCCCACAGAGTGAATATGCCGAACAGCCGACAAGTCGCTGAAGCGAGCATGCCCCGCCGCAATCCAAGTATCTCGAACTTCAATCGACGGAATCATCGGTTTTCCCTTGTTCAGTGGCATATTTTCCGAATGCATCGCAGTCAGCGAATCGTACAGCTCCTCGTAATGTGCCGTAAACCAATCGGTGAATTCATTCGCGGGAAGATACGGTCTGGCCAGTTGAAACTCAAACGCTTGCTTCACACCGTAGACATCAAGATCCGTCTCGAACGCACCGAAAAGAATCCGCCACGGACCGGCCTTCCCGTCCAACACCCGCTGGTCAATACCGAACGTGTCGATATTTCCCTCCCCGGTAATTTGAGAAAGAACCGACAGAAGTTCTCGATCCGTTCGCGCAACCATAGACGCCGCATCTGAAAAAAGCCGTGACAACGCTGCGAAGAATTCCTTGAATCTAGGATGTGCAACGTATGAAGAAACCGTCAGTCTGCCGTTGTCTCGTTCAACCAATCCGAACGGGCTGAGCAGCTCCTTTGAATTGATCAGAGTAGACAGGTTTTCAAATTCCCGCGACGTGAAGTCCATGGGCCAAAATATCGTCCCGGTATTTCGGGGTGGAATCGAGGCGACAGCATTGCATTGAAGCGCTTTAGAGAACCGACACCATGGCCCGGCATATCGATCAAATATCGCCCGCTCTACCGGTTCACCGGATTTCCGCAGTTGTTCTTCCCATATCAGATTGGAACTGTTTACCTGAAGTTTATAGATGTCGTCCACTACCTTTGCCGCCTGCTGCATGACCTGCAACAGCGGTTGCGCGGACGCAACTGTCTCGAGAGAATGTGTGATGGTGCGAACATCCGCCGATTCAAGTTCGTGCTGCAGCATTTGAAAGCGCTCCCGGGACTGCTCAGTATCCAGGGCTATATTCTCTCGCGCAGAATCAATATTTTTTTTTGTTGAAGGCGACGCTTGAAACAAAGTGTCATCCTCAACCAAACGACGCGGTTCCGTTTTTCCCGGCACCGCATCGGGAATTCTCTCCTCTGCGAAAAAATTGCAGCTGCTCAACGCAACAACAATAAGCAATGAAAAAAACAAGAGCGCGTTCGATTTCAATCGGCCTGGATACATCATCTTGGACAGCATGACAAACTTGAGAATAAAAAACAAAAAAAGGGAGTGCGAATCACCAACGCAAACCAAAGTGAACCGCACTCCCGGAACTGGGCACATCGCGTAGGATAAAGGAGGAGACCACGCGATACATAAAATATAGCACCCCCGATTTCACTTGCCAGCGGCTCCCTGGCGTTTTGTATTCGCTCCCGCTTTTTCATCGTGTAGGTAACGAAAATGTCAACATAATTCAGAAAACAGAAAATAATCCAGGCGTAATACACGACCGCCTGCAGGTATGCGCTAAAGCAAAAACGGTATGACCGCTTTGCGTTCAGCGGGGTATTCGGGGAATGTATTTTTGTACCACTTATGATTGGAGATTGCGCGAGGGATCAGGTTCGCTGCGGTGAACACGGCGAATGCCGCACCCGCCGGGCTCCAGGTAAGAATGGCGAAGCCGCACCATTCCACCAACTCTCCGAAATACGCAGGCATCGAAACGAATCGAAACAATCCGCCGTAAGGTATTTTGTAGCCGGACTCTCCCGGCGCACGTAGCCGAATCAGAATATTGTCGCTCTGACGATTGATGAACATCCCAACAAAAAAAATTGCCGTGCCGACTATAAACGGAATACTGTACAGCCAACTGATGTCACGTACCGGCCCCACAAAAAAAAGCCACGCACCGTTCAGAAATCCATTCCATACATTAAAAAACATGGCCATCGCCACGACGGAAACCGGCATCTTTCGGTTGTTTCCTTTTCGCTTAAACGGAAACACGTAGGTGCGATACATATAATGCGTTTGCCAAATCAGCAAACAAACCACCACCGTCACATTGTTGAGCCTATCGCTGAACAGATACATCAGCGTGATGGTCAGCACCGCCGGCGACTCCATGACCACCCACCCCACCGTGCTTGAAATCAGCGGTCCCCACCCGTTTCTCGAAAACCTCCCATACGGTGCGGTGACAAACCGCAGCATGATTGCCACCAATGCCGCAATACCCAGCAGCGACCACAACAAGACCGTGAACAGCTGTTCCATCAAGTTATCCTTTCTGCGACCGATGCCACGCCACCGTATCGGCAATCGTCTCTTCAAACGCCCTCGGCGTGATTCCTAACATCGTTTTCATTTTGTCGCTAGACAGGTTACCGTGCGTATGCAATGCGCGAACGGACTCCCGGGTAAAAACCGGCGTTCTGCCCATCAGATTCGCAAAACCTTCATAAACCGGCGCAGTGAGGCGTGCCAGCCACAATGGACACACAAACCACGGCACCGGCACTTGGGAAACGGCGCAAACCGCAGCGGCAAATTGCGACACACTGCGATAATGCCCTCCGACAATAAATACACTTCCGGTTTCAGCCACATCGACCGCACGAAGCATTACCCGCGCAACGTCGCGGACATCCACCCAGTTGGAACCGCCTGCAACCAACGCTCCCATACGACGTGACATCAACTGCCGGACCACACCTCCGAGCGACGATGGCTTGTGATCTGACGGCCCCACAACTCCGGTCGGACACACCACCACTGCATGCGTCCCCTCTGATGCGGCCTGCAGGATGATTTTCTGAGCCGCCGCTTTGCTGCGATCGTACATGGGAGCACGGGAATCTGAGACGAGCGGAGACAACTCATTCAACACCTCATCCTGAGTGTCTGCGAACGCGTGAATCGTGCTGCAATAAACCAGCTTCAGCTGTTTATGCGATCGGCACGCATCCACCACGGTCCGGGTTCCCTCCACATTCACCCGCCACATCCGCGCTGTGTCATTTTCCTGTAGAGGTAACACGCCCGCCAAATGAAACACGGCGTCGGAACCGGAAAATGCCTCGATTAGAAAATCAACGTCCAGAATGTCTCCATATTTCACCTGAATGGGCAATGCAGATACATACGGTGTTTCTTTGCGCAACAGGGCGACGACTTCCCAATTGTTATCGAGTAAATGCCGAATCAGATTGATTCCGATATGGCCGGCCGCACCGGTGACTACCGCTTTCATGCCTGCCATTGTAGAGGGAAACCCGATAAGAGGGCAAAAAAAAATCCTCCAAAGTGCCGTAGGTTAAGCGGTGACCCGCTGACGCTGCAAGTGGGTTCCATATCGCTGCTTAAGGCTTCCAATCGAATGGCTTGCACACCGCAACGAGAGCTGAATCCCTATTTTCTGGTACAGCTGGGTCACATATCGCAGCGTTACGTACACTTCAGAGGACTCACACTATAAATTTGGCCACAGAATCGGTTTTGCGCAAGCGCAAAAAAGACTCATTTTTTTTCGGTGCCAAGTAGTATCGGAACCTTGAATGCTGTACATATTTGAATGTTTTGATAAAAGGCGGATCATGGAACGAAAACAGCACATTCATTTAGAACGAAATTATTTAATCGCCAGCGCCGCAGCCATCTTCACGGCATTCTTATGTATCAATCTTTATCCGGACTATCACGGCGGCCCGCAAATCGGCCGGTCCGGATTGCTGGCACTTTCGGCTGCGATGATTGCAATGATGATCTATATTGTACACAAAGCATTAACCGATAAAAAAAATAGCGAAGAACAGAAAAACGAGGAACCGGTCAGCGATCCGGCGCGACTTAAAAAGATGTTCTTCCTTTGGTCGGGGTTCACTGTCTTGCTCAGTGCTTCCCTAGTACGTTATCCTATATATTTTTATATTAAAGAGAACCAACCATTCGATACCCAAGGCATCGTCAGCCTTGTGCTCGGCGTCGTGCTGACTATCGGAACCGTGCTCCACGTTGCTATTCGTGTGAAACAGTACCGAAAACTTTGACCCCGCTGCAAAATCACCTTACCAGCGGTATCCGTTGACACCCGGTGAAGAATCACTACCATTGCCCCATGTCAAGCGACTCATCACCATCTCCTGAGCAGGCCATTTTACCAGATATCAGATTGTCTATTTGCCACACGGCGCTGGCCGGCGGTTTTCTGCTGCTGAATATTCAAAACCCCTACAAACTGGAAAACATCATGTACCTCATCATCATGAGCGCCATGCCCATCGTGGCGGTCATCAGTTGGTACTTTTTCGTCAAACGGCTTCAAGTGTGGAAAAAAATTCCACCGGAGATACGAAACCGGATTACCCGTACGCCGGCGGCACTGAAAAACCGGGCGTTCTCTCACATGCTCATGTCTCTGCTGGCCGCATCGCTGACAGCGCTCGGGTACATCGGTCACCTCATCAGTCCCCTGCAGGAACAGTACAACAAAGTTATCGAAATCATTGTGCTGTCTCTCGATGGGCTCATCGGTGTGGTTGCGATTGCCGTGCTTGCGCGAACGGTGCGCGATTTGTTCACCTTCTTCGCTGCCCAACGTTCATAACCCCATTTTTCCATTTTTTTTGTTTTCACCTCCGAATCTTCTACTCTCTGCTGTAGAGGCAAACATTCGAAATCGACTACAGAGGCAAAAAGCAGACGATTTCAATTAGTCCCGGGAGGAAAACAATGGCACTGCATACATATGGATTGCCGGAACGATGGTTCTGCGCATTGATTTTTATTGGATTCGGCTGTTCTACGGTGGTAGGCCCCGAAAACGCCGAGGAAGAACCCACCCCATCAGTGGATACATATTCGATGGATATGCCCACAGGTGTTCAACAAACCACATCAATTGACGAATCCGATGCGGCCACGCGAACAGCCGATTCACAATCTGACGCCGACAAAGATAAACCTGATGCAAGTGCCGATCCGAACATCGACAACGAAATATCGATCCTGGACAGCTGTTCCTCAGATTTGCCAAACGTGATTTATGTGGATGCCCATAACATTCAAAGTCAGGACGGCTTGAGTTGGCAGACAGCGTATTCAAAAATTCAACCGGCAATCGACACGGCGAACGCTATTGCCGCGAAGTGTGGCCGACACGTTGCGGTCTGGGTGAAGGCAGGTCACTACTATCTGTACGAAGCCGATGCGCCATACGGCGTTCTGGTTCGTGAAAAAGTTCATCTGTATGGCGGATTCACCGGGAATGAATCAACGGCAAATGACCGGGAAATCAAAACTTCTCCAACCATTCTGGACGCGCGAGCGAATGAAACGGCCGACCTGCGCCTGCCCCATGTAGCGGTTCTGGAGGATGCTTCGGTTCTGGACGGTGTTGTACTGACCGGCGGCTATGCGGGCGGTACCGGATTGGCGGGAATGGGCGGTGCACTGATGATTTCAAATGCATCGGTGCAACTGAGAAATGTGAACTTCATCGGGAATGTCAGTGCCTTGTCGGGAGGGGCGGTAGTTATAAAAGACAGCGACGTCTCAATAGAAAACTGTCATTTTGAATCAAACTTCACCGATGGTGACGGCGGGGCGGTACACGCAGAAAACGCAACGATTGCCTGCACTCAGAGTACGTTCCTCGACAACCGAGCTGCCGGATACGGCGGGGCAGTTGTTGCACAGAACACCACGATGACCTTCGAAAAAAATATTTTCACCGGCAACAACGCGACCGGGGGGGGTGCCGTATCCGCCGGGGAAAGCACTTTCACTGCGACCAACTCGCTGTTTGCCGACAATACCGGATTCTTCGGCGGCGCGGTATATCTGCTCAATTACCAGATCCTATCAGTGCTCAACTGCACGTTCGCCGACAATTACGCCCAGGACAGCGGAGCTTCCCTGCTACTGGAAATCGGCAATGAAACGGTTTCGAGCGCTATTGTGAATAGCATCTTCGCAGGCGGGTACCCGAATGAACTGGCGTTGAACGATTATGCGGACGGCGATTCAGAAATATCGATTCTATGGAACGCGATTGAGGGTGGATACGCCGGAGAAGGCAATATCGATGCAGCCCCGATTTTTGAGGCAGACTCTTACATGCTTACCGAAGGTTCCCCCTGTGTGAACGCAGCGCTTGACGAAATGGCTCCCCATGATGATATTAACGGCAAACCAAGAACCAGCGCAGACATGGGCGCATATGAACTGTAGAGGATGACAATATGAACGTGAAATCAGCAATGATAGTTGGATTGGCGGTGGCTGGACTCAGCGGATGTAACGCGAAAAAAAATGATATTGAAGACCTGGGGCGCGCCAACGCGCCGGCTCAGTCAACTCAGACCCCAGCGCCGACCGGCCAGATGCCTTCGGGAATGGTGGAGACCGCAAGCACAGGAAAAGTTCATAGCGGCACCATTCTGGAAACCATTGACGTATCCAACTACACCTACATTCGATTCAAGGACAATCAGAATCTAGAACATTGGGCTGCAGTGCTGAAGGGCAAGTTCGAAAAAGGACAGCCGGTATCAATTGTGGAATCCATCGTGCAAAAGAACTTCAACAGCCCTTCACTGAATCGAACATTTGAAACCATTATTTTCGGAAACGTGAAAGGCGCCGGAGCACCTACCGCCGATATGGCGCCGCAGGGAGCGCTGCCCGCCGGGCATCCCCCCATCGATGGTTCGAAAGCCGCTCCCGAAGCCGCTCTGCCGGAAGGTCACCCCCCGGTGGAAGGCAATGCCCCCAAAACCTCTCTCCCCGAAGGCCACCCACCCATCAGCAACATCGCCGACACTGCCGAATAAAGAAGCCGATCTCTTAGCGCAATCTATTTTCAAGCGAAACAGATAAAGATGAAGAACGTTTTCACATCTTTTAACAAGAGGAAACCTCAATGAACCCGGTAATCATCACTATTTGTATGCTGGTCTGCAGTAATATTTTCATGACATTCGCATGGTACGGCCATTTGAAAGAGCTAAACAACAAAACGTGGATCGTGGCTGCGTTAATCAGTTGGGGAATTGCGCTGTTTGAATATCTTCTGCAGGTACCTGCGAATCGAATTGGCTACAAGGTGCTGACAGTCGGTGAGCTGAAAATTATTCAGGAAGTAATTACACTGAGTATTTTCGTACCGTTCTCATATTTCTATTTAAAGGAACCCCTGAAAATCGATTATTTGTGGGCGGGTATCTGCCTGGTCGGCGCTGTATACTTCATGTTCAGAAGTCGGTTCGCATAAAATACACACCCACATCTTGCGCACCGCACGCATATAGCCTCTGAAACGGTCAGATACCTGAACCGTCGGTGAAATTCATGCCGCAATAGGCAGGGCCGGTTCGTTCTCCCTCGCGTAGATGACGCCAACGCCCCGCGCGAGCATCTTCTCCGGGCAACACCGGGGTGGTGCAGCAGCCGCATCCGATACTCGGATACCCCAGCGCGTGCAGGGAATGTACAGGTACATGGTGTTTGAGCAGATAGGCATCGATGTCTTCCTGGCTCCAATCTACAAGAGGGTAAACCGAATACCCTGAAAAGCGCGGATCCTCAGCAACAACCTCGATGCTCCCCCTTGCCTGCCCTTCCGCCCTGCGAAGTCCCCCCACAACAGCCGTTTTCTTCTGTTGTTTCATGTATCGCAGAAACGGTTTGCCTTTGCGCAAATCGCAGCACACGGGCTGACCCTCACTGGTCTTGAATAATTTGCAGCGATACTGTTCTTCCTGCTGCTCCGGGGTAAGCGTCGGGTACAATGTGACAATCGGCAGCGCGTAACTTTCAATAAATTGATCGCGCAGTAGCAGCGTTTCATGAAAATGATACCCTGTATCTACAAACAGAATTTTATTCTTCAACCCCAATGTATGAAACATATGCATTAAAACCGAAGCGGTTTTTTGCATACTGGAAAGGAGCACCAGCCCGTCACCGAACTGTTCCACCGCGAACGAAATCCGTCCCGCAGCATCTCGCTCTTCCATCGATGTATTCATTTGTTTCAGATTCAGCGTCATCTGCGTTGTCCAACCATCCAATTACGAATCGAGTTTCACACACCCGATTCGAGAAAGTCGCTTCATGGAAATCGCCTGTGTCGGGCACACACGGAGACATTTTCCACAGCGAATGCAATCCTGATTATCAATATATATAAAGGTGGTATCTTTTGACAGCTCCGCTTCAAACACTTTGGTGGGAAACCCGTCGTCATCGCAATAAATCTGTGCCGCCTTTTTGATACACTCCCTTGGCGCCGCCTGGATACACCAATCGCAATGGATACATAAATCCTGATCGATTTCAAACTTGTACTGACACAGATAACATCTGGTCGCGGCCACTTGCGCAATCTCAGGGGTAAACCCAGTCTCCACCTCTGCCTGGTTTTCAAATCGCCCCACTACATCAAGCATCGGCATCGGAAGCGCCCACTGGATGTCGTGGTCCCGAAATCGTCCGGTTTCTCCATCACAATCAGTGGTTTCCACCCGCACCCCCTCCACGTAGCGCGTTTGTCCCATCAGATGCGTGTCCACCACTTGCGCGGTCTTCTTCCCGGATGCCACCGCGGTAATCACGTCGGCACTGGTTCCCTCAAAATCTCCTGTGGCGAACAAATTCTCCTTCGAAGTACGAATTCCATCGAGTTCAATACCGTTTGGCAAAATGCGTGGATCGGACCGCTGCCCAATAGCCAGAATCAACACGTCACAAGGAATCTCAACTTCGCTTTCATTCAGAGTTTCGATTGCCGGCTTGCGACGAGTATCGCCCGCCTTCACCACGTTGCGCTCACAAACGAGTATTCCTCGGGAACCGTCTGTTTTCCATCGTTTGGGAGACAGCAGCGTACGCACAGCCACGTCTTCTTCGCGCATGGCTTTGAATTCATTTTTGTCAGCCGCCATGGAAGCTTCTGTCCGCCGATACACAATGGATACCGCGGAATCCGCAGAAACCAAACGCCGTGCGGCGCGGGCACAATCCACTGCAGTGAACCCGCCGCCGACAACTACCACATTGCCCGACAGCGCGGGCAGTTCCCCCCGATTGTAGCGTTTCATGAAGTCAAGACCGGTAAATCGTTGTGTCTCATCATCACCCACGCCGTCAATGGTTGTCTGATTACTTAGGGTTGTACCGGTGGCAACAATTACCGCATCGTTCTCTTCAATCAGGATGCTCATTTCAGACGCGCCGACCGCGCATCCGGTCTGAATGGTCACTCCTCCGTCCTGAATGAGCGCGATTTCCGCAGCTACAATGTCTCGGGGCAATCGAAACGCGGGAATCCCGTCCACCAGCATACCCCCGGGAAGGGGTTCCTTCTCCAGTACGGTCACTTGATGTCCCAACCGATTCAACTCCCGCGCCGCAGTGAGTCCGGCGGGCCCAGCCCCCACGATGGTCACCTTCTTGCCGGAGGGTCCAAAATGGGGCGCCAACGGCGTCTGAGTGTTTGCGATGTGATCCGCCGCATACCGCTTGAGATGACAAATCTGAACCGGTCCTTCCACATTCGTCCAATTGTGGCGACACTCGTCTTCACACACCCGTGTACAGATTCGTCCAAGAACACCGGGAAACACGTTGTCTTCCAGATTGATGCGATACGCCGCGTCATGTTCCCCTCTGGCAATGTGTTCAATGTACCCGGGCACATTGGTTTTGGCCGGGCACGCTTCCTGACACGGTATCGCTTTGCCAATCGTTTTCAAATCAAGCGGGGATGTCCCCACACCGGTCTGCACCGAATTCTCTTTGGGCTTTTGCGCTTTTTGATATTCAAATCTCACCGTACACCGCCTTTTCAAAATAACCGAGCCCCACCCGATTCACACAGTCGGTCAAAAATTCATCAGATATGCGTACCGCGACAAACGCATTCAGCACCAATCGCAGCATCTCCTCGCAATCACTCAATTTAAATTCTCCCAACTTCTGTCCAAAGGCAGTCTGCGAACCGCCGAGCAGAACTTCGTACCCTTCCACAGAACCGGACTCTTCCCGAATGCGCATGCCCCGAAAGCCGATATCGGCAATACGGTAAGGTGAACACGAGTTGGGGCAACCGGTGATATTGATGACACCGCTTTGCGCAATCGATTCATATCGAGGCTCTCCGACCACGCGCTGCACAATATCAAACAATGCCCGCGTCTGAGTGACCGCCTTGGGGCAATACGTGGTCCCCACACAACTGACAATATCACTGAGAGTGAAGCTGCCGGACGTTTGATACCCCAATGCACGGATTTCGCTCTCCAACGCTTTCACATCGCTCGGCGCAACCCCCTGAAACTGCAGATTCTGCCGATTAGATGTGTATACCCGCTGATTGGCATATCGCTCCGACAACTCGGCCATCCGGTAAAATGTCGAAAAAGAAAGCTCCCCTTTGGGAACAATCACCCGCACCGTGTGCTGTCCATCTGTCCCTTGTGGGGAATCGTCGAGAAGCGGCCGCAGTGAGAACGGAACGCCTTCATCTGTGACTGGTTCAACGATGATATCATCCGAGGACACATTTTCTGTATGCAGATTACTTATTACTTCCGTTCGGCAGAAATCGATGCCCTTGCGATGCACCACAAATTTCAGACGCGACTTGGCGCGATTGAACCGATCTCCATGCTCTCGAAACAGTATCGCCACCGCACGACACACCTGTTTTACTTTGTTGTGCGGCACGAAACCGAACAGTGATTCGGCCACGAACGGCTTCCACCCCATACCGCCGCCGATAACCACCTTATACCCCGGAACACCGTTGTGAATGACACCGGAAAGCCCCACACAGTTGATATGGGGTTGGGCGCAATCGGCACCACACCCCGAAAAATTTATTTTAAACTTTCGAGGCAGATCATCCAGGTCGCGGCACATACCCAAAAACTCAGCCATCTCAACCGCCGCAGCGCGGGCATCCAATCGTCGGTACGCGCAAGTTTCCGCCAATGGGCACGCGGTCACGTTGCGAGTCACATCGCCGCAACCGTGTTTGGTCGAGTTCCCGTATTCACCCAGCTCCCGAAGCATGTCTGCCAGGTTTCCCACCTTCAGCCAATGAAACTGCAGCGCCTGCCGTGTGGTCACATTCACAATACCCTGCCCGTATTTCTCGGCAATTCCGGCGATATTCTTGGCCTGGGCACTGGTAATCACGCCTCCGGGAATCACAATTCGCGCCATATGATTTCCCGGCTGTCTGCTTTTGTAAATACCGTACCACTTTGCAATACTGCTGTCGTCCGCCTGCATGGCCCCTTTTTTGGCCATCTCATCAAAATCCAGGAAGAGGCCGGCGGCCTTGATATCTTCGTCTTCACTACGACGAGTGAACGTCAGTTTTTTAGGCATTGCCACTCCTCTCTAATCCTCATAAAACAACAACGTGGACGTATACCGTTCAGCGGTATCAGGAAGAACCACCGCAATTTGTCTGCCTCGGTTCTCCGGACGCGCGGCAATACGATACGCCGCCGCCATCGCCGCGCCGGAAGAGATGCCCACAAGCAGGCATTCATCGCGCGCCAGCTGCTTGGCGGTTTCTATCGCATCGGCACTGGAAACCGGAATCACTACATCAATCACAGCGGTGTCCAACGTTTTGGGAATAAAGCCGGCGCCGATTCCCTGAATCATATGCGGGCCTGCGGGCTCTCCGGACAATACGGCAGATTCGGCGGGCTCAACCGCCACCACATGAACATCGGCGTTTTTTTCCTTCAGATACTTTCCCGCTCCTGATATGGTTCCACCGGTTCCCACGCCGGCGACAAAAATGTCCACCTGACCGCTCAATGCGTCCCATATTTCGGGGCCGGTGTTCCGATAATGCACATCGGGATTGGCGGGGTTCTCGAACTGTCGCGGCATGAAAGCCCCCAGTTCGCTGCAAAGCGATTCCGCCTCTGAAATGGCTCCCCGCATTCCGTCCCGACCTTCGGTCAGCACCAATTTCGCTCCCAGTGCACGCAGCAGCTTTCTGCGCTCAATACTCATCGATTCAGGCATCACCAAAACCACCGGATATCCCCGTTGTCTTCCTACTACAGCCAATCCAATACCGGTATTTCCCGATGTGGGTTCCACAATCGTCATTCCGGCGGCCAATGATCCGTCCTGTTCGGCCGCATCAATCATCGACAGCGCAATACGATCTTTTACCGATGAGCCGGGATTGCTGCATTCCAACTTTCCAAAAATCGCGCACGGTGACGCATTCCGGGAAATCGGTACCAGCGGTGTGTTTCCGATCAGAGATAATATCGGGCGAGGTGCGCGTTCCATCTTTTCTCCTGTCTTTATATATACCGACAGCTGTGGAACTGACGGCATCGAACAGTGGAATACTGGTACTCATATACTTTAATAAAACAGAATGCAATTGAATGTTTTTTTTTTCAGGGTCTGCCTAAAGACCGGGCGCTTCGGGAAACCACTGAAGCTCACGACGCAGAGAAACCACATCCCCGACCACGATGAGCACCGGCCTCGGAAACTCGGAATATGCCGACGATTCGCAATTCGCTGCTTCCGCCACCGTCGTCTCGTACACGGTCTGCTCGGGAAGTGTGCCTCTTGATATCAGCGCCACCGGGCAATGCCCTGGTTTGCCGTGCTGAATCAGCTTCTGTGCTATTTCAGACAGGCGATGCGCCCCCATCAGAAAAACCACCGTTCCAGCGCTGTCGGCAATCCCCGCCCAATTGATTCGGCTTTCGGTCTTGGACGGCGCTTCATGGCCGGTCACCACTTGAAAAAACGAAGCGCAATGTCTGTCTGTCACCGGAATCCCGGCGTATGCCAACGCGGCGACCGCAGAAGTGACTCCAGAGATTATTTCATACGGAACCTGCGCCTCCCGCAGGGCGCGCATTTCCTCTGTTACCCGACCGAACACACATGGGTCGCCCCCTTTCAGCCGGCACACTATCTTTCCCTCCAGTGCCAACTGAACCATCAGCGCGTTAATATCTTCCTGGCGATGCAGCCGGCAGCCCGCGCGCTTCGAGGTATCGAACAGCTCTTTTTCCCGAGCATCGACATTTGACAGCATCGCAGGATTCACCAACCCGTCGTGCAGAATCGCATCGGCGCCCGCGATCGCGCGCAGCCCCGCCACCGTGAGCAATCCGACATCCCCCGGCCCGGCACCGACCAGATATACATGACCGACCATGCTATCATTCTCAACGTCTCGAACCAGCGCGTGAAACCCCGCCCAGAACAGCTCAACCCTTTTGTCAATTGCAGTGCGATCGAATTGGCTGAATCGATACGAAGCTACTAACGCGCGATTGACTTTCATCCGTCTGTCGCGGGGAAAACTGCGCAACTGTACCCGAGCCTCTTTCAGCAACTCAGCGTACGCCGCCAGTGAATCCGGAAGAAACGACTGAAGCTGCCTTCGAACCGCTCCTGCCAACGCCGGCGCGGCGCCCTGAGTGGACACTGCGGCAACCACATCGCCTTTTTTAACCACAGACGGAACAAAAAAAGTACACCACGCCGGTTGGTCAACCACATTCACGGGAATATGCCGTTCCGTTGCATCGCGGAACACCCGATAATTCACCTCTTCATCATTCGTTGCCGAAATGACCAACGCATACGATTTTTCCAAAAAAGTATATTCTGTTTCAACCCACTCAACATCGCCGGCATTCCACAACGCGGCCAGAGGGGCACAAAGGGATACGGAATGGACTTCCACCTGCATATCAAATTGCCGCAGCCATTGAATTTTCTGCAGCGCAACCGCCCCACCGCCCACCACGAGCGCCACAGGATGCTTCGGCAGTACCAGGGAAATAGGAAGGGTTTTATATTCTATCATCGTCTGCAACTATAATCATCGGACATCAATCCTGAAACACTCTCACCACCATTGTGCCGGCGATATGATCGTGAATACAGCGACGATCTTCACGAAAAATCCATACCACATCCATCACCGCAAACAGAGGACCGATAGAGGGAATCTGATTGGCCAGCTGAATGGGAAGGTACCGCATAAATACAATTCGCCCAAGCGGAAGCAACCGACCGTCCAACCCCACAATACGTATACCAACCACCAGTTTTCCGATAGACTGACCGCGGGTATGCAACAGATAGCCGTGCAGCAATGGAACCGAAATAAACCCCAGCAAAAACACGGTGAGTTGAGTTTCCATTTCCATCGGACGGTTGAACAAATCGAGATATGACATCACCGGCATCAGCACCATCATCGTTGCCAGGCCGTCGAGCATGGCGGCCAGCAACCGCATTCCTCGGGTCGCCGGCTCCATGGGTTCTATGTGCGATGGGCGTCGACGTTCGGCACCGCCACCCAACGGAGCGCGCGGCGGTTGATATGGATTGGGATGTTCGGACATTACTCGATGTTAATTTTCAGATCCACCGGTTTGCCTCGGCGCGTTACAGAGAAAGTGAGCTGGTTGTCACTGCGCAGCTTCTGATAGGCGGAAAGCGCGTCATCCACGCTTTTCAGTTCGATGCCGTTTACCGAGTGTAATACATCGCCCCGCTTGGCGCCCAATTGTTCGATGGGGCTGCCCTGCTGTACGCGTCGTAACCGGAAGCCCACCACTTCGCCGTTTTTCTTATAGGGTCGAACCCGCACATCTTTGGCGAACTTGGTGGGATTGGCCAGGGCCTGATCCACAATGGAACGATCCACTGTGCGTTCAAATTCGCTATCTACCGAGATGCCCTTGTCGGCCACTTTTTCGTCTTTTTTCTCTGTCTTGGGCGGCGCCGCTTTTTTCGTCGGGTCCTGATCGAACATGTCGATGTAGCACTCGTCAGACGTTCCGCGCAGCAGTAAATACCGCCAGCTGATGGCCGACACGGTTCGCCCGCTGATTTCATCGCCTACGCGGCACAGCTTTTTCTCACTGTTCACTTCGACATTCGCAAAAGACCATTCGGGGTCGCGGTCCGATGCCACGGTGGCCAACAGTTTCAGTCCGCTGATATTGCATTGAACCAGTCGCATGTCACCGTCAGACATCGGTGCTTCGTTGGGATCAATATCAGGATTCTCGTCAATCGCCGATGCCGTGGAATCAAATATGTTCCGGTCCAGAATAATATCACCATTCTGGACCCGAACTCGGGTATTCGTTTTGGTGGTTGTGTTGTTGGTTACCTGAACATTCCCCGCTTCGGGCGCAGGCAGCAGCTCCGCGATGGTGCCCGCGGCCAGTTCATTGGTGCCCGACGCCAAAAAGAACGCCACCAGCGCCAAGGTCAGCAGAATGATCACCCAAAAATATTTTGTCAGTTTCTTTTCCATTACCGTATCCAATGGCAAATATTACTCTATCCTCACAGGCTAGTACAAGAATTTGCGTAATTCAAGCGCCTGAATTTTCATCTGTCGGGCCAATCGCCGGTACGTCTTCGACCCGCGGTGAATCGACCGGAGCCGCCGGTTCCCGGCCCTGTTTCACATCTGCATCCGGCTCATCTTCCGACTCGTCGCCCCCCGGAGTAAGATTATCCGCATCTGACGCCGCAGTGTCTGAATCGATTTCACCGGCCAACGCCGCCGCCTGATCAATCATAAACGAATCAAGGCTGACCACTTCTTCGGGCAACGCCTCTTCGGTGGGTTCAGTCCCTTCGATAAAAATCTCGGTCACCGGATGTTCCATTCCCTCGTACGCCAGCAACCCCGAGGCCGGATCAATTTCAATCTCTACAATACCCGCCGGCATCTCGAAGTCAGCCACTGCGCGTTTGCGGTGTGCCGCTCGCATGACCTCCATCCAAATCGGCAGTGCCGCGTTTGATCCGTACTCCCGTTTACCCAATGTGCGTGGTTCATCGTACCCCACCCACACAGCGGTGGTCACCTCAGGCGAGAACCCTACAAACCACGCGTCTTTGGCGTTGTCAGTGGTTCCGGTTTTCCCCGCCAGCGGCAACTTCAGGGAACGGGCTTGGCTGCCGGTACCGTTTTTGATCACCGACGTCATCAGCGCGGTAATTGCATACGCTTCCTCGCGGGCCAGCACCGGCTTTCCGATGCGTCCCACCAACGGGACCTCCCTGCCGTCGGGTCCCACCACCCGTTTTACCATCCACGGCCCCCGTCGAATGCCCTGGGACGCGATGGTGCCGTAAGCCACCGCCATTTCCATGGGGGTCACCTCTGAGGTCCCCAGCGCCAACGACGGTGTCGCCGTTAATTTTGAATCAATTCCCAGCAACTGGGCCAACGCCGCCACTTTCTCAGGCCCCACGTCTCGAATCAGCTTGATGGCCGGCAGGTTCATCGACTGGGCCAATGCGTCGCGTATGGACACACGTCCTTTAAATTCATCGCCATGGGAGTTCTGTGGTTTCCACTCGCCATCCACCTCGGGAGAATCGTCAAGCATGCTGGCTAATGTGTATTTTCGTTGCCGCAGCGCCTCCAGATACACGAACGGCTTGAACGATGACCCGGGCTGACGCATGGCGGACTGCGCCCGGTTGAACCCACCGGGAACAGCACGGTCGCTGCCCACTACCGCCAGAATATATCCGGTTTTCGGCTCCAGCACCACCACCGCCCCTTGTGGGCCGATGGACAACTTCAAATCCAGCGGTTTACCTTCCCTGGGCGGCGACTCCAGCTCCACCCGAAGCTTGGCCCCGATTTCCGCCGCCTCGGATGCCGGCAGATTTTTCGGGTTGTACCGCGCCTCCCGTTCCAATTTCACCACCCCGGGACGTCCTCCCAAGTCCAGCAGCAGTGCTCCTTGTTTATCATCGGTACCGGTCACTTCGCCCACGTAAACATTGCCCATCCGAAGCGCGTCTTTTCCGCGGTCGCCGTCGGGCCAGCGTCGTTTCTTGAACGGTGCCACCCGCGTGTGCCGGGCATCAATCTGAACCAGTCCGTTCACCATGGCTTCCCTTGCCTGCCGCTGCAAATCCAGGTCAATACTGGTCCATATGCTGTACCGTCCGCGTTTCAGTTCATCGAGACTGGCAACACCCTCAAGCTCCTCCAAAACCGACGACAACACCTCAGGAACAAAATGACCGCGATTGCGCTTGCTCTCCTTCAGCCCCAGGGGAGTAGAGACCGCCAACTCCTCCTCGGCTCGGGAAATGTACCCGTTGGCTCGCATCTGCCCCAACACGTACGCACGTCGCGCTGTCGCTTTTTCGGGATGACCGATGGGCTCGTATATGGCCGGTCCTTTGGGAATCCCTGCCAGCAGCGCAGCCTCCGATAAGGTCAACTCAGAAATATCTTTATCGAAATAGAATCGCGCCGCCTCCCCCACACCGTAGCGCGCATGACCGAAGTTGATTTGATTCAGATAGAGGTACAAAATCTCATTTTTAGTGAGTTCCTGCTCAATGCGCCGTGTAAGCAGCATCTCCTTCATTTTACGGGAAAAGCTCTTTTCGCGAGTTAAAAAGAAGGTCCGCGCCACCTGCTGGGTGATGGTGGATGCGCCCTGCGACAACTCGCCACTGGTTACGTTGCGAATCGCGGCGCGGGCAATGCCCATGAAGTCGATTCCCTCGTGATTGCGAAAATCCGCGTCCTCCGCCGCAATCACCGCGTTGAGCATCACGTCAGGCATTTTCTCCACCGGCACCACATCGCGCCGCTCTACAAACAGCTCACCGATGAGTGTGCCGTCCGCCGCGAAAATGCGCGTCGTCTGAGGTGGATCATACCCTCGCAGCAGCGGTCCGATGGCCGGTAAATCAAGAGAATAGTAATAAAATACGCTCGCCAGCCCGGCCACGGCGCCGATCCCCAGAAAGAGGCCGACAATCAACAGGCGAATAATCAGCTTTTTCACGCTGAAACGTTTCTTCACAACGCCATCGTTCTTTTTGGTTCGGGACGAGGCAGGGAATGATTTTGTTGTTTTTTGCGTCATAATCCATTCGCCCAATGGTGTAAATATCAATCAGGCACCCGACTGATAGTACTAACGCACCACGCTTGTCTATTTATTTCATAAAACAATCAGGAAAGAAGCCTCAATATGCAGAAATTGCAGAAAAATATCTGTCTGTGTGTTGCGTCCGGCGGAAGCGTGTTTAAACTGGTATCCAGATGCTAGTTTAAACCATTTGTGACCGGAGGAAGACATGAAAAAAGCAGCATTAATAACAATAATGTTATTGGCTGCAGCAGTGTTTGCCATGTCACTGGTTGCAAAAGAGAAACCAGCAAAAGAAATGAAGTACCCACAGAAATACAGTGAACTCACCGAAGAAGAAGCCCGAGTTATCGTTCATAAGGGAACAGAAGCCCCGTTCAGCGGCAGGTTCGTAAGCCACAAGCAAGACGGCACCTACACTTGCAAACAATGTGGAGAGCCTCTGTTTTCTTCCGATGCGAAATTCGATTCGAAGTCCGGCTGGCCGAGTTTCGATGACGCAATCCCTGGTGCGGTCAAAGAAATTCCGGACGCAGACGGGGTTCGAACCGAAATCGTGTGCGCCAATTGCGGCGCGCATCTGGGGCACGTATTCGTTGGAGAAGGGTTCACCGATAAAAACACGAGACATTGTGTCAATTCCATTAGTCTCGACTTTGAGCCAAAGGAGGTAGATGATTCAGCAACTCAGGAAACGGCCATTTTCGCCGGCGGGTGTTTCTGGGGGGTGCAGTACCACCTGGATAAAGCCAAAGGAGTATTATCAACCACCGTCGGCTACATTGGCGGAAAAACCAAACAGCCCTCATACGAGGATGTCTCGCACCACAACACGGGACACGTAGAGGCAGTGAAAGTCGTGTTCGACAACAGAAAAACATCATTCGAGAAGCTGGCCAAACTGTTTTTCGAAATCCACGACCCCACCCAGGTTAATCGACAGGGGCCGGACGTGGGAGAGCAGTACAAGAGTGTTATCTTCTACACGAGTGATAAGCAAAAGGAGGTCGCGGAGAAACTGATAAAAAAACTGAAGAAAAAAGGCTTCAGTGTTGCAACCGAATTGATTCCGGCGTCCACGTTCTGGAAGGCGGAATCGTATCATCAAAATTATTACGAGAAAAAAAACCAGGAACCCTACTGCCACGCGAAGGTAGACCGGTTCCAGTAACTCCAAAACGACATAACCCAACACACGCCCCCTGAAAGCAACGCGAATTTCAGGGGGCTTTTTTTTTCCGACAAAGATACCTACAGGTACTCTTCAGGAGCGAAACAACAAAAATGTACAGCTTCACACTGCGAAATTTCACTAAAATTCTTTTCTACCAAGATGAGTAAAGAGTTCTGTTGCTTGGCATTTATTTTGCTCATGCGAAGGATAAGGGCGTTCCCTGCCGGACGGCACGCGACGGCCCGATAAAATGAGACGTACCGAATAAATGGATGCTGAAATTTATCCCAAGGAGAAACAACCATGTCCAAAAAAGAAGCGGAAAGACTATTTATCGCCGGTGGAGAAGACAAAGTATTGCGTCAAAAATATGATTTTATTGAAACCAAGGAAGAATTTGTCGAGACCGCAAACAGCGACGGGTTCGAGTTCACCATCGAGGACCTGGACGCGGCCCTGAAAGACTCCGGCGACTCATTTGAATCGTTTGGAAACCCACGCAAACGAGATATCTGGTGGATGTAATCAAAGAATAGAGATTCCGTAACAATTCTCGAAGCCTCACTTTCCCTTTCCACAAACTTTTATTTGAGCGAAATATCTCATTGCTCCTGTTGACGTTGGATTTATTTTAGACAAAATCAACATCCAAACTTGGGGGGTTCCGATATTTGAAGTACAGATCCCCGCAACACATCACAGGAGATAACATGCATATGCGAATCTGCGCTTTATTTCTATTCCTGCTGCTGGGCGGCTGCGGCGCGATTGTTCAACACGACAACTACCCGATTCAGACGTACCCCACCGTACCGGTCGCTCAAACGCTCGATGCCTATGTAGCGGTGGGCATACACATGAACCTGACAGAGGAGTCTATTGTAAAACTCAGCGAAATGCTGGGAACCGAGCAATTACTCGCCATATTGATGATGGGATATGTGGGCGGCAATCGTTTGGAGCCCTGGGGACTGGTTCACCACACCTACGCTGGAGAGGTGGTACCGCGCATCTGGGCAGGCGGCAGCAGCTCATACAACGGCTCGCACTATGTGAGATCAGATGCCAACGGCCGCAACTATTTGATTTTCAAAGTGCCGGCCGCCTATTTTCAAAATCCGAGCAATTCAGTTATTTTCATGGGCGCCTACCATACCCAGAGTGGTGGATGGATCCGATACAAATTGCGCCAATGGCCCGCCAAGAGTTTTGCGCTCCCGGTGGATGCGGGGGCATATTACGCCGGTAGAGATTTAAAGGAACAACCCGACGATATTTTCAGCGCATGGGCATTCCCGATATCCAGATCAGCGGTGTATTATCTGGGTGAAATCGTCATCGGCGGCACCATTCTGGCAAAAGATATGCCGATGAACGAAACCGGGAAAGCCATGCTCGGCACCAACGATTCGATGTATATTATCACCCAGCGTGTGGGTTCTATAGTGGATCAGGCCAAAACCTATTTGGGGCAGACGACGTTGAAAGATATGGAAGTCATCGACGTAAGTAATACCTTCCAATCCATTCCCACCGCAGACTTTCCCTACTACAAATCGGGTAAGAAGTAAGTCATCGCCGCTCCTGGTTCGAACGAACAACCCTGCACTATTCGACTTTCGTTATCCCTGCGGGGTGATGCCCATAGATTCGCACACGTCGGCCTGCTCATCTTCACCGTTGTAGCAGTCCAGATAGTCGTCACACAAGTATCCCGCCGGTATAGAGCGGGAGGAGTCAGTACAGGTGTAATACGTTACAGGGGTCTCCAGACAAAACGCCACCCATTCGTCGGAAGCGTCGGTACAATCCATGATGCCGTCACAAATATTGGCGAAGGGAACCGCGGCGCTGCCGTTGAAGCAAACGAACCGTTCCGTCGATTGATCTTCGTCATCACCGTCCGCGCAGTTGCTCACGCCATTGTTGACCAGGACGGAATCAAGACACGCCCCGTCGCTGCACGAATATTGATCGGGGTCACACCAAATCGGATCACATTCCATTTCATCAGATCCATCCAGACAATCGGCTGTCCCGTCACACATCTGATACAACGGAATACTTTTTGAAAAATCGTTGCAATTCACATAGTACCCGGTAAGTTCACAAAACGCGTAGCTTTCATCGGCTTCATTCAGACAGTCTGCCGTGCCGTCGCAAAATTCTGATTCCTCCAGCGGAAGCGTTGAATCACCGCAGAGAAAGCTTCTCAAACAATCATCTCCGTCATAGCTGCAGTTCACATTGAGACAAGCGTCATCACAATAACCGTCGTTGATATAGCTCTCCGGACACCCGGTTGCACACTCCAGACCGCAATCCCCGCCATCCCACTGACACGCCGCCAGCCAGCAGAGATCATCGCATTCGCCGTCCCCAATCCAGCTGGTCGGACATGTCGAGGGGCATGCTGTCACCGGATCGGTATCACTGTCGGTATCGGTATCGCTATCGGCGTCGGCATCTGTGTCGCTGTCAGCGTCACTATCCGCGTCGGTATCGGTGTCGCTGTCGCTGTCCCCGTCTACGGAGGGAGGGGTACAGTCACCATCATCGTAGCCGCAATCTTCCACATTACACTGCTCATTACAGAAGTCATTTCCGAGCCACTCAGTGCGACACCCCGGCGTACACGGACCTTCTTCGAATTCCGAGGCCCCCGTAAACACATTGCAGCCCAAAACCATCCAGCAGAAAATCAACGTCAGCCACCCAGAAGTATATTTCCCCGCCATTTAAAACCTGCCTTTCAATTGAACCCCGCCCACGGTGCTTCCCACAACCGGCGTCAATCGAAATCGTCCGATTGACTCCGACTGCTTTTTCTTATGAACGACAAGCAACACGATACCGGTCACCGCCAGCGCGCCACCCGCAGAAAACAACACAGTGGACACATTTCCGTATGCCTGAGACGTGTACATATCATCAACGCCCCCGTCGGTACTGCACGTACTGTTGGAGCATTTGTCTTCCAGAGAATCTGCCGACTTGAACGCCAACGCGCCGGTTACACCACCAACGGCCAAGGCCGCAATTCCCGTCCCCAATGTGATCAATCCGGCCACTTTGAGGCCCTTGGACTGCGGCTGCACAATGGGTGAAGATGTCGGTTCCGGTGTTATAGGTTCGGTCTGTTTCGGAGACGCTTCGGCCAAAGGCTGATCATTTTCAGCAGTCGCCGCCGCTTCTGCTGCTTCATCTTCGGCATTCACATTCAACGTGCGAACATCGCCGCCGCTCAACCGAATTTCCCGATGCAAAAGAACCTCGCCGCCCTTTTCAACCACCACTTCATGATTTGTACCGGCGGCCAGCTTGATCAATGCGGCCAGCGGAGTATCTCCTCGGTGTACACCATCGATAAAAACACCGCATCCAGGGTCCGCCACCACGTCGAGGGATCCGACCAACTCTCGCAACCGTTTCACCTCGGCCAACACTTCAATGGAACGTTCCTGCGGCACCTGATCTCCGCCTTCAGCCAGATAGGTTTCAAAGGCTACTAGCCCCAAGCCGTAGTGCTTGGCGGCAGCCTCGGCCTGACCGATATTGTACCAAAGCTTCCAAGACGGTTTGGCGGTATACGCCTCGCGAAACGCTTGTGCGGCCTCCGCGAACTGTTCTTCCAGAAAAAGAGTATTCCCGCGTTCAAACGCAGCTATCGCAGCCTGAGACGCGGGTGTCTCATCGGTTGCCGCATCCATCCCCTCCGGCTCATCCGCCTCCGTTTCCTGAGCAACCGCGGTGAAACCGATCGACATCCACAATAGAAAAAGTAGCTGACAGGTCATTAAACGCTTCATGGTCCCTCCAAGCGTTATATATTTACTGAATTTTTACATAAAAATGTACGTAGATTTTGGTGGTTTGTCAATCTTCTGAAACAACAACCAGGGACGTACAGAAAAGAAAAATGCCAAGAAGAAAGAATAGAGAATTTAAATGCTGCCGAGAGTTTCGCGACGTACCCATCCGTCCCGACCCTGATCATCGCGAATCTTCGCATAGCCGCGTTTATTTTCGAGAATCTGAACCCGGCTGCCTTCTTCAAGCTCAAACCGTTTGACCGCATTATTGGGTCCGTCGTACACGGGGCGCAAATCATTCTCCACAGACACCACGACAGCCTCATGCTCATAATATGTCTGATGTCGTTTACCCAACAGCACAACGCAAAGACATACAGAAATCACCAGCAAAATTCCGGCGCCGACTCCAAGTGACAACCGAATCCATTCGCCCCGCATCCACCGCCGAACGATCAGTACACTAAAAAACAGCAGATAAAAAATCAGAAACGACATCGATGCGCTGGTCGTCGTGAACCGATCCAATATCGTTCGCCATGGGCCTGCGGCCGGCGCCAAATCCGCATCCCGGCCCTGTTGATTGGCGCGTCTGGCAATATAATCGCGAATCACTTTCAGATTGTAGACCGCGTTGTCGTCCATGGGTTGAATCGCCAACACTTTTTCGTAATACTGAACCGCGCGCCCCAGATGCCCCAGACGAGACTCCGCAGTCGCCCGGTTGTAAAAGAGCGCAGCGGATTCCACACCCAGTTTTTCAAGTTCCTGATACTGCGCCACCGCTTCCGCGTACCGCCCTTCGCCAAATGAGTCGTTTGCCTTCTCGAACATGCTCTCCAGCGTGGACGCCGCTGCGGAGGTTCCGATGAATAAAAACACCGCGCACAAACAACCCGCTAACAAAATTCTCAGTTTCATTGCGCACCTCCTGCAGGAGTCAGAGCCACTGCCGATATTTTGGAGATCAGCGCTGCAGCCCGCTGCACATCTTTACTCCGCTCCCCGGCACTTCCCTCCGTTCGGGCGAATCGTGCAAATTCGTACTCCTCAAGCGTCGCCACAACCTCTTTACACAATGCTTCATCTACACCTCGTTTGGAAAGCCGTACCGAAAGTTGATTCATCGTATCGCCGACCACCGTTTCTTCAAGCCGATCTTCCAGAAAGGAAAGCACAATCTTATGCAGCTTCGAAAAAAATCTGTCGTTCGACAGTCCCGATTCCTTCTCCAACGAGGCGAGCGCTTTCTTGGCATCGGCTTCCGCACGCCGCGAACGACCTCTGGTAAAATTCTCCTCAGCGCGTTTCTTCACGCGTAAAACAATCAGATACCCAAAAAACAACACTGGAACCCCGAATATCAAAACGAGATACCACCCCCGTGAAAACATCGGCGCGGTGCGCTTCGAAATATTCACCTCGTTCACGATGGTACGCATACCGGCGTTCATCCGCTCGATGGAGGCATCCACCTGGTGGTCACCGGCGGTGGAGGGCGTACTCACCACCACGCCACCCGCATCCGGCTGCTTTCCTTTGGCTACCCGAATCGCAATGGGCTTACTCTGAACTGTTTTGTACGACTTGGTGCGTAAATCGAAAAAAGAAAAAGATAGAGCGGGGACGGTCAAGTTGCCTTCCTTTTCTGGAATAAAAAGCGTCTTGGATTGACTCATGCCCGTCACTTGCCCACCGCGTGCCTCAACTTCCACATCTGTCTCCGGGGGATACATTTTAAACCCGTCCACTTCCCCGAATTCCGGCAAGACAACGCTGCGGATGTTACCGCTTCCCCGAACACTCACCGTAACCGTTACCAGTTCGCCGGTCTTCACGTTGGTTTCCCCGGCATCCACAAAGAAGCTGTATTGTCCGATATTCGCATCCGCAAACCCTGAAGGTTTTCCAGTAGCCGGTAACGGCAACACGTCGATGGTCACCGCACTTGCCGCCCGTCGCACCTGTTTTCCCCGCGAAAAAGTAAAAAATCCGCCACCGCCGACCATGAAAGACAGAATGGGCGGAGAAATCGTCAGTGAGCCCGATTTGGTGGGAAACAGCGCCAATTTTTTCAGCAACACCTGCTCGTAAAGAATGCCGTTGATCACCACCTGGCGATTGCGGTAATTCCGCAAATCAAAATCATCGAAACGCTCCACCCAGAAGCCTTCGGTTCCGGGCTCCTTATCAAACTGATTGGCACGAATGTTCCCCACCGAAGTGAACAGATATACATCGAGAACAATTTGTTCCCCGACCGTGCAGGAACGCTTCGATGGAATCATATGTAAAAAATAATCCGGATCCAGTTGCGCGCCCTCCAACTGCTCTTCACTTACCGCGGCTGCCCCCCCCGCCGACGCACTGACCCCGGAAGAAGCGGTAGCCGCCCCACTGGTGCTGCCCCGATCAAACACCTCAATCGGATACCGCTTCCCGGTAAAGGTGAACCCATCGAGAACGACCTTCACCGGTTCGATGGAATACTTTCCCGCTCGCGATGCACTCAATACGATGCTGTACTGGGTAGTTCCGGAATTTTTAATAACCTGCCGCGCATTCTGACCGGTTCCGATACTGAACGAAAAAGAATAGCCTGAAGAAGGCCGCGTCACATTTTTTCGCAGCACCTGAAACCCGGCGCCTTCAAAATTCGGGAGTGTAATATTGGGCTCCCCCTGCCCTTCGGCGGTCACGCTGATTTCGATTTGAAACGGCTCCCCGGCAACAAAACTCTGACGATCGAAACGCACCTGGATGTCGGGATCCGGCGGACGCGTTGCCGCCCGGGTAGAGAGAGAAACCAACACCAGCGATGCGCACAACAGCATTCCCCACTGCCGGCTACCAATACGAATCATTCTCATCACCAATCCTTCACGTGCGCAGGAACGCCCACAGCACGCTGTCTGGCTTTGTTCTTGTGAAAGTCATTGTCTTCCTGATCGAGCGCATTCAGCATTTGCTCCATGCTCTGCTGTTGAGGCGGCATCGCCTGCTGCTCATCTTTCTGCTGCTCATCTTTCTGCTGCTGCTGCTCATCTTTCTGTTGCTGCTGCTCATCTTTCTGCTGCTGCTCATCTTTCTGCTGCTGCTCATCTTTCTGCTGCTGCTCATCTTTCTGCTGCTGCTCATC
>JAFGXQ010000046.1 GCA_016936575.1 Deltaproteobacteria bacterium
ACCACCGGCGTGAGCATGTTTCAGTCGTGGCAGGATTCTCTGGCGTCTGAAAAAATGGAAGAAGATTTGGCGCGCATGTTGGCGCAACTTGAGAAAATCGCCTCTGAAAGCGATGTTGAAATTCCGGGTCTTGACAATCTGTTGGCTAAAGAGATGGAAGCCCAGAGTCGATCAAATCCTGATGTAATGTCGAAATTAAGTGATCGGGTGGCTGCGGACGGCGGCGATCCCAGAGCAGTTTTGGGAAAACACCTGTCCGCGTCCGAGATGAACACCCTGGGCAATAAAGTGAAAGGAGGCGGAAAAGGCGGGTCGAATTCGGCGGACAAAGCGAAAATTAAAAAGCTCGAAAAGAAAATCGCTGACATGGAAGCCAAGAGCAAAAGCGGAGGCGACGAAACCGCCAAGCTGCAGGCGCAGGTGAATCGGTTGAAAGAGCGAACCCAGAAAATGAGCGAACGTCAGGAAATACTGAAACAGCGGGTAGAAAATCTGAAAGAACAAAATGAGAATTTAAAGAAAAAGATGAAGAAACAAAATAAGAATACCGGTTCCGGGCTGTGGTCAACCAAAGGGTAGGAGGATACAATGAAAAGAAATCATTTATTTTTGCTGCCGGTGCTTTGTCTGGCGATGCTGTCGTGCGGGGGAGGCAAGTTGCAGTTGGAAGCCAAGGTGGACACCAAGTTGGAAGTGAAAAAAGAGGTGAAGGCGGAGGTGAAGAAAGAAGAACCCAAAGAGGAGCCCAAAGCGGAACCACCGGGAATTGAAGAAGTGCTGACCGCAGCGGTGAACGGCGACCATCGACCGGCCGAAGACAAAGCGCGGGACCCGTACCGTCACCCTGTAGAGACGTTGAGTTTCTTTGGTTTGAAACAAAATATGACGGTGCTTGAGATTGCGCCCGGTCAGGGGTGGTATACCCGAATTTTGGCGCCGGTGCTCAAAGACGAGGGCAAGTTGATTGTTACCAGCGTGGATACAACCAAAGATGTGAACTCCGAAGCCACCCAGTCGGCGCTCGCTTATCAATCCATGCTCGAACAGAACAAAAATGTGTTCGGTGATGTGCAGATTCAGGTGGTGAAAAAAGACAACAAACTGGGTGAGCCCGATTCGGTGGATATGGTGCTCAGTTTTCGCAACAACCATTTTTGGGCCAAGGCCAAGCGCCAGGAAGCCAAAATTTACAAAGCGATTTTCAACGTGTTGAAGCCGGGCGGCGTTTTTGGAATGGTGCACCATCGCGCCAATCCCGACGCGAAGGTGCGCCAGGCGCTGAACAAGGGGTACCTGCCGGAACAATACGTTATCGATCGGGCACTGGCTGCGGGATTTGAGTTGGTTGAAAAATCCGAAGTGAACGCCAATCCCAAAGACACCAAAGATTATCAGCGAGGGGTGTGGTCGCTGCCGCCGGTGCTCGCATTCGGAGAAAAAGATAGAGACAGGTATCTGGAAATCGGCGAAAGCGATCGCATGACCCTGCTGTTTCGAAAACCCGTAGCGAAAAACGAACCGAACGACACCCCTGCCGCAGAAGAAAAAGTAGAAGCGAAAAAAGAAGTATCCGCAGAAGTCAAAGACGAAAATAAAGCCGAAAAAGTGGAAAAAGCGGAACCGGAAGAAGAAGTAAAAGAAGCGAAGAAAGAAGCGTCAGCAGAAGTCAAAGACGAAAATAAAGCTGAAAAAGCAAAAGCCGAAAAGACCAAAGAATAATTATTGGGTCGGCCATCGCTCTTCCCTTCGGACGAAAATCTGTTTTATCCATCACAGACTATCAAACCTACACATCCGCCGGATGCCTTGACGACAATATTTCTCTGGAATTGGCTCGATGAAAAAAGGGGTTACGCTTTTTTCTTTTTGGCTTTGGTCTTTTTGCCGATGGAGCGCACTTTGGGTGCGGGGGGTTCTTTTTTGGCCGGTACTTTTGCGGGCAACGGACGATTCACCGGCGGCGCCGCCGAAGCCGCGGTGGTGCGAACCGGAACCGCGCGACGAACGCGAGACACTGCGGCAGGGGCTTCGGCTTCTACGGCTTTATTTTCTTCATCAACAACTACTTCTTCCACTTCTTTTGGTTCATCTAAGGTTCGCTTTCTGGTGACCGGCGTGGGCGCGGACTTGGTCGCTTTTCGCATCGGCACTTCCTGCTCGATGTCGAAATCGCCCATATCGATGTTTCCTTTAAACGAGGAACCATCCACCAGAATCACGCGCGGTGAGGAGATATCTCCAACCACACGGCCCTGTTCGGTGATATGAACAGATTCTTGGGCTTCCACGTTACCCACCAGCACGCCGCTGATTACCGCGTTGCGTACGTTGATGTCTGCGCGAACTACGCCGCCCACTTCGACAGTGAGTGTCCGCGACAGTGAAATGCTACCTTCCACGCGACCTTCAATGGTCAAATCCTCGTCACCTTCGAGATTTCCGCTGACGATGGTTTCAGAACCGATAATGGTAATGGGTTCGCTCATATTCTATTCTCCTTATTACTACAACCTTGCTCCGCCGAGATTACACGTCCATGTCTACGTTGCCTTTAAAAATGGCACCGTCTGCAATTAAAATTCTGGGGGCTTTAATGTCGCCGACCGTTCTGCCGCCGGAGGTGATTTCCACTTTGTCGCTGGCTACGATGTTGCCGGTCACCTGACCGGAAATTTCGATATTATTGGTTTCAACATCTGCTTCTACAACACCGGATTCTTCAACGTACACATTCTGCTTCAGACTTACGCGACCTTTCACTGTTCCCTGAATTACCAGGTCTTCGTCGCCGGAGATTTCACCATCGATTACGATTGAGCTGCCAATAACTGTATTTGCCATGCTTGCCTCCTGCCCCAAAACGGGGAATCGTGAGTTGGGTTTGGAAGCAAACAGCTTAACACCTTGTAATCATTAGTGCAATGTGATCTTTGTAACAAAAGTAGGGTGTAAGCGGCGTGAAAACGCTTTGATATTCAGGTAAAACCGGCGAATTTCCTGTGCACATGCACAGTGAAATATTTCGAAATTTTTTCATCTTTTTTTGGTTTTATTCGCAGGTGAGCGCTTCCATCCGGGCACCGTCGGGGATGGTCTGATCCCATGCATCTTCGGGCAGCTCCACATTTAATTCTACGCCATCTTCCTCGTATTGCACGAACAGCTCCGCGTTGTCGTTGGGCATCTGAATTCGAATCTCGTAGGGGACGTACAGGTCGCCCACGAAACGCCACATGTCGTATGATATGTCGATTGTTTTTTTGCCGTTTTCTGTGAGCGATGCCGAGAGCAGCGGCAGGGTTTCCTTGTCTGCGCCGATATGCAGTACCTGCGTCATTGTAGCGTTGGTGATGGTGACCACATAGTGTCCGTCCTCGTGCCACGAGATGTGCTGTTCTCCTTTAATGATGGGAATTTTTCCCACCATAATGGTAATCACATCTTTGGGCGGCAATGCCACGCCCACAAAGCGTGCCACGTTGCACGGCTTGGGTGCGCCGCTGAAAAAGCGACCGGTTTTGTAATCAGATAGTCCGAATTTTTTTTTGTCTGCTGTAAGCACACTCAACGTGTTTCCAAACGGGGACAGAATGTCGATGCGCAGGTTGTCGGGCAGTTTCGAAAACATGTACGCCTTACCGCGTATGCGCTGTTCCTGAACGTGGTCGATGGAGCCGGCGATACGAAACGAATGAATGGGAGCACGCAGCTTTTCCATTTCGGAAAGAAGGGTATTCGCATCCTGGTACGCATTCCGCGGCGGTCTAATCGGCCCGCACGCGGCGATGAATACGAGTGCCAATACGGTGGGAACAAACTGTGAATAACGTCGTTTCATAAATTCATTACATTTCTTTTCGATCCTGGAGCGCGCGCTCCAGAGTGCGGGCATCGGCGTATTCCAGTTCGCTACCGAGCGGAACCCCCGATGCGATGCGTGTCACTTTTACCGGCAGCGCGCCGATGCTCTGGCGAATCAGCATGGCGGTGGCTTCCCCTTCCACGGAGGGACGGGTGGCGACAATGACTTCTCCGATGTGATTACGTTTGATGCGATCGATGAGCAAATCCACATTCAAATCATCGGGGCCGATACCGTCCAGGGGAGAGAGCAGTCCGTGCAACACGTGAAATTTTCCGCGATAGGTGCCGCCGCTGTCCACCGCCCAGAGATCGGGAATGTTTTCCACCACACAAACGGTTTTGTCGTCGCGGTGGTGATCGGTGCAGATGGGGCATGGGTTTTGATCTGACATATTCGCGCATTCACTGCAGCGTTCAATTTGGTTGTGAAAATCACAAAGCGCGGCGCCCAGTCGCTGTGCGTATTCCGGGTTGGCATCCAGCAGATGAAACACCAATCTGGTGGCGCTGCGCCGCCCGATGCCGGGAAGCCTGGCCAGCAGGTCGATCATTTCAAGGATGGCGCCGGTCATCGGGTGAGGTTAGAACAGACCGGGAATTTTCATTCCCTGGGTAACTTCTTCTGTGGCGGCGTTCAGTTTCTCATCGGCCAGTTTGATGGCGGCATTCACTGCCGACACCACGGCATCCTGTAATGTCTCTATGTCTTCAGGGTTCACCAGTTCTTTGTCGATTTCAATAGACGTCAGTTCTTTTTCGCCGCTGATGGTTGCTTTTATTTTTCCACCGGCCGCATCCGCGGTCCAAGTTTCGTCTTTCATTTCTTCTTTAAGCTCTTCCAGTTTGGTTTGAATGCGGTGGGCGCGTTTCATCATCTCGGAAAGACCGCCGCGAAATGCGACACGACCCCCGCTGCTTTTACCGGAACTGCTTTTTTTACTTTTTCCTTTTACCTTCGACATATTTTTTCTCCATCTGTGTCGCTATCGACATTGAGGCTGAACAGTTACTGCAACGGTTCATGGTTGTGTTCAATTGAACTATCTGTTTAATCGAACCTTCGAAATTTTTCCACCTAAAGCGGTTTCAAATTCGCGAATCAACGGATGATTTTTCGCGGTTTCTTCCAGTTTTCGAATCTGCTCCTGAGATTTTAATTTCTTTTGCGCCAGGGTGGATTGGTCTCCCAGGTCACAAACTTCGACTTTCAACCGCACCTTCGTACGAAGCGAGTCGCTGAAAAACGTTTCCAGGTCTTTTATCAACGTGCGATCCTGCACCTGTTCAGCGGTGAACGCGTCGGATTTATCGAATTGCACCACAATGGTCGAGGTGGTGCTGCGGTCACTGAAATTGGCGCGCTCCAGCAGCGATGATTTTGCCGGCATCTTTTGCGCCAGTGCCAGGAGCAATGATTCCCACTGGGACTTCGGCAACGGACTGGAGTCAACCGTTTGGGTCGGAGCGGGCGCGGATGAGGGCGTCGACGGCGGTGGTGCGGCTGTCGCTGTCGCAGGAGGCGTTGACGGCGCCGCAGGGGGATTCGATTTTGTGGCGGGCGGTGGCGATGAATGGGGTTTGCGTGCGGGCGCCGCTGGCGGTGCTACCTGGGGTTCATTGAATTTTTTTTTTACCGCGTTGTCCGCCGATGGCCCCGAAGAACCGGGTGAAGCGGGCGATTGCGGAATCTGCCGAGCCAAGGCATCCAGTCGCTGCAAAAGCTCCGCCGCGGAAACCAGTTCTCCCAGGTCGGCCACCCGCGCAACCGTCGCTTCCAGCAGAATTTTGGGAAATGCGCTGCGGGCGATTTCCTCATAGGCCTGCGAGATATGTTTGAACATGCGGTGAATGGTGTCGGTCGATGTTTTTTGGGTCTGGGATTTCAGTTCGGCCAGCTCTTCCATCGGCAGTTCCAGAAAACCGATGTCGTCTTTGCAAACCGCGGCCACAACGAGATTGCGCAGATGTTCCAGCAACCCCTTGCCGAAGGTGGGAATATCAAAACCCTGTCGATCGACTTCCTGAATGATTTCGAGGCAGCGCGCTGCGTTGCCCTCAATAATGGCATCGCTCAGTTCAAAATAGGTCTGGCGCCCGACCACACCAAGCAGAGAGGCCACATATTCAGCGGAAATCTGTTTTTCACCAGCCGCCAGCACCTGGTCCAGAATGGAGAGGGCGTCGCGCATGGAACCATCGGCTTCTCTCCCCACAATGGCCAGCGCCGCGTCATCGGCGTGAATGCCTTCTTCCTCCAGAATTTCACGAATGCGTCCGATAATGGCACTGGTCGAAATGCGCCGAAAATCATAGCGTTGAATGCGCGACAGAATCGTGGTGGGAATTTTGTGCGGTTCGGTGGTGGCGAAAATAAACTTTACATGGGGCGGCGGCTCTTCAAGCGTTTTCAGCAGCGCGTTGAACGCGCTCACACTCAGCATGTGCACTTCGTCAATCACATAGATTTTAAAGCGTCCGATAATCGGCCGATAGGGCACGGTTTCGCGCAGCTCCCGAATATCTTCGACCGAGTTGTTCGATGCACCGTCGATTTCGATGACATCCACCGCGGTTCCGTCGGCAATCGTTCTGCATGATTCGCATACGCCGCAGGGTTCGTCGGTGGGGCCTTCCTTGCAGTTGAGGGATTTGGCCAGAATTCTCGCCAGCGAGGTTTTGCCCACTCCCCGAACGCCCGAAAACAGAAAACCGTGAGCTACGCGATCCATTTTAATGGCATTGGCCAGGGTTTGGGTGACATGGCTTTGCCCAACCACTTCAGTGAAGCGTGTGGGCCGACATTTTCTGGCCAGAACTAAGTATGACATCGATTACAGCAGAAACTCACGACCTTCACAGGCGGCTTCGCAATTGGGAAACAGCGCTTTTGCGGCGGTTTCCATCTCTTCGATTTTTGCGTCGTCGTGACCCGGGTCGTGATGAAACAGGACAAGTTGTTTTACATTGGCGAGTTTCGCAAGTGTCGCCGCTTCCACATAGGTGGAGTGTCCCCAGCCCACTTTCGGCATGCCGCCTTCTTCACCGGTGTATTCCGCAGGCGTGTACTGGGAATCGTACACAAACAGATCAGCGTTCTTCGCCAGCTTGAGTATATTTTTGTCGGGTTCGCCGGAAGTCGCATCGTGCTCCGTATCGGTGCAGTAAGTGAATACTTTGCCTTCGTACTCAATGCGATATCCGTAGCATCCGTTGGGGTGTTTCAGCGGTAGCCCGGTGATCGTCAGGCCGTCGGCAATGGAGAGCGCCTGCCCGTCCTCAAAAATTTTAAAATGCATTTTCGCGGCGCAGGCTTCCAGGGTAACCGGAAAGTTGGGAAAATTCATTTGCCCGGCCAGGGTTTCACCCAGTGTCATTTCCAGGTTCTGCCCTCCGAAAATGTGAATTTCATTCTGGGCCTGAAAAATGGGAATGAAAAAAGGAAACCCCTGGATGTGGTCCCAGTGCACATGGCTGAAAAACATATACGTGCGAATGGGAGCGCCTTTTCGTTTCTTGATGAGCTCTTCGCCCAGCAGGCGCAGTCCGGTGCCGCCGTCGAGAATAACAAGGGTGTCGTCGGCGTTCACTTCCAAGCAGCTTGTATTTCCGCCGAAACGTGCGGTATGTGGCCCGGGCGTTGGGATTGATCCCCGAACACCCCAGAATTTTATACGGAACATGTGCGGCTCTTTATTCCGCGCCCCAACCTCAAAATAAAGGTAGGCCGCCCAGGGTGTTCTTAAATATCTTCTACGTCACCGCCGCTGGGTGCGGTGGGTGCGGCTTCGGTTGCAGCAGCGCCGTCATCGGCTTTTTTCAGGTCGTCAACCGCTTCGTTGGTACCGAATGTACTAACGAGAAAGAAAATAATTGCGGCTAAAACTGTACCGCCCAAAATTCCGTAGGGAACTTGCTTGGGTATGGTTGTCGATTTTTCTTCAAAATGAGAGAGCTCACCGCTCATGGCGTCCTCCTTGATATAATAGAGTAACAAGACTCATTAACGAGGAGACATCGTACTTTCAATGCCATTAAAATGTCAAGAAATTATCGTCATGTGGGTTCTGCTTCTTGAGTATATGACTGCAATGGGGTATGGAGGAGGCGCGATGAAGTTTGTAGACGAAATACAAATGACAGTGAAAGCCGGCGACGGCGGAAACGGTATTGTCGCGTTTCGGCGCGAGAAGTATCGGCCCAAAAGCGGTCCCTCGGGTGGGGACGGCGGGCGCGGGGGCAGCGTGATTATGGTGTCCGATGAAAATATCGGAACCCTTGTGGACTTGCGGTATCGCCACCATATCGAGGCCAAACGGGGAGAGCACGGGCAGGGAAACGACTGCTATGGAAAAAGCGCCCCGGATACGTTTGTTCGAGTGCCGGTCGGAACAATTATATATGATAACGATACAGGCGAAGTGATTGGGGATTTGACCACGCACAATGAGCAGGTGGTGGTGGCCCAGGGGGGGGAAGGCGGCCTAGGAAATATTCATTTTGCCACATCGTCCAATCAGGCGCCGCGAATTTGTACCCAGGGTACTCCCGGTGAGGCGAAATCCCTGCGGCTGGAGTTGAAGCTGCTCGCTGACGTTGGGCTGGTGGGTCTCCCAAGTGTCGGAAAATCTTCTATTATTTCTCGAATTTCAGCGGCTAAGCCCAAAATTGCCGAATATCCGTTCACCACGTTGGTCCCCAATCTGGGGGTGGTAAAAATGTCGCCCGATGAAAGTTTTGTGGTAGCCGATATTCCCGGGCTGATTGAAGACGCATCCAGCGGCGCCGGATTGGGAATTCAGTTTTTGAAGCACATTCAGCGCACGGCGACCCTGGTGTTTGTGCTGGCCCTCGATGCCACCCTCGAAAATGATCTGACAGCGGATTTTGCCGTACTTCGAAAAGAGCTCGCCACGTTTGATGAGGCGCTGCCGCAGCGAAAAGCCCTGGTGGTCATCAACAAGAGTGATTTACAGGAAACCAGAGAAATCGCCCCCGAGATAGAAGCGGCCATGAAAAAAGAAGGGCTCGACACACTTATGGTTTCCGCAGCCACCGGTGAAGGTCTCCAGGAACTGAAATATCGACTGGCGGCGCAGCTGTTCACCCCGGAAGAACCGTCTTCATAATCGGTTTTCCCTTACCTGGAATGATATTTGCAAATCGACGATCGCCACGACTCGCGATATGGTGCGCCGGGCTGTGGCGAACACAGATGGATTGGCAATGACAACACCGCGACATATTTTAAAGACGGTTTTCGGATATGATTCGTTTCGGTTGAATCAGGAATCGATCATTCAAAACGTTCTGGCGGGACATGACACATTGGCGGTGATGCCGACGGGCGGGGGAAAGTCGATGTGCTATCAGATTCCGGCGCTGTTGTTTCCGGGCCTGACGATTGTGGTGTCACCCCTCATCAGTTTGATGCACGACCAGATTGAGCAGTTGCAGGAGGCGGAAATTAACGCGGTAGTGCTCAACAGCGCCATTGATTCTGACACCTATCGATCCAACATGAGCCGGGTGGCGCGCGGTGAGGTCAAAATGCTGTACATGGCGCCGGAGACCATGCTGCTGCCGCGCATTCTCGATTTTTTATCGAGTGTGAAGGTGTCGTGCTTGACGATTGATGAAGCGCATTGCATTTCGGAGTGGGGTCACGAGTTTCGCCCCGAATATCGTCAACTGGCGCTGGCCCGGGAACGGTTTCCCGAGGCGGTGTGCATTGCCCTGACGGCCACGGCGACCCCTCAGGTGCGCGACGATATTCGCCGCATTCTCCAGTTCGAAAGTACAAACGAATTTATCAGCAGCTTTGACAGACCCAATCTGCACCTGGAAGTGTGCATGCGTCAGGACGGTCTGGCCCAGGTGCTCGATGTGGTGGAACGGTTTTCGGACGGCGCGGGTATTGTGTATTGCGCATCGCGAAAACAAGTGGAACAGCTGACCGGCCGACTGCGGGCGAAGGGGGTATCCGCTCTTGCATACCACGCCGGATTGGACGACGACACGCGTGCGAAAAATCAGGAAGCGTTTCGGTTGGATGATGTGCGGGTGATCGTGGCGACCGTGGCGTTCGGTATGGGTATCAATAAACCCGACGTGCGTTTTGTGGTGCACTACGAACTGCCGAAAAATATTGAAAGTTATTACCAGCAAATCGGTCGCGCAGGTCGGGATGGGCTCGATGCGTACTGTCTGCTGCTCTTTAGTTATGCCGATATTGCGAAAATCGGGTTTTTCATTGAACAGATGTCGCAAACGGAGCAGCGACAGGCCGCGCAGCATCTGCAAACGCTGATTCGGTATTGCGAAAGTGCGGAGTGTCGTCGCGGGCCGCTGCTGGCGTACTTCGGAGAGACACACCAAAGCGATTCGTGCGGATATTGCGACAACTGCGAACGAAAACAGTTGCCGGAAATCGATTTGACCAAGGCGGCGCAGAAGTTCATGTCATGCGTATACCGCACCGGACAGCGTTTCGGCGCATCTCACGTGGCTGATGTACTTCGCGGCAGCAAGGCCCAGAAGGTGCTTGATTTGAACCACGACACGTTGAGCACGTACGGTATCGGAGCGGATACGCCGAAAGCAGAATGGCTGTTCGTTGCCAATATGCTGCTGCAGTACAAGCTGATTGTGCAAAATGAGCACGGCGGATTGGTTCTGACGGAAGAGGCGATTCCGGTGCTGAAAAACGAGCAGCGGTTTCGCTGTCGGGTATCGGCCATTGCACAGAAGAGTCGCAGCAGAACCGCTGCGGCAAAGAAAAGTAACTCAAAAAAATCAGCGGTCGACCATACGCTGCATAACCCCGACCTGTTTGAGAAATTGCGCACCCTGCGAACCGCACTGGCCAGGAAAAAACGCGTACCGCCCTATGTGATTTTTTCAGACAAAACCCTCATCGCGATGGCCAACGATGTACCGAAAACCGATAGCGCCCTGCTCGATATTCCCGGCGTTGGAGAAGCAAAGCTGAAAAAATACGGCCCAGCCTTTTTAGAAATTTTGAAGATCGAATAATTTTGCAAATTTGTTTTTTGAAAACGATCACCGGGAATGCACGATGGCTTGAACGCAACTCGTTTCTAGATGCTGCCTATTTGCTGTTCCGTTTTTTTTGTTGGTCGTTTCGTTCAAAAACGGCCAGAAAGATGGGATAGGCGCGGTTGTTTTTTTTTACTTCGTGAATGACGCTGTACTGAAGCCGAAGGTTGTGCGTTTGTGCCCAGTCGGACACTGTGCTTTTGGTAAAACCGAAATGTTTTACTCCCATACCGGCGTTGTCCGGATGAAACGAGCCGTCTTCGGAATCCAAATCCACCAACACGACGGCGCCACCCGGGTTCAGCATCCGCACCAGCGTGCCGAGCATTTTCCGCGGGTCCGCCAGGTGATGAAACGCCATGGATGACACAATCAGGTCACCGGTGATGTCGGTGGTTTCGTTTTCAAGGTCTATCAACACAGAACGGATGTCGGGGTTGCCTGAGGTTTTCTGGTTGAACACCGCAAGCATTCCCTCTGAGGTATCTACGCCGGTTAATGTTTTTGCAATGTCCATCAGCTCCAGGCCGAACAGGCCGGTGCCGCAGCCGAAGTCGATGATATGATGTTTTTGGGAAAGTTTGTTTCTCGATTGCAGCGCTTCAATGGTTCGCTCTGCGAGTATTTTCATCATGTGTATTTTTTCGTTGTCATCCCATTGTTCTGCATGTGCATTGAAGTGCGACATAGTTTTCTCCTCGTTCGAGATACGCCTCAAGTGTTCTGATGACACTATGGTAATTTCAATCCTGTGTGCAAGTGGCGTCACTGAAAAGAAACGATTTTTCCAGCAAGCGCGTGGCCGGCAATGCGGTTAGGCTGTTCGCAAGACTGTTTTTTTCGTGCGTGAACGACTAAATGCATATACCATTTGCCCGTTCATTCTATTTTCAAAAAGAAGATTATTCGGGGGTGATATGAACGCTTCTGCATATATATTATTCGGTTTATTTCAGTTTCTGTTGAGTCAAACCGCACCGGTGTCTGAGAAAAATACGCCGCCGGCTGTCCCTGCATCGAATATTTCGCAGGCAGCCAACACTTCGAGCGCCGCTCTGAAAGCGACATCGACTTTTGAAAACGCGGAGCGAAAAACAACGGACACAGACGATGCGAAAGAATTCGAAGGGTCGGCATTACCCGCTGTAGATACCGACACCGCAGAAACCCCGGAGGAGGAAAAAACCGAATCGACGAATGCTGAGAAACCAGCGTCGGTGCGGACCTTTGACCCGGTGTTGCTCGATATTGAGCGCCAGTTGCGGTTGCTGATTCGAGCCGAGTTGCCAGAAGATGCAGACGCCCAGTTGCTGTTCGATGTGCCGCTTGACAACGTGAATGCGCTTGCGCGTAGGTCAGACGCTCTACGCGAAGAACAGAAGGTGTTGTCGGCAAGTCGACTTGAAAAGAAAAACCGAATATCCAATGTTGAAACTGAAATTCCAAAAATTGAAATTCCAAAAGAGTTACAGCGATCACCGGAAAAACCGCAGGCGCCCGATGAGCCGACTCCGCCCACTGCTCCCGGGGTGAAAAAGCCGCGTGGCAAATTAACTGCAAAGCGATCGGAAAAATGGCGTGCGGCCTACGAGGAATGGGAAGCGTAT
>JAFGXQ010000047.1 GCA_016936575.1 Deltaproteobacteria bacterium
GATTCAAATTCCGACACATGCACGGGCGAGGCATGCATCGCACCTACCGACGCTGACGCAGACACCGATTCCGATTCCGATTCCGATTCTGATACGGATACGGATACTGACACTGACGCAGACGCAGATACCGACACCGATTCAGACTCAGATACTGACACTGACACAGATACAGACACAGACACAGACACAGACACAGATTCAGACACAGATTCAGATTCAGATTCAGATTCAGACACCGACTCGGATTCGGACACCGACTCCGATTCAGATACAGATAGCGACACTGACTCAGATACCGACGCCGACTCGGATTCTGACACCGACACCGATTCAGATACAGATAGCGACACTGACTCAGATACCGACGCCGACACCGATACCGACAGTGACGACACCGATACCATCCCGCCGGACGCTCCAACTGTGACAACTGTTGAGACATCACCCACGATGATAGGCACACCCACATGGGAATGGACACCCGGCGACGGCGGAAACGGAACATACCGATATCGGCTGGATACAGACGATTTGACGGTGGCTTCAACCACAACCACCGAGTTGTCGTTCACCCCCGAGAGCAGCCTGTCAGACGGAACGCACGCACTGTATGTTCAGGAGCGAGATGACGCCGAAAACTGGTCCGCCTCGGGTCAGTCCTCGATTGTGGTAGATCAAACCCGCCCGGTGGTTCACGGTTTTGGATACAACCCCTCCGGAAACGCCTACTGCAAGTACGCTACAGACACAGTGATTCCAATTACCAATGACGTGACTGACGCAACCAGCGGGATCAACCAGCTGCGCTACCAGCTGGAGGGAAGCTACTCAGCCTGGTATTCGTTCTCTGCCACCCGAACGCTGACCATTTGGGACATGCAAAGCAACACCCTCTCCGCTGAATTTACGGACTTCGCTGGTAATATCTCTGAGGTGAGTACAACCATCACTCACGATGACCCATATGAAGGATGCAACGGAAATAATTCTTTTGCAGATGCGTTCAGCCTGTATACGTTCTCCACCGGCTATGTAGACGGCGACCTGAATTCCACTTTCGGCGACTATGCGATGTTATCAGACAACCTCGACTTTTACAGGATTGCCATTGATGAGCAAACCGGATCAGAAGTGGTTATTGATCACATTGCCGGAACCAGTGAGATTACTGTGGAGCTGTACACTTATGACGGCACCTGGCTCGACGAGGATACGGCACTTCCCTCATCGGAAGCGTTCTTTACACTGACGGACTGCGAAAGCAACGGCGGCGTCTATTTTTACCTTCGCATCTTCAGAAATGACACAACCTCGCAACCGCCGATGTACAACATCACATGGACCAACCTGTTCAGCGAAGCATGCAACGGCGGTTGAAGCTTCTGCTTTTTTTTCTTTCCCTACCGAATACAATCCGCATTTACCTTTTGCAGGGTTTACGTTACGTATAGCGAACGCTAACCCAGTGAAGGTCTATTTCATGCGTTATCAAGTTCGTGTATTCATTTTTCACCTTGTTTTTATTGTCACCCTTGTCTCGATTTTCGGTTGTGCGAATAATCATTCGGATGAGAAGGTGTGCGCCCCGGGCGAGATCCAGGAGTGCCCATGCGGGGGCAATAATCCGACCGGTGTTCAGACGTGCAATGATGACGGTGATGGTTGGAATGAATGTCGATGCATCACATCCGATGCGGATACAGATTCAGATTCTGACACCGATTCAGACACCGACGCCGATACCGACTCGGATACCGACGCCGATACGGATTCAGACACCGACGCCGATACCGACTCGGATACCGATTCTGACACGGACGCCGATACCGATACCGATACCGATTCTGACACCGACGCCGATACCGACTCGGACACCGATAGCGATACGGATTCAGACACGGACGCCGATACCGACTCGGACACAGATTCAGACACGGACGCCGATACCGATACCGACTCAGATTCCGATGCTGACACCGACACCGACTCAGATTCCGATAGCGATACCGACTCAGATTCCGATGCTGACACCGACTCAGATACCGACTCAGACACCGATACCGGCAGTTGTGGAAACATATTACCCGAAAACACAACCGGTATCTGCGAAGTCATCTCCGGAACCCCCACATCTTCACAGATACTCATTCAGGGAAATGTCTTAACTGAAGATGGTGTGTTGCAAGGCGGCGCGGTGCTCATTGACCGCACCGGGGCACCGGAAAACGCCCTGATTACCTGTGTGGATTGCGACTGCTCCGCCCAGGTCATCGACGCTATGGTGGTTAACTGTCCGAATGCCGTTGTCTCCCCAGGACTCATCAATATGCACGACCACATTACCTATGGGATGAGCGGACCCGTCGAAGTCGGTACAGAACGCTACGACCATCGCCACGAATGGCGCAGAGGATTGAATGGGCATACCCAATTAGTCACCGTCGGCTCTGCAACCGCGGCGGAACGCATCTATACAGAAATGCGCTTCTTGATGGGCGGCACGACCAGTATTTCCGCCAGCGGCAGTTCGGATGGATTGGTTCGAAATCTGGATCGCACCGAGTACGATAGCGGGCTGCGCGACGGCGCAATCAATTTCGACACCTTTCCGCTGGGCGACAGCGCGGGTCTGATGACGACAGGCGAATGCACCTTATATGATTTCATCGCGACACCCGCAGACCTGAACGATGCCGCATACGCACCCCTGATTGCCGAAGGAATCAACGCAGAAGCCCAAAACGAATTCTTGTGTCTCTCCGGCTTGAAAGACAACAGCATTGATGTTATTGAACCAAACACTGTCGTTATGGAAGGTATCGGACTGTCCCCCAGAGACATATGGGAGCTGGCGGAATCCATGGCGTCGGTGGTATGGGCGCCCCGTCACGACACTCAACTTTACGGAAACACCGCGCAGGTGGCCGCCATGGATTTAGCAGATGTCAATATTGCGTTGGGGACCTTCTGGCAACATACCGGTTCCACCAACATGCTGCGTGAGCTTCAATGTGCCGACTTTCTAAACATCAACTATCTGAACAGCCACTTCAGCGACCGGGAATTGTGGGCCATGGCAACCGCCAACGCTGCCGATGCGGCAAAGCTGACCGGTGTTGTGGGTCGACTGCAGGTCGGTCACATTGCGGACATCGCTGTATTTGATGCAAACGAAAATTCAGATTATCGCGCGGTCATCGACGCAACACCGAGTGATGTGCAGCTGGTGCTGCGCGGCGGCCATGTGATGTTTGGTGATAGTACACTGGTAGAGAGCATAAGTGAGACGCCTGCGGAATGCGAGGTCATCCCCGTATGCCTGAACGACAAACGCATCTGCCTGGCAGACACGGGAACCTCTCTCGCATCCATACTTGCCGATAATGCGGCAAACTACTCCTACGACTACTGCGATTTGCCGCCGAACGAACCCACCTGCGTTCCCAGTCGCTTGAACGAATACACCGGAGCAGTAACCACAGACGATGTGGACGGTGACGGCATTGAGAATGCCGAAGACAATTGCCCCAATATATTTAATCCTATCAGACCGATGGACAACGGTGTGCAGGGAGACGCGGATGGTGACGGCATCGGCGATGCCTGTGATGTGTGTTCACTGAATGAAGGGAATACCTGCGAACCGATCGTAGCCGATGATCTCGACGGCGACCGCGTGATAAACAGCATCGATAATTGTATCTACGTGCCCAACACTGACCAAACAGACATCGACACCGACGGCATCGGCGCCGCCTGCGACAATTGCGACGATTACTACGATGTGAACGGACTCTGCCCGGTATCTGTATATGACCTAAAATCAGGCCTGATTGCGGAAGAAACCGAGGTTATCGTTGAGGGGCTAATCGTGACCGCATCGCTACAGGATACCGGCTTCTTCGCGCAGCTTCCATCAAATGACGATGACTACATCGATGAAAACTACAGTGGAATATATGTGTACACCGGTCCCCTGTTCTCGCCGGTCCCGGAACCGGGAAATGTCATCAATGTGACAGGAACCTTCACAAACTGGTTCGGCGCACTTGAATTAAATGACATTACCGATATTGAAGTGCTGCAAAGCGGCACCGCGGCGCCTGCGGCTATCGTTGTCACACTGCAGGAAATCGCTGAAGGCGGCAATCGGTTCAACGAACTGGAAGGAGGACTGGTGCAGCTGAATCAGCAGGTGACCGTTACTGACATTGATCCCACGGTCGGCGGTGGCGACAGCACCCCGGCAAACGAATTTGTTGTGGATTCCGCCATTCGTATTGACGACCTGTTCTACCTGACCTCCCCGTTCCCAGCTGTAAACGACACTTATGATTCAATTACCGGTGTACTGTGCTGGCGAAACGAGCATGCAAAAATTGAACCGCGTAATGCAGACGACATGGGTACCTACACTCCCGCCCCGTAGGACTGTCTGACTCGATTGAACTCACTTTTTAAAGATTTCGTGATTTAAAAAGCCGTAGCGAGTGAACCCTTTCTTTTTACTGAAAGTGATGCAGAGCAACGCGGAAAGGTCAGTGGCCACGTAGATGGCAAGAATAATGGCCACCTGGTACTTGATGGCCACGAGGGGGTCACTTCCCCCCAGAATTTGCCCGGTCATCATTCCCGGCAACGATACAATGCCCATGGTTGCCAGATTTGCCAGCGCCGGCCCCAATCCCGCGCGATAGGCGACCTTCAGGTTGGCGGCGGTGGCTTCATTCACGGTGGCGCCCATGGCGACCAGGGCGCTGTAACCGGATTCATCTTTGCGCACCGAACTGTAAAACCGCTCCATGGTCACAATGGTTCGGTTCATACTGTTGCCCAGCAGCATTCCCATAATAGGAATCAGGTAGCGCGCATCGTAGAGAGGATTGGGCTGAAACACTAGAGTCATAAAGTATACAGATACCGCACCCACACTGACTATAGTGGCGGGAAAGGTGAAGAAAAACATTGTCCGCTTCAAGCCGGTATTTTTAAGTACCGAATAATTGGCCGCGGCCATCATTAAAAAAATGTACCCCACAGTAACCGCCGGATGATTCAGCCGGAATAGTCCGGTAAGGTACACCCCCACCAGCGAAAGCTGAACCCCCATTCGCCCCATAGAAATAAATAAATCCCGAGTGAGTCCGACTTTGGTTATCGCATACACAGTAACAGACGCCAGCAGACTGCATGCGGCCAACACCAAACCGAAAGTCGAAATGTCATGTGCTCCCATCAGGCAACCTCCCCAGGCGGATTCACGTGTTTCATTTCTACCTTTACATCGCTTCTTTCAATCATCGATTCGTCGTGCGTCACCGCTATCACAGTGGTGTCGGATTCATTAAAAAGCAACTGTATGATTTCGTCTCGATTGGCGGCGTCAACTCCCGCTGTGGGTTCATCTGCAAGAAGAATACTGCGTTCCAGCAATAACCCCTGAAGAAGCCCCACCCGCTTTCGTTCACCGCCCGACAATTTGTACAGTGGCTGGTTCAGCAGATCAGACGGTAAACGCAAAGAAGAAAACAATTGAACGGTTTTATCTCGCGAATACGACATTGATTTATTTACATGCAAACCGAACGGATACATTAAAAAGTCTTCGACGGTCTCCTCCCCCTGTGGAACGACATCCTGAGGAAGATAAAACACCTGACGGCGAATTTCGGGCATATACTCAGGAACAAACGGCTTATCATTGAATCGAATTTCACCCTTTACAGGCACGTACATGCCGATGAGTGTTTTCAACAACGTGCTTTTCCCTGCCCCCGATTCCCCGAATACCGCCACCTTTCGTCCTTTACCGACGCCAAGAGAAAAATCCTTCAGTATGGTTTTTCCTCCAAGCTCAACCGAAATAGAAATCAACTCAATCATGTGTTCGCTTTCTGTCGCGTATCAATCGTTGCCAATCAACATACGAAAAAAAATAATCAGAAAAAAGCAGAAAGATAGCGGCATATTCTATTTTTGCGCAGTCAGATAGAAATAGATGACAAAATAGAATGAAGCACAAAAAGGTAGATGCGAAATATGCTGTTTGCTCTCTGGATAAGAATAGATGAGTGAAATGCGGTCAGGCGTGGATTTCTATTCGGTTACTTCAAACGGGGCTCGGGCGATAATCTCGTCATTGGCGTTGCGTACAATCGCTTCCCAGGTACCGGCTTTCTTTGCCCATCGGGTAAACGACCACGTGCGCCAGCTCTTGGCGGGTTTGGCGGTCAAATCGGTTTTTCCGATTTCTTTTTCGCTGCCCGGCATCTTCCACGATACAGTCAATGTAGCGTCTTCTTCCATTGAATTCTTCACATCCAAAATGGCGTAAATTTTCTCACCTTCAGATACTGAAAAAGTGGTTCCCGCATCCACTGGTTCCCGTTTGTCCACACCACGTGCCAATATGATACTGTTCAGCATCAAATCCTCTGACTCGTTAATGGTGGGCGCAAAAGTGTTTCCAGCAACGCTTGCTGCGGCATCGGCCTCGGATTCACCCACGTTCATCATCTCTGTAGCTTTCTCGTCCTGGCTGCCTTCTTCTTCTGCAGATTGCACATCGGATTCTTCGGCATCTTGCTTTTCGGATTTCGCTGAGGCTGCACGATTCTCTTCCTCCGCGCCGACAGCGGAAGGCGTAACGTTGCTGTCGTTCACCGCTCCGACGTTGTCACTGGTCTTTGTTACCATAACCGGAGAATTCTCGGTAACAACTGCCTTATCTCCCCGGGTGCTTGCTTTCTCAGCGCTGTCCGGTTCGCAGCCGAATATAACACCCAGTGCCAAACATGTAATTGTCGTATAGAATAGTTTTGTTTTCATTGTTTCACCCCAATGTCTTCGGTTATGGCATTCGCTGCCCGGTTTCACTCTGGTAACGAGCCAACACCCTTTCCTTATTCCGCGCAACGCCACGAAATGCCGTGTTTTTTTTACATGCGCCGATACGAAAAAAAAGTGTTTTTATTCATTTAAATGTAACAACATTTTGGAAAGCGTCACCCCCGAAGCGACGGGATGATCAAATTCATCAACAAATTCAATAAGCTGCTCAAAAGAAAGTTTTTTCAGATTTTCTGCAAATAGGGTTAGTCCATCGGTTGAAAAATCAGCCATGCGTCTATAATAAGCCGTACTGTCAACCTCATTGCCCATCGCAATAAATGAGTCCTGCTTAAAAAATTCAAAAAAATTCCAATTTTCAGACAGCTCCGCCATGGTTCGCACCCAATTCCCATCGGGCGGCAATGTCACCAGCCCCATCGGGCCAACGTCTTTGTAGGGCCACAATGACCAAGATACCCCGTCGGTCTCAAGCATACGTACAAAAGTATAGAATAAAAAGAGATAGTCCTTTTTGGCGTGCAGATGTCCGGTCTCCCCACACCACAGCGGTTTTCTTAACGTCTCTCGTAAATGACGATACGACACATCGCGATTCAGCGCCTCGCTCAAAATCGATTCCGCATTGTTCGCAGTGACTGCCACGTCGCCCACCTGCAGGAACGGATAAAAATGAAATGAATAGGCCAGGTTCTCATCGATATTGTTTTGGAACATCGAAAAATCCCGTGCGTAAGTGTTCCCTTCCAGAAACACAATATGATTTTTATCATACCTGCGAACAGAGGCGATCACCTTTGCATAAAACTCAACCAACACAGCGTCATACGCTGAATCCAGATAACAGGGCTCATTCAGCAAATCAAATCCGGCGATGCACTCCTCTTCTCGATAGTACTTCGCTACGTCGCCCCACAGTTCAACGATCTGGTTCTGTGCGGATTCATCCTTCCAGAATCCGCAGTCCGCGCTAACATTGTCGCTATGCCAATCGGGGTTCTGACCACCTGGTGAAGTATGCATATCCAGAATCACCCACAATCCGGCCGCACGGCAAAACGGCAAAATCCGGTCAATCTCTCGCACGGCTGTACTTTTACCGACCTCGTCTGCATCGAAAAACAGATGGTGATTCACCGGCACGCGCACACTGTTGAACCCCAGCGAAGCTATTCGCATCAGATCTTTTTCGGAAACATTCTTGCGATAATAGGCATTCCAGAACTGTTGTGCACGCACTTCGCCGAAACGCGCCGTCAACATCGTGCGAATCTGTGATTCCGTCCCGGGAATCCCCAGCATGAAATGTTCCAGGTTCAACCAATTTCCCAATCCGACACTGCGAAGCCGAACGGGCAAATGATCATTGTAAAAAGAATCGCCGACTACTTGAAGAAACGTCATGATGCTGCCTTCCTGCTACCATGCGGCAAACACCTGGGTAACCACGGTTACGCCGTCGTGTTCCACTACCCCCAGGCCCAGATGCGTAAACTCGGGTGTGAGCAATTTAATTTTATGTGACGGGCTCTGCATTAAATTGTGATGAACTCGCATCAGGCTTGAACTCTGTGCGATGTTTTCGGCCGTCAACCGCGGATACAGCTGCTTCGCCTTCAATCTGTCGGCCAACATTCCGCTGCTCTGCGAAAAGTGCCCAAACGATTCAGACGCGGCCATATCCCGGCAGTGGCTCTGCGCCACCTCATCCAGTCGCACATCGCGTACCAGCGGATGCAGTCCCATATTCCGCCGAATTCGATTGATCAGCAGCGTCATTGTCTCCCTGGGGTCTGAGACGGCGTCATCATTCACCGGAAAAATCGACGGTCTGGTATCTACCGGAATTCCAACGTACAACGGCAGCAACGCCGCCGTTTCCGGTCCGCTCCCGCGCGTCACCATCAACTCCAGTGTATACTTTCCTTCTGTTTCAAACGGCACGGTGACACTGAATCGCTTCTTCCCAAGTACATACGACTTCAGTCGCTGGACGTGTCCATTGGGCAGCTCTAAAAAAACGTTCACATCAGAATTCTCATCTCCCACCAGTATTCCACTCATCGAGAGACGACTCCCCACCTTGGGCTGAACCGGAATCGCCTTTAGCGAAATAACGCGCGTCGCGGCAATAAACACCGCCTTCTTCTGATTCTCGTACTGATGAATGCCAACACCGCAATGCGTCCACACCTCGGTATGCTCCCCCATCATACGCAGCAATGCGGCCTTCCCCTCGTCGTTCCAGTCAAATACGAAAGGTGAAATCAGATAATCGGCACTTCCGTATAACCGCAATGCATATCGCAGGTAATCGATTCCGTTTTCTTTCACAACGGTTGAATGCTGAAGCACATCAGACGCATGTTTCCGCGCCGCCAATGTGAGTGCCCCGTCGCGGGCGCAGCGGTTTCCGAGCGCCGAAGAAACCAGTTTCCACATAGCTGTCTCGTCATCCTGAAGAACAACCGAAACCTCCTGGCTGTAGAAGCGCGCGGGAGAAGACGATTCAGGCGCCGCATCTGACGACTCGTTCAAATTCGCGGTTGCTGTTTCATTTATGGCGGTGGATTCCCCAACCGGTGCAGACGACGCACCGCCGCACCCACCCAGCACGAACACAATCAGGAAGGGCAACCATTTCATTGCGAATATGCCTATTCGCGTCCGTGGCACTTTTTGAATTTCTTACCGGAGCCGCACGGACACGGATCGTTTCTTCCCACCTTGGGCTGTTCGCGTTTCACCGTTTGGGGTTTGGTGCGTTCTTTGGGAGCTCCGGCTTCGCCGCCGCGTCCTTCGGTGGTGCGCCGATTCTGCCTTGGCATACTGATGCGTTGCGCATCTTCTTTGTTCTCGATGGCAACATGGAACGTGTTTTCTATCACATTCGACTTGATGTTCCCCATCATCTCGGTGAACATATCGTATCCCTCGCGCTTATACTCCTGTTTAGGGTCACGGTTGCCGTATCCGCGAAGTCCGATACCGGAACGCAGATGCTCCATGGCAGCCAGATGCTCCAGCCATTGTCTATCGATTTGGCGTAGATAAAAATGTCTGAACGCGGTGACCAGCACATCTTTGCCCATCTCTTGTTCACGAGAGGCGATAACCTCTTCAACCTGATCATAAATCCGTTTCACCAACTCGTCCGGTGTCTGAACAGACTGCAAATCCTTCGGTTCAAATCCGAAAACCCCTTTCACCGCATGTCCGAGCTCGTCCAACGACCAACTGGATTCATTGTTTCCGGAACAGTGCGTGTCTACCAGCGTGCCGACAATCTCATCACAATCGTCAAGCAATCGCTCTCGCTGGGCCGCCTGACTTTCGGGAACCTCCTTCAACAGTATTTCCAAAATCTCCTTGGGGTCGGTGATTTTTGACAAGTCCGGTTTGAAGCCGAAAAACGCATACACCTGTTGTTCTATACGATCGGTATACGGCTTCACAACATTATCCAACGTCGGTTCGGGGAGTGCGCCGTCCGGACCGGGAGGAGGAGGAGGCGTCAGCTCGCTATGAACGATGATAACGCGCTCCAGTGTACGCGCCAGCATATCGCGAAATTCATCCACCTGCTCTTTGGGCACCTCGACAGGTACCATCTCGCGAAGCTGTTCCTCGCCCGCCGATTTTACCTCCGCCAGACCGACCTCGGTCATGTATTTTCCTTCCAGCACCTGTTTGCGCAATGCGTAGATTGTTTTCCGCTGCTGGTTCATTACGTCATCGTATTCCAGCAAATGCTTACGCGTATTGAAGTTGCTGTTTTCCACCTTCTTTTGCGCGTTCTCAATTGAACGGGTCACCATTTTATGTTCAATGGGAACCCCTTCCTCCATTCCCAGACGCGTCATAATGGTGCTGAGCCGTTCCGCGCCGAAAATGCGCAACAGGTCATCTTCAAGTGATAAAAAGAACCGTGAGGAGCCTGGGTCGCCCTGACGACCCGCGCGACCGCGCAGCTGATTATCAATGCGCCGCGCCTCATGTCGTTCCGTCCCGACAATATGCATTCCGCCTGCAGCCAACACCTCAGCCCGCTCCAATTCGCACTGCCGCTTATATTCGGCGACCAGTTTACGATATCCGGCGGGGTCTTCATCTGGGTCGATTTTCCCTTTAGCCATCATCTCGGCATTGCCGCCCAGAATAATATCGGTACCACGACCGGCCATATTGGTCGCCACCGTCACCGACCCTTTTCGTCCGGCTTGCGCCACCACGTACGCTTCACTCTCATGCTGTTTGGCGTTCAACACGTGATGTTGTATTCCTTTACGGGAAAGAATTCGGTGAATGGCCTCTGATTTCTCCACGCTGGCGGTACCCACCAGGGCCGGTTGCCCACGCTCCTGACATTCTAGAATTTCGCCGACAATCGCCGTGAATTTTTCGCGTTCTGTTTTGTAAATCACATCCTGCATATCATCACGCACACAGGGCCAGTTGGTGGGAATCACGGTCACATCCAACTTATAGGTCTTCATAAATTCTTCAGACTCGGTTTCTGCAGTACCGGTCATTCCCGAAAGCTTATTGTACAATCGAAACAGATTCTGGAACGAAATCGTCGCCAACGTGCGGTTTTCCTCGAGAATCGGTACATTCTCCTTGGCCTCCACCGCCTGATGCAACCCGTCCGACCAACGACGTCCGGGCATAGTTCGACCGGTAAACTCATCGATGATGACAATCTTCTGATCCTCGGTCACCATGTAGTTCACTTCCCGTTTATAAAGATTATGTGCCTTGAGCGCCTGATTCACATGGTGCAGATAATCGATATTTTCAGGGTCGAACAGATTCCCGATATTCAGGGCATTTTCCACCCTATCCACCCCTTCTTCGGTCAGGGTTACGGAATGCCCCTTTTCGTCAACAATGAAGTCGGTTTCCTTCCGAAGTCTCGGTATCACATTATTTACATGAACATACAGATCACTTGATTTTTCAGGTTCACCCGAGATGATCAACGGTGTTCTGGCTTCGTCGATCAGAATAGAGTCCACCTCATCGATAATGGCGAAGTTCAGCGGACGCTGCACATAGTCGTAGATGCTGAACTTCATGTTGTCGCGCAGATAATCAAAACCGAACTCATTGTTTTGTCCGTATGTAATATCTGCCCGATAGGCCGCCTGTTTCTGCTGTCGCACCTGACCATGCAGCGTGCTGCCCACAGAAATATCAAGAAAATTGTAAATCTGCCCCATCCACTCGGCGTCGCGCTTTGCGAGATAGTCGTTCACGGTTACCACATGAACGCCCTTTCCTTCGAGCGCATTCAGATACGCCGGCGAAACCGCCACCAGGGTTTTTCCCTCACCGGTTTTCATCTCCGCAATTTCGCCGTTATGCAGTGTCACGCCACCAATGAACTGAACATCAAACGGACGAATTCCCAGTACCCGCGTGGACGCCTCACGCACGGTGGCAAACGCCTCAGGCAAAATATCGTCGAGAGTGGCGCCGTTATCGAGCATTTCCTTAAACCGCGCGGTCTGGCCTTTCAGCTGCGCATCGGTCAACGCCTTCATGCGACCTTCAAATGAATTCACCGCCTCAATTTGCGGACGGATTTTTTTCATTTTACGCGAATGCGCAGTACCAAAAATCTTTTTTACGATTGTAATCATAATTGGGTTTAATCCTCATCATCCGGCAGTTCGTGCCGAATGGAAAGTTCAATCAACTGACGTTCCGAAACCGGTCGCGGCGCTCCCATCATCAAATCCTGTGCCCGCTGGTTCATGGGGAAGGCAACCACTTCGCGCAGGTTTTCTTTTCCCGCGATAAGCATCACCAAACGGTCAAGTCCGGGTGCGATTCCCCCGTGAGGCGGCGCACCCAGTTTCAGGGCGTTAATCATCCCGCCGAATTTTTCGTCGACCTCTTCTTTGGTGTATCCACCGATTTCAAAAGCTTTGTACATTACATCCGGGCGATGATTTCGGATGGCGCCGCTGGAGAGCTCTTCGCCGTTACAAACAATATCGTACTGATACGCCAGTACGGAAAGCGGATCCCCGTTCAGCAGCGCGTCCATTCCGCCCTGAGGCATACTGAACGGATTGTGAGAAAACTCCACAGCACCGGTGTCTTCGTTCTCTTCGTACATGGGGTAATCCACAATCCAGCAGAGCTTGAATACATTGGGGTCGAGCAGGTTCAAATCTACACCCAGCTTGTTGCGCACTTTGGAAGCAATTCGAACCGCTTTCTTCTTTTCGTCACATACGAAAAACACCACATCGCCTTCGCCCACATCACAGCGACTGCCGATCTCATCGAGCTCCTCTTTGGAAAGCACTTTGGCAATGGGGCCTTTGATTTCGTCATCTTTCCAAATAAGATACGCCAACCCGCCGGCGCCCACCTCGTCGCTGGTGGCCCAATCAATCATCCCGTTGAAAAACTTCTTGGGGTTGTCGGCCACTCCTTTTACCGGAAGCGCGCGTACGATGGCCCCTTTCTTGATTTGGTTGGCAAATATGCTGAATCCCGACCCGTCAAAAATATCGGTCATTTCGCGAATCACAATCGGATTGCGCAAATCCGGCTTGTCGTTGCCGTACTTGAGCATCGATTCTTCGTACGGTATGCGCACAAACGGCGCTGAATCAATTTGCTTATCGGAAAAGGTTGTAAACACATCGGCGAACAGCTCTTCAATCACCGCGAACACTTCGTCCTGCTCCACGAACGACATCTCAATATCGACCTGGTAGAATTCACCGGGAGAGCGATTGGCCCTGGCGTCTTCATCGCGAAAGCACGGCGCAATCTGAAAATAGCGATCAAAACCGGCCACCATCAGCAACTGTTTAAACTGCTGCGGCGCCTGCGGCAATGCATAGAACGAACCGGGATTCAGCCGGGACGGCACCAGAAAATCCCGTGCGCCTTCCGGGCTCGATGCGGTCAGAATCGGTGTCTGGTACTCAGTGAACCCTAGCGACACCATTTTCTGCCGAATTCGCGCAATAATATCTGAGCGCAGCTTGATGGTCTTGTGCAGTTCGCTGCGACGCAAATCCAGAAACCGATATTTGAGGCGGAGGTCCTCGGCCACATCGTCTTCGGGAAACACGGCGAACGGCAGCGGTTCCGCCGGCCCCAGAATTTCATATGCACTCACCAGCACTTCCACTTCACCGGTATCGATTTTGGGGTTGATGGTATCGTCATCGCGGCGTTCCACCACGCCTTCCACGCGAATCACATTCTCCTTCTGCAGGTGCGTGATTTCATCGAAGAAGGTTGATTCCGGCTGTACCACCAATTGCGTAATGCCGTAATGGTCACGCAGATCAATAAAGAAAACCCCGCCGTGGTCCCGTCGATTGTGCAGCCAGCCGGAGAGTACCACTTCTGTTCCAATATCTGATTTTCGCAACGCGCCGCATGTGTGTGTTCTGTAAATGTTCATCTTCGCTCCACCAAGCTACAGCCCCAGGGCCTGCTCCAGTTTCTCTGTGGCTTTCTTCGGATCGGCTTTCCCCTTCGAGAAACGCATCACCTGCCCCACCAGAAAACTCAACGTTTTTTTGTTACCTGCTTGTATCTGCTCCACTGCCTGGGGATTGCCGTCAATGGCCTGTTTCACCCAGTCGTCTATTTGAGACTCGTCAAGCACTTGCTCAAACCCCTGCTCCTTCACAATCACCGCAGGGTCTTTGTCGTCATTAATAATCAGCTCAATCACTTCCTTGGCTTTGCCCCGAAGCAGTTTTCCACTCTCCACCAACCCCACCAGTTCATTGAGCCGCCCGGCTGAAATGTGGCTTTCCTCCAAGCTCACATCCGCGCGCTTCAACTGCCCCTGCACGTCGCCGCACAACCAGTTGGCCACCAGCTTGGGCTCACTGCTCTCCAGTGCCAACGCCGCTTCAAACAGATCGCAGAATTTGCTGTCCTCCACCAGAAACTCCGCCGCATCCAGACTCAACTTCAGGTCATTGAGGTACCGCTGCTTCTTGGCCAGCGGCAATTCCACCATACGCTCATCCACCGCTGCCATAAAGGCGTCGTCGGGACAAAACGGCGGCATATCGGGTTCAGGGAAATACCGGTAGTCATGCGCTTTCTCTTTGGTGCGCATACCCGCAGTCACGTTGTTGTCACCATCCCAGAGGCGGGTTTCCTGAATCACTTTCTCGCCTTTGGTCAACACCCGTTTCTGCCGCTTGATTTCATATTCCAGGGCCTTGCGCACAAAACGAGCCGAGTTCAGGTTTTTCACTTCGGTTTTGGTGCCCAGCCCCTGTCCCTGCAGGTTAATCGACACGTTGGCATCGCAGCGCAGCGACCCTTCTTCCATGTTGCCGTCACATACACCGAGATGACGTACCATTCTGCGGAACTCGCGAATAAACGCTTCGGCATCTTTGCCGGTCACCAGATCGGGCTCCGTCACAATCTCAAGCAGCGAGGTGCCGGCGCGATTGTAATCGCACAGACTGGTCTTGCCGCTGTGAATCATCTTGCCCGCGTCTTCTTCGAGATGCACATCGTGAATACGAACCCGTTTGTGCTCGCCTTCTACTTCGATATCGAAATAGCCGTCGCGACCGACCGGGTCGTGAAACTGGCTGATTTGGTAGTTTTTGGTCATGTCCGGGTAAAAATAATTTTTGCGATCGAAGTAGCATTTGGGCGACAGGGTGCAGTGTAAAATCTTCGCCACCATGTAGGACATCCGCATGGCTTCCTCATTGGCGGCCGGCAGCACCCCCGGATACCCGAGACAAACCGGACAGATATGCGTATTGGGCGGCGCACCGAACTCCGAAGTGCAGCCGCAGAACGCCTTGGTTTTCGTGAGCAGATGAATATGAATTTCCAGTCCGATGAACGATTGGTACATGGCTACTTCCTCCATCCTTCATCGTACCCGACGGGAGCGATGTTCCCCTGTTCGTCGGTCAATCTGCGCACCAGCTCGAACATGCGGTGTTCGGCAAAGTCCGGTGCCAGTAATTGCATCGCAGTCGGCAATCCCCCAGCCACACCGGTCGGATACGTCAGCGCGGGAATCCCGGCCAGGTTGGCGGCGGCGGTGAATTTATCGGCCAGTTTCTGCTGAAACGGCGTCAGCTCTCCTTCGCCACGTAAAAACGATTGCGTGGGAAACACTGGGGTCAGCATCACATCAACCGCCTGGAACGCCTCATCAAACCCGTTGCGAATGGCCGTCCGAATTTTCTGGGCGCGAATATAATACTGGTCCTGAAATCCCGAACGCAGCACGTACGTACCAAGCAGAATCCGCAGTTTCACTTCGTCACCGAACCCCTCATTCCGGGAGGCGGCCACCATCTGCTCCATGCTTGAATCATCCGCCGTGCGGTGTCCATAGCGAATACCGGTGTAGCGCGCCAGGTTGGCACTGGCTTCCGCTGTGGCAATCGTATAGTACGCGGGAACCACATAATCGAGTGCGGGAATATCAATTTCAACCACTTCGAGCCCCAGAGATTTCACCTGCTCGATGGCGGCCTGATATGCGGCCTCAATCGCCGGCGATAACTCCGCGATTTGCCTCAGCACGCCGACTTTCTTTATTTCTGTATGCGGCGCAACCTCGGGTCTGGCGACCGACGACTGATCTTTTTCATCGCGGCCGGCAATGATGTCGTAAACCGCTTCCATCACATCGACCTCTTTGGCCAATACCCCAATCACTTCCAGCGAGGATGCATACGCCACCAGTCCGAACCTTGATACCGACCCGTATGTAGGCTTGAGGCCCAGACACCCGCAAAACGATGCCGGCTGGCGCACAGACCCGCCGGTATCGGACCCCAGCGCGAACGGAACCAAACCCGCCGCCACCGCTGCTGCGGAACCACCGCTTGAACCACCGGCAACCGCATTCAGATTCCAAGGGTTATTGGTCTGCGCAAGTGCGGAATTGTCGGTGGACGACCCCATGCCGAATTCATCGAGATTGGTTTTTCCCACCACCCGGGCACCCGCGGCCTGCAGCCGCTCCACCGCGGTGGCAGTGTACGGTGAATTGAGCGTCTCCAATATTTTCGAGCCGCAGGTGAGGTTGAAATTCTTCACCGCGATATTGTCTTTCACGGCAAACGGCACTCCGGCAAGAGGCCCGGCCGCCGCCGACTCAGCATTGCGGTCAATGTCGAATTCGAGAAGCGAGTGAATCTTCTCCTCCCAACCGGTCACATATTGCTTGTAGTTTTCTTTGGTCCGGTCGTCACTAAGAACGCCTTTCCAACCTTGTAAGAGAGTCATCTGTCAGGCCTTTTGTCCAATCAGAAATCTATAACACATTGGGAATCTTGAAAAATCGGTCCTTGCGCGCCGGTGCACGCGCCAATAGTGCATCGGATTCGTCGGTGCCGCGCGGTGTGTCGTTTCGAAGTCGGTTTCCCTGGGCCAGTGCGTGCGTGGTGGGTTCGAGCCCCTCCACATCGACTTCCATCATTTTCGAAAAATTCTCCAGCATTTCTGTGAACGCCTGCGCTAATTTTTCGGGATCAGGAATATCTAACATGGCCAATTGCGCTGTTGTTTTTAGTTCGTTAACATTCATGCGCGTTTATTAGCGTCACCGGCCCCCCATGTCAATATTAGAAAGACTTCTTACATTAACGGCAATATCCCGGTCGGAGGATGAAATGTCGGCCCAAAGAGCGCGCCGAACACACCGGCAAGAGCTACATGGAGATGGTCGGATCAAACGCGGGCGATTGATTGCAGGGCACCGGATTGGGTTCGGGCTTCGGTGTACCTTCGGGAATACTGGCGTCCTGGGTGCAGGCACATCCTTTGGGTTTGGTGCAAAGAATACCCTGCGGAATACAGGTATCACCGCAGGGAAATTCGCACTCGCCGCAGACGGCGCAGCACTCCGAACTTTTCTTTGAAATCGACTTCGGCTGCTTTTGCTCACGTGCTTTCTGCACCGCCACCGCCGTCAGCGCCACACCGGTTATCACCGCAGCCTGGGCCGCCTCATGCCCGGAACGACTGCCGCCGCATCCGGCCAACAGCAAAGAACCCGCTGCCCAAAAAACAAATATCCGTTTCATGCGGTCATCATAACACATATTTTATTGAAGACACGCCAAGAAACCGACAACCGGAAGAAACCCCAACCGAATTTTCACACTGACTCAGCAGTGATTATTCGGCGGTTTCCCGTGCGGTGTGACTATCCAGCCCGAACAGATCGTACGGCTTTTCAACCAACTTGTGATGCGCCGCCGCTCCCACCGCAACCATTACGGCGCTGAATACAAGAACAATCAGCCACTCTGCCCAACCGGTTTTCTGAATCTCGTGTCGGTCCTTCACTTCGCACACTTCTCCGGGGCAATACTGCGCTTTCTCTTTGTAAATAAGAGAATACACCTTGCAGCCCAGACAAATGCCGAATGCCGATTCAAAAAACAGAAAAATCAAACATAACAGACAGATGATACCGGTAATCGGACTATACGTATTGGCGAAAACGATCAGTCCCATCATCGTGGAAGCCAGCACAAAGCCGATGATCCACGCAAATTTCTTCTGTTTGGCCCCCACATACTCCGGGGTCTGATTGCGCACGATAAAACGCCCGATAATCAGGGTCGGTGCATACTTCGGGTTCACAAAAACGCGAATGGAAATATCAATAAAAAAGGCAATCACCGCGTACTTCAACGCCGTGAAATCCCCGGTGTACCCAACTCGCGCAATCGTTGTGAACATCAACAAAAACAACAGACCGGCAGCGGCGCGTATCTCCCGTTCATTCAACACCGGAATACGGTATCCATTCACGTTTTCTCCAAATTGAAATATCTTTGTCATATCTTTCTCCATGTGCTGTTTTCAATAATTCTCAAACTGCTCGCAATTGATAAAATAAACGGAAACGAACGAATTCGATGCACCACGATTCACCTCTCTTGTTATACGACAGGTCACATAACAGTCAGAAACCGCAGTCCATTATGTAATCATTCTCCCCTCCGATTACAGTCGTGCATCGCTGTGTGACAGCAAATTGTCGGCAAGTTACCGACTTTCGTCGGCGAACAGCGACTCAATTTCAACAGACAAAGATGCTCGGCCCGAGCAGACGCGATGTTCATTTCTAAATCGTCACCGCGCCCAAGACTCCGGCGAAAGCGGGCAAACATCATTCAAACACACCCCCATTTACACACCACCGCATATTCAATCGCTTTGCGATAAATCAGGACAACTACAAAAAACCCTTTGATTAAAACAACTTACACTGTCCGGCAGTAAGGACTCAAAAAAATTGCAACCGGTTGCACTTTTTCGGCATCCTATATTCAAATGGCATGCACAAAAGGAGATTCTATGAACCGAACACCCTTGAATCCATATGAAACCGTATTCGACGAAGTTTGTCAAATATACGAAGCCACCATCCTCCGCGCGGCGGCAAAAGAAACGCAACGCAAAACCGACGCCTACTTTCAAATGGGAAAGCGCATTACCCAGTTACTTACCGCCAACACGCAAGGAAGCCCGTACGGCAAACAACTTGTCCAAAGGTTGTGCAAAGACCTGAAGCAAAGATACAACGACGCCCCCAGCCCACGCACCCTCCTGTATATGCGCAAATTCGCGAAATGGTACCGCCCGGAGCAAATTCATCCAGGGCTCAGCTGGAGTCATTACTGCGTCCTTCTTTCTATCGACGACAAAAAACGGCGACACGAAATGGAACAACGTGCCGTGAATGAACACCTCTCCCGCAACCAGTTGCAAAAGCTCGCCTCACTCACAGTCGAACCGGGCGATGCACCAAAACGATTTCCTCTCATCCCGCGCCAGGGGCGATTTCACATCAGCAAATTGGTATTCTCCGACACCGCTGACGCCCCGGCGCTCGACATCGGGTTCGGCGTCGAAATCACCCCAGCCCGTTCCGTCGTCAATAAACTGAAAAAAATGTCGCCCGGCATCTTGCTTCAGCGAACGCCAGGCGGCCGCCTTCAACCTGTTGCCTGCGCCCCAGGCGAACGCTATTGCTACCAGGGCAACCCGGTCCACATCATCGACGGCGACACCGTCAAAATGCGCCTGCAGCTCACACCCACCATCGCAATCGTCGAAAAATTACGACTTCGCGGCGTCGACGCCATGGAAGTAGACACCCCCGAAGGTCAGAAAGCCAAACGCGCTCTTACCCGTTTACTTAAAAACCAAACCGACATCACCGTGTACACCTACAGCCACGACCGCTTCGGCCGCTACATCGCCGACCTCGTAACCAGCGACGGCGCCTACATCAACAAACAGCTCGTCGAAAAAGGCCACGCCCGTTTTTTTAAAATGTAATCTCGAATTACGAAACCGATACCAACACAATCGTTTTAAGTGCATCGTCAGGTACGCTTCCCGGGCTGTTGGTGTATTTCTCTACAGACACGGTTCCAAGCGGTATCCCTTCGGCGTTGGCGTAATCCGCCAAACGCTTATATGTTTGTCTTAAAAAACGATACGGCCCCATATGTACGGTTTGAAGATATTTCCCCGCGGGAAAGTTTGTCGCTATCAACGTTTCTGTTCCGCTGAGCGGCTTCTGGGAAGGTATGCCCATTTCGATATTCCATTTTTCAGCAAACATCATCTTCAAGGTGGCGATAAAGCCCTTGGCATCCAAATGATCAAACGTGACGTCACGATAAATACAAAACGGATACTCGTCGTCCAAGGGGGTAACGCCCTCCTGATTCAAATACGCTTTTATCGCATGATACGCCGGCCCCATCACCTTCCCGATTTTCATGGTCGAAACCACATCGCGAACCACCACCACCGGAAACGACTCAACCTCAACAATCTGAATATTGTCCTGTGTCATATTGCCTCACCTGTTCATTATTCAACGGTGCTTCCCTTGTATCACATCGAAACAAATAAACAAGCAGGGGCGGTTCGAGAACCAACCGATCGTCACCCCCTCTTGTATGGGCGGTTCGAGAACCGCCCGATCGTCACCCCCCCTTGCAGGGGCGGTTCGAGAACCTCGAACAGGTATCATTCGGCGCTTGTTCGACGGCTCATTTAAATAGTTTCAATTTCAGAAATGTTTTTTGTGTTGTCATCATCTGAACAACTCAACGTCATCATTTGCAGCACAACAATTACCAACAGACCTATTTTCAATCGATTCATATCTTCCTTCTTCGCATATTCAGTCGATCTTCAAATTATCAGCTTCGTCTAAAATATCATTACAATCCCGGCACTCGGTGGTCGACAAAAGGGGATGACGTTCGGATGAATTCTCAGCCGTTCTGGGTTGGGAACGGTGCGCCGGGTATGTGCTTTGCCGATTATATCTTATGCATAATCTGAGCATATCTTTGAGTTGTACACCATCTTCGAAAATGAGTTCGGAATAATTATCGATAAAGAAATTCTTTCGAATGCTTTCAACTCTGAAACCAGCTCGTTGATAGAACAACAATTGATATCCGAATGTGCCAGTACCTAACTCCAGCGATGATGCACCTAACTCTTCAAAATAGTTGATCACAAATTCAAGAAGTTTTTTCCCAAACCCTTGTTTCTGTTTTTCTGGAATCACAACGATATTGAAAATTTCCCATATATCATCATCATTCAAATTCGCTACGCAAACGCCAACTAATTCGTCCTCAACAAACACGCCGAAACATTTCGATCCAGGAAGATATCTATCAATACATTTTTCTGATGGGTCCGCATGAAGCAACATATTCATCGGTACTTCTTTTTCCGAAATCTGTCTGATGACTGTCATCTATATAAACTCATTTCCGCTTCGCACACAACCAAATCCAAACCGACTGTCCTTCCCGTTTCATCGTGTCGCTGTAACCCGATTGCTACGCTCGCAATCGTTTAATCAGAAGCAACACATAAAAAGACAAAACACCTAAAAGCCCGAAAGAATATCCCCAAAAAAATCCAAACAATTTTCCGATATTCAATTTGCTGCTCAAATGGGCCAACCAAATGCCAAAACCGATATTGGCAAACAATTGTGTCACAATATTTACGCCCAACGTTATTGTTCGAATCATCGACATTTTATCTTCTATAGAAAACAATATGTCTACCAGAGATGACGATACAATCGGCACAGCAAAACTGAATATGAAGTAGATAATCATGCAAATAATTCCAAATTTCCTGAAGTCCTCCCACAACTCTTTATAGATTGCACTGTAAACAGCAGCAGCTCTGCCTTCCAAATATTGTTTTTCACTACTATCGTCATACGGGTTTTCTGGTGCTTGATATGGATTCGTCACGATTCTTTCCTCAATATTGTTTCAGCCCAAAGATGGATTTATTGCTATCTCGCAGAACGCCGCGTTTCACTGAAGCAACGCCGTGAAAAACACAGGGGGGTTCTGTGCAAGCTATTTTTCGGTTGTCTCGTGGTCAACCCAGATCAGATTATCAGGGTTAAACCCTTTCATTTTTATAATTTCTACAAACTTGTTTTTCAGTTCTTCAGATACCGTGGGGGTGCGCGAAAGAAACCAGATGTATGAATGACTCGAGCTAGTAACGAAAGCATATTGATATTCTTTCTCATCCAACACAAAAATAACATACGGACCGTAAAACGGACCAAAGAATGACACCTTGAAATAACCCGTACTTTTGTTTTTCACGAAATACGCTTTGCCGACCGACTCATTCCATTCTTTTTCTTCAACCGAGTACCCCCGGTTCTTTACAACCACGCCGCCGTCATCTCTCAAGCTATACTCGGCAGTTACCGACTCAAGACCGCGTTCGAATGAATGGTCAAACCGTGCGATTTCATACCACTTCCCCAAATACCGTTCCAATTCAAAGTTATTGACAGGTTTCACCGTGTCGGGATATCCGAGACAACCGCCCAATAGAACGGCAAGTCCGATTAAAATTTTATTCATCATTACTCCAAATTCGCTCAATCAATATCTCTCCGTAATCATGGGCGATGATGTTACGCAGACCTACCATCGCGGCCCACGGAATCTCTGGATTCGCGGCTGTGGTTGCCTCAGATAAATGATTCGCAGCTTCGCCAATAACCAGCAGCTGACGCTCCACAGCATACCGACATTTCTTGTCTTGCTCAAAATCACCAAAGGTTAAACCCGCGACGAACTCGTCAACATCTTTGGCTGCAACAAAAATATCGTATAGATAGGCAGCATCTCTAGAGTCAATTGACATATAGCATCCTCGCCGATTCCAGGATTGATTTTCTTCGAAAGGGATTTGCAATCGCAGGTTTTTCCACCAAATCCACCTTGCGGTTGAAATGATTCTCCAGTTCCGTTTTTAATTGAACCATTTCAAATAGACCGAGGGTAGCAGAAGGACTGAATGTAACCAAAAAATCAATGTCGCTATCTGGTTTGAAATCGTCAGTTAAAATTGATCCGAAAACCGCCAACTCATCAATTGACCAGGATTCTGCCATTGTGCGAATATAGTCTTCATCAAAATCAATATTGTTAATTTTCATTTTCTTCTACCTTCCACTTTCTACTTTTATCACATTATTCGCACGGTCTCCAACTATGATTATCAACAGCGTTCACCCAACATTGCAAAATTAGAAATTGGAAATAGTGGCCGACATAACTCACAGGAAGACATTTATAGTAAAGGCGGGACGCTTCGATTGTGTTGGAGTTTTGGAAAAGAATGGATAATGCGACTACTGGGCTGCTTGTCCCCTATTCCTGGCAATTGGGGTAGGACATTCCGAAGATGGCGGATTCGCCCGGGGAGTAGGTGGAGACGTACGGCGTTGCGCCGCCTTTGCCTGCGGTTGCCAGTACGTAGTCAACCAAATCCGGCCCCGCATCGAACCAGTTGGCGCTGATGGTGCTTTGCGATTGCGATGAATAGTCGTTCGATAAATCCGGCGTTGCCGACCCGTATGCGGCGTTCAGCGGCAGCGTCGCTGAAGTATTCATCTGGCAGCTGGAGTTCGCATCCCACAAATGGGTTCCCGAAATGCTCAACCCGCCGTCATCCAGCGACGCGCCGAAAATCGACTCCTGCAAATCGGCCATATCGTCACCCTTCTGGTCATCCGCCTCAATCATGTTCACCATGAACACGCTGTTTTCAACCTCGGCCATCGCGCCCACGCGAACACTCATCACCTCTTTGCGGTAGTTGTAGAACACATTGTTGAATAAATGGGTCATTCCGCGCCGAATCAACGGCACCCGTCGGGCGGTATTGCCGTATTCATCAAGTCCGTAGTTTTCATCACGCGTGATGAACGCGTTATTGTGAATGGTGGTTCGAATCTGCGCGTTGATTTCACGGCTGTCGCTTGAGCCGTGAAGAGCCGCCCGTTTCACATCGACGAGCTTATTAAAAGACACCGTAATATCATACGCACCCACTTTCACATCAAACGCCGAGTCACCGGTGTGATCGAAAGTGTTCTGATGAATCCAGATGTCGTGGGAGGCGCCGGTACTGCGAATCATGTCCGGGTCCAGATTGTGATCTTCCACATGACCGGCGCCGACGAATTTCAGATTGGTTAAAATCACATTCTGCGCGGTATTCACCGGCGAGCCGCTGTCATCAGAGCCGATTTTAAATCCGTTAAACAAGAAATATGCTTCACTGCCGCGACCATCGATCGTTGTGTTTGAAAAAATCTCGACATTAGTAATGGGCAAATCGTCGCCGGTGTTCAGGTAACTGGAGCTGTTGAAGAACGTATCTTCGCAATCCGCGCTGGACACCCCGTGATTGGCACACCAAAGATTGTAGTCGAGGCATTCATTCGCGTCGGATGTTCCCAGTTGAGAGAGCACTGCCGAATCGTTGCAGAACAATCGATACATGGCGACCTCGGTGGGATTTGCGAAATCATTCTTATCAAACACAATCCAGTTGTAGTCCGCACTCGATACCGCATCGGCAATCTGCTGTTCCACAGATGTACCGCTGCTCTTGGTAATAATCACCAAATTGCTGCCGCCTGACGCATTATATCCACCGGTCGCATTCTCGCCATAGCCCACCGGACGTCCCAGAGACGTAGACAGACACTCCACGATTTCCTGATCGGTCTGTAACGCCGAATCCCGCCAATTGATACTCGGGTTCGAAATCAACTCCGCACAATCGGCGTCGGTATCGCTATCGGCATCGGTATCGCTATCGCTATCGGCATCGGTATCGCTATCGGCATCGGTGTCCGCATCGGTATCCGCATCGGTATCCGCGTCCGTATCGGAATCGCTGTCTGCGTCAGTGTCGCTATCGGTATCACTGTCGGTATCACTGTCGGTATCACTGTCGGTGTCGCTATCGGTATCTGAATCGGTATCACTATCCGCATCGGTATCACTGTCACTATCGCTGTCCGAGTCGCTGTCTGCATCGGTATCACTATCGGTATCCGCATCGGTGTCGCTATCGGTATCCGCATCGGTGTCGCTATCGGCGTCGGTGTCACTATCGCTGTCCGTATCCGAATCGCTGTCGGTATCACTGTCCCCGTCCGCATCGCCGTCCGCATCCGAATCTGCATCGCTGTCAGAATCTGAATCGCTGTCGGCATCGGTGGTTGCCACATCCTGCCCTCCGGATTCCGAACATGCCCATGCAAACACCATCATCAGAAAAAGAATCATATAACGTCGTCCAACCATCTTGCATCTCCTTAAAAAATAGTACGTTCTGTCGCAACGCAGCATTTCAATTTGCTGCACCGGCATTGATGTACCCGGCGGGTGACCAAAGAAGGCCAGAAATTTTTGGTCAACCTGTCAGCGCAACAATTTCTGCATGCGCTGCTGGACGGCGGGGTCGGCGGAGAGGTGAAGCCATTTGAGCTGGCCTTCAAAAGCGCCCTCGGCAAGCCGAATTTCGCGATATTTGTCGAAGGCATCGTCCACCAGCGGACGAACCAGCGGGGCCTTCAGTCGTTCGGTTTTTCGCTTTGATTCGTATTCGATATTCACCCGGCAGAGATGCGCATCGAGAGAAGCGGCAAACCGTTCCGACGCACCCGCGAAGTCGCCCTTCAACTCAATAAAAATCTCATACTGCGAACGCGCCACATTCGCGAAAGCCACAAAAAAGCCATAGGCGATACCCAGCTCCTCCGCGGCGGAACGGGTGGCGTCAATCAGCTGAGATTCAGACAGTTTTTCCCCCTGCATGCTGGTGATGCCGTGCCCCTTGAACAAAAACCGAATCACCGGCGCCTCATAATACTTGTCTATCACCTCGATGACATCGTTCATATTGTATCGATACAAACCCGAATAAGTGGTCACGTAAATATAATATTTCCTGCCCACCTCCACCTGATGCGCCATCAGGAAAGTGCGCGGCTCATCGCCCTCTTCAAACGGCGAAAACTCGTAAAACGCACTTCTCAGAGCCAACCGTGAACCGTTGGTTTTCGCATCGACAACATCGGTGGCGGTAATCTCCGACGCGATGTACCCGAAATCCAGAACCGGCGTGTCGCCGTACCATTGTTTCAACTCGGGAATCACCAGGGCGCAGTTGCCGTTGGTCCAGGTATGAATCACTTTCACATTCGGCCAGTAATCCGTGGGTAAAAAGCGCGCTTTCTCTGCAACCAGTTTTTCCAGCTGGGCAGCGCGCTTCCGGGCGGGTTTAAACAATGGAGCAATCGAGGCGCGAATCTCGGGCTCCAAATCGATGTCGTCGCGCAGGGTACCGTCCGCAATATCGCGAATCAGCTCCTGCTTCCATTCATCGACTTTCACCGCCAAATTCAGCACCGTACTCGGATTCCCGGTAAACACCGCTGTCACATTCTGCGGCACACCGAAGCGAAGCAATGTGTATGCCCGCGCGGCGAAATCCTTGATACAAATCACCTCGTACGGAATGGAATGCACCCGCTCCACAAACTCGGGAATATTCTTGTACATCAGCCCCGACAACGCTCCGTAGGGAATACCGTCTTCGGTAACACCGTCTTCGGCCGGAGAAACCAGGGTGAAATCTTTTCCCGAAAACACCCCGGGAAACTGCTTGGCCACGCCGTACAGCCATAACTTGCCGCGATTCTTGATTGTCCGCTCAAAATTGAACGGGCTGATTGGAATCAGCTTGGGTTTGGCCGTGGTGCCGCTGGTACGTGTATACAGCATCGGTTTTCCGGGAAACAACACATCGGCCTCCCCTTCCACATGGCGGTCCACATACGGCCGTAACTCCTCGTAGTCCATGACGGGCACCTGTTTGCGGTACGCGTCGTACGAGTCAATCGATGCAAAATCGAACCGTTTGCCGATGACCGTATTCTGAGCAAACCTAATGATTTCCATCAGCACAGCGGTTTGAGACGCACCGGCATCCCGAGCGGCCGCAATGTATAGTTTTTCCATTTTTCGCCCGGGTACGGCGAGCAATGCTTCGATATTTTTAGAAAGGACTTTGCTGAGCACCCGTTTGGGGTCTTTCCTCGACCGTCTGGACTGAACAATTCCGCTTTTCAAAATTAAACTCCAAAACTCCTTCTTTATCGAGGAGATATATTATAAATGGTTTGATGTAACTACTCGGACAATACCTGAATTTGATAAAACTGAAAAGGATGCATCATTGATATATTACGAAGAACCTGTCATCCGCCCACCGGCGGAAGCCGACTCGCTCATTCTGCAGGCCACTATCGGATGCAGCCACAATAAATGCACCTTCTGTATAACGTATAAACAAAAGAAATTTCGAGTTCGTCCATTCGAACATATCAAACATGAAATCGATTGGGCGGCAAAAGAAATCCCCCATGTTCGCAAGGTATTCCTCGGTGACGGAGACGCGCTCGCCATCCCCACAGACGACCTTGTACAAATTCTGGAATATCTATACACCACCCTGCCCGCGCTGAAAAAAGTCGCCGTCTACGCGTCTCCCGGCAACTTCGAAAACAAATCGGTTCCGGAGCTGCAGCGGCTGAAGGCAGCGGGGCTGTCCCTGTTGTACATCGGCTTTGAATCAGGAGATGACGATACCCTGCTGCGCATCAAAAAAGGGTTCACCGCAAATGAAATGGCGACACTCATGGAAAAACCCAATGAGGCCGGACTTAAAATTTCAGCCACCGTCATTCTCGGGCTGGGCGGGCCTTCGGATATGCAGCGACGGGGCGAAAACACGGCAAAGCTCATTGATAAAGTCAGCCCCCGGTTCGCATCGGCACTGACCCTGATGCTTCCGCTGGGAAAAAAGCCCTACCAGAAGCACTGGGACCCCAACTGGCGCATGCTGACCCCCAGGGAATCACTTCAGGAGCTGCGGTTTCTGGTGAATGCAGTACAGGGAAACAAAATCATTTTCCGCTCCAATCACGCGTCCAATTATCTGCCTATCGAAGGAACCTTTCAAAAAGGCAAAGCCAAAATGCTCGACCAAATCGACGCTGCATTGAATGACCAACGCGCCCTGCGACCGGAATTCCTGCGGGGGCTGTAGCCTGATCATTCATCACATTTTTAGAAGTACGTTTTGCGGCAGCATAGATTCCCCCTTGAAAAGGGGGATTATTGATGCTTTTCCCCAATTTTCTGTACATAAAAAGATGTGATGGATGATCAGGACTGTAGCCCGATACGGAATTCAACGAATTATTTTTAATGACAATTGGCTATTTTTCTCGGACGCAATGAAAGCCGAAAGAGGCGTCCCATTCATATGCTTTTCCAACCCGGGTAAACGCCGTAGAAAAATGATTGGGGCTGGTTTCGCGCCAGCTGCCGCCTTTTAAAAAACGTGTATCATCTGATGCCTTAAGCACTTCCGGGGTGACATCCATCCATTCCCAAACATTACCGGACATGTCGCAAATCCCCGATGCGCTGTTTCCGGCGGGCTTTGAGCAGACCGGCCAGGTGCCGTCCTTGCCACAACCGTTTCGATGCATTCCCGCCCAGACCAAATCATCGCAGGTGATCTTCTGCGCACTGTTCCACGGCTTCGGCACATCGCCGCCGGCGTTCAGCTCCGCCATCCACTCCTTCATGGTCGGAAGCCTTCCGCCGGCATAGCGACAAAAGGCGTCAGCGTCTCTCCAGGAAACACAATTGGCGGGATGATCGCGCTTTTCGGCTTTGCCGATATTGCAGGCGGGGTCGGCTGCAACGGCTTTGGGGGGCTCCCGGGTGCAACCGCCTTCGTCCTGACAGATGACGTACAAGGCCGCGGTGATTTCAGATTTCGAAAAATAGACTCCTGCAGGAGCGGAAAACACCCATTGAATTTTATCGGTCACTTTGCCGGCAGAGACCGATGACTGTTGAGGCTCGGTATCCTGCGACACCTTTTGCGGCGGCGCAGCCGGTTTCTCACCCAAACCGCATGCAATGAAAAGGACCGAAGCAATGCACACAGTCGTCAAATGGTTGGTCTTACGACGCATTTCGGTCTCAGCCTGCGTCACTGTATGGGTTTGTATTTCAGCCATGTTTCCTACCCAATCACTTCCTTCAACCGCTTGTGTCCGCTTCTTGAAATCCGCAGTTCGGTTCTGTCTTTTAAAATGGCAATGTATTTATCTTTGGCCAGCAGTTCAATCCGATCGACCCGCTCAATATTGACAATGGACGACCGGTGAATTCGAATGAATTTGTCGGCATCCAACATCTTTTCCAGACCGGCGAGGGTTTGATGTTTCAGAATGCTCTTACCGGCGTAATGAATATCGACGTAGTCGTCTTCGGCCGAAATGTAATCCACATCGGTCACCGGTATCATTTCAATTTTGCTGCCGTCTTTAACCACAATACGCGTCAGCGCTTCAGGTTTTGTATCGGTGGCTTTCATTTCATTAAGCTGAGGCAACGGTCGCCCGCGATTCGCAGACACTTTCTCGATAGCTTTGGCCAGTCGTTCCGCCGAAAACGGCTTCAACAGATAGTCGACCGCATGAGAATCGAACGCCTTCAGCGCATACTGGTCGTACGCGGTGGCAAACACCACGGCGATGTCGTCGCGGTCAATGAGCTCGAGAACTTCGAACCCATCAAGTTTGGGCATCTGAATATCGAGAAAAATCAAATCCGGATTATGTTCCGCCACTGCTTTCACCGCTTCAAACCCATTCTTGCATTCAGCCACCACGGTGACGTTTTCGTGCGCTTTCAGCATTTCCTGCAGGTACTGCCGGGCAAGCATCTCATCATCGACCACAATTGCATTCAGTACTTGATTCATCATCACTCCTCCGCTGCAGCATTTACAGCGCGGTCTCGCTCTCCTCAATACCGATTCCCGGCATGAACAGGGTCACCGTAAAAGAACCGGATTCTTTCTTCACCGACATACTCGCCCCTTCCCCGAAAAAATGTTTCAGCCGCTCCCGCGTTGTCGAAATCCCCAAATGCGTGCCGCGTCTGGGCGGTGCATCGTCTTCGAACCCGTTCTGAATGGTAAAGTACACGCCATTTTTCACACATTCAACCGTGGTTTTTATCACAACCGTATCCAGACTCGCTGATACGCCGTGTTTCACCGCGTTTTCATACAGCGGCTGCAGCAGGAGCGGCGGTAGTTTCAATGATAGACAGGCCTTGTCGGCATCCTGGATCACCTCCATTTTGTCGCCGAACCGCACCGCTTCGATTTTGAGATATTTGTCAACCAGCATCAGCTCTTCGCCCAATGTTACCGACTTCTGTTTTCCGAACGCCAGTGTACTGCGAAAAAATTCGCTCAGCAGCAGCACCATTTCCCGCGCCCGGCCGGCGTCCATCGATACCAGTGCGGCAATGGAATTGAGACTGTTGAACAGAAAATGAGGGTTCACCTGTGCCCGCAGCGCCCGAAGCTCCGCCTCCCGCCCCAGCACAATCGCTTCGTCAGCGCTCTTTTCCGCCGACCGCGCCTCGTCCATCGCGATAATCAGATAGTGCAGAATCAATGAAAACGCGAAGTACGCATCTCCCATCATGAATAAGAATAGGGTGACTTCTGCGAGCTTGTCGGCCGCCATACACTCGGTGGTGCCGCAGATTCCGTAAAACGCGGCGGTCCACCCTCCCGAAATCACGATACATGCGCCCACCAGCGCCGGAACCACCTGGGTCAGGGTGGAGCGACGAAGCGGAAGCGCTTTGCACATATATTGGGCACTGGCCGACGCAAATGACATCGGAATGCCGAACGCTACACTCAACACCGCCGCCTGGGTCCATGAAAGTCCGCGGATGTGCAGCAGCACTCCCACCAACGCGGTGAGCGGTATCCACGCCAGGAAGAATCCGAGGGTCGCTTTATTGCGAAAGAGTTTCTCCATGAGAGCAGCCCGGGGTCAGTTGCGAATCTCAATGCCGCCCATCACAATGCTGCCTTCAATAATCAGCCGCTTGGGAGGAGTTTCGCTGTCAATCACGTGTCTTCGGGTCTTGTTTTCGATACCGCCCATCACCGGTGAACACCTGGAGATCACCTCCCAGTGCTCGGGAATCCACAGCTCCATCCCGCCCATCACCAGTTTCACATGAAGGACCGCTTCCTCCCCCTTGATTTCAGCGTTGCGCATATCCAATTCCAACCCGCCCATGACGGCGGACACATCGGCCCGCTCAAACTCCTTCGAATGTATCTCGTCTTCCCGACCGGCCATCAGCAACCGGGATTCAAAGGTATTCGTGGTGGTTATCTCGTCGGCACTCTTCTTGCGTTTTTTTGAAGGCGTTCGCAATGTGGCGGTGAAAATCAGTACACCGAATATCAACAGCAGCACCGGCCACACCAGCGACCATCGCAAATCCACATACCCGAAATTGTGCGCGAGCACCGTAGCCCCCACTGCCAGCAACACCAATCCCCCGGTAAAACCGCCCCCTGAACGGCGGGCGCCGATTTTCACCAACCCGCCCCACAGCAGTATAATCGGCCACAGCTTCCATGCCGATATGCCCCCCAGGTACCCGAGATGCTCCGCCAGAAACGCACCGCCGAACAGCATCAGCGCGCCGCCCATGAAAAACCCGCCGCCTCGCTTCGACTCACAGTCGCTTCCCCCGCTGCATGTTCTTTTTCTGGTTGCCGTTTTTTCTTCGTTCATTATTTCACTCTCCATCCAATTCATTCTTGTATATTAAATTTACCGCTGTCCCGTCCAGTTTCGGCGAATCGACGCATCTCGTCGGTGAAGCGCATCAGTTGTTGATTTCAATCGCACCCTGGCGCACCGACGCCGTAATCAGCAGTCGTTTTTTAACGTCCACACCGCGGCACGAACTGTTGTCCTCGATTGCGCCCATGAAGGTGTCGCCGTCAATCAGCACTTCCCAGTCCTGGGGCACACGAATCTTCACCCCCGCCAGCTTCACCTTTAAAAACAGTTCCGCTTCATCGGCCTCCATTCGCGCCGCCCGCAAATCCAGTTCGTATCCGCCCATGAAAATATCGACCAGGCCGCCTTTAAAAACACCTGTTCCGAAATCGTCTTCCTTGCCGCCGCAGATAATCTTACTGTTCAACATGTCGGGTGAATCAGCGACCGTTTCAGGAATGGTCACCTTGGTAGACTTTCTCGGAAACAGCGCCACCATCGCCATCATCGCCGCACCGAGCGCGACCACAAAAACCGGCCAAATCAGCCCCCAGGGAACCGCAAACAGTTGCAGGCTGTGTACCAAAGCGAGGTCGGAAAACACCAGTATCACAATGGCAAAAATACGCCCGGACCAATGCCTTGCCCGGAACAGCCCGGACAGCGCCGGTATCATAATCGCCAACGGCCAGAACTGGGTCACCGCATATCCGCCGAGCATTCCCAAATGCTGCAGCAGAAACAGCGTTCCCACCGCAATCAGCATCAAAGAAAAACCGATACCGCATCGTTTTTCGTCCCGAGCGCAGGTATCTTTGCGATGACTACGGGAATATCTGTGAAATCTTTCAGCTGCACAAGCGTTGTGATGATGCATAACTATCTCCTTGCAAAAAATGGCGGCGCCTCATCGCCACACAAGCAAAGGTAAAGCGAATCACAGCGCTGCGCATCATCCGTTCGGTCGCCGGAGCGGAACCTTCGGTGAATCGCCGAAAAGCCGAGGTAAAAGTGTGGCCTACTGTTGTACTGACAAATGGCTGTTCAGCCAGGAGAGCGCTTTGTCATGTTCGTTTGGTAAAAACGTTCGGTTGACCAATTCGGCGCGGTCCTCCACATCGAACTGATACATCGCGTGCTTGGAAACGCCGTCATCGGGCGATACAACTGCACAGTAGCGTGCGCCCAAGGTTTGGTCGAGGGTAACCACCGCATCGGCCAGATACTGCATTTCCTGGGGGGTGATTTGGGCAAAGGATGCCTCTCGGTGATCAACCAGCAGGTCTCGCCCTTTTTTCCAAGATTCATGGGTGAGCAGGGTTTTCATCATTTCCTGAATGCCTTCAAAAGATAATTCTTCGTAGGTGGTCAGCGTAAACCGGTTCAATTTCTCTTCAAATAGCAACGTATATCTCATTCACATCCGCCGTTCGAAAAACGAGTTGTTCCGACGTTCGAAAATATCACATTCAGCGAGCATGGCAATACCATTGTTCGCATTTAGATATTTTTACGTGCAATATGATCCCCACTACAGATAATCCTATTTACGCAGTTTTCGGTGCTTCTGCGTAACTGCCGAAGAAAAATGCCGGGACAATCGCAAGAACGCCTTGTATTTCTAAAAAATGTAGGGTCCCGGGTTTATCCCTGATCATTCATCACATTTTTTTATGTACAGAAAATTGGGGAAAAGCATCAATAATCCCCCTTGAAAAGGGGGGAAGGGGGATGTCGACATTCATTGCGAACAATCCGATTTGCTTTGGGGCTATTGCTTTGAAGA
>JAFGXQ010000004.1 GCA_016936575.1 Deltaproteobacteria bacterium
CCCACGCTGAATGCGGTATTTCGACCCTACAACCCAACCAACGACTTTCTGAAGGACAAAGTGAAAGTACGTATCGGTGAAGACTCTATGGGCCGTCAGCAGTATGCTGAAATTTATTTCGCGAAAAAAGGCAGCGATACGCTCGCCATGGCGACCATTGTGAACGGTCGCGGTTACGGTGGGGTATTCACGATTTTTGTAGCGGCCGATGCGAAAACGCACGAGATCATCGCCACGAAAACTCTACAGCAAAAAGAAACCAAAAGTCTGGGAGGTCGCATCGCCAACGAGGACGAGCCGTTTGTGAAACAGTTTGCGGGAATGCGGATTGAACAGAATCTCAGTTTGAAATCTGAAGGCGGCGATGTCGACGGAATGTCCGGGGCCACCATCACCAGCGGCGCATTCACCAAGGCGGTGAAAACCGCCGGCGAACTGTTTTTGTCGCAGAAGAAGAAGTAGAGGAGTGCAATGAAAACCCTACGGCAAGAATTTACAAAAGGTTTTACAGAGCAGTTGCCTCCGTTCAAACTGGTGCTGGGATTATGCCCCACATTGGCGGTGACCACTTCGTTGGAAGGTGGACTGGGGATGGGGCTGGCGACGCTCTTTGTGTTGATAATGTCTAACCTGGTGATTTCGGCGCTGCGAAATCTGATTCCCAAAAAAGTGCGCATCGCGGCGTTTATTACCGTTATCGCCGGCTTTGTGGTGATTGTGGAATTGCTGATGAAAGCGTACACGCCACAGCTTTTTGATATTCTGGGTGTGTTCATTTCGCTCATCGTGGTGAACTGCATCGTACTGGGGCGCGCGGAAGCGTTTGCCAAAAAGAATAACGCGGTTCGATCCATATTGGACGGCGCGGGCATCGGATTGGGTTTCACGCTTTCGTTGGGCGTTCTCGGTTTTATTCGAGAGGTGCTCGGACGGGGCAGCGTGACTTTGTTTTCTCAGGCCAATCTGAAGTTTCAGTTGCTTCCGGTGACCGACGGCTACTTTTTCAAGCTGGCGGTGGAGCCGCCGGGGGCGTTTCTGTTTCTGGGACTGATTCTGTTCTTTATTAACCTGGCTTCGATGAGACAAGAAGGCAAGAAAACGAGCTATTCCTGATGACTGAATATCTGTTGCTTTTCATCTCGGCCGTTTTTGTAAACAATATTCTGTTGGCGCAGTTTCTTGGAAACTGTCCGTTCATCGGCGTGTCCAACAAAGTGAGCACCGCCCTCGGTATGGCCATGGCGGTGGTGTTCGTCATCACGATTTCGTCCATGTTCACCTGGATGAGCGTGAAGTATCTGTTGATTCCCCTTGAATTGGAATACCTCCAGACCATCGCATTTATTCTGATTATCGCCACCCTGGTGCAGTTTGTGGAAATATTCATTCAGAAGGTGTCCCCTACTCTGTTTCGAACATTGGGAATTTATCTTCCGCTGATTACGACCAACTGCGCGGTACTGGGTGTATCGATTATCAATATTCGCAATGAATACGATTTCATGCACACGTTGGTACATTCGTTTTCGGCCGCGGTCGGGTTTGGTCTGGCGCTGGTATTGTTCGCGGGAATTCGTGAGCGTCACGCGTTATGCGATATTCCCAAACCGTTGCGCGGCACTTCTCTCGCGTTGATTACCGCGGGGTTGTTGGCACTGACCTTTTCGGCATTTAAGGGGCTGTTGTAATGTTAATGTCTATTGCGATTGCAGCTGGGATCATGGGCGCCATCGGCGTCTTTAGCGCGGCCTTTCTGGGCGTGGCGGGCAAAGTGTTCGCCATTGTGCGAGACCCGAAGGTCGATGAGTTGGAAGAAGCGCTGGTAGGGGCGAACTGCGGCGCCTGTGGGTATTCCGGGTGCGCGGCGGCGGCCCAGGCGGTGGTGGAGGGAAGAGCCAAAGTAAACGTCTGTTTGCTCGGCGGCGCCGAAACTGCGGAGAGGGCGGCAGAGGTGATGGGGGTTGATGTCACCGCGGAGGAAACGCCTGTGGCGACGTTGGGTTGCAACTACGGTGTGGACAACGCCCATTTGCTGTTCGATTACCGGGGCATTAAAGATTGTCGCGCGGCGGCGATGGTGCTCGGCGGCGGCAAGGTGTGCGCTATGGGGTGTCTGGGGCTGGGAACCTGCGTACGCGCGTGCAATTTTGGTGCGCTGCGGCTGGGTGACAACGGTTTGCCGGTAGTCGATAAGGACAAATGTATCGCCTGCGGCGCCTGCGAAGCGTCTTGCCCCAAAGGGATTATCAAGCTGAGCAGCACCCAGTTGCGAATTGCCCATCAGCAGGAAAGCACGGAGTGTCTGGCGCCCTGTGAGGCCACATGCCCGGCGCAGATAGATATTCCGTTGTACATTCGGTCTATCGCCGAGGGCGATTACCGTCAGGCCATTACCACCATCAAGGAACACAATCCGTTCCCGCTGGTGTGCGGACGGGTTTGCCCCCATCCTTGTGAGGCGGCCTGTCGTCGCGGTGATCACGACGAACCGATTGCGATTAATCCGCTTAAACGGTTCGCCGCGGATTATGAGATGAATCTCAATGAGCGCATTCTTCCCAATAGGGCGCCTTCCACCGGAAAGAAAATCGCGGTAGTGGGCTCCGGTCCCTCGGGCTTGACATGCGCATATTATCTGAGCGCCCGCGGTCATGAAGTGAAAGTGTTTGAAGCCATGCCCAAACCCGGCGGAATGCTGCGTTACGGCATTCCCGATTATCGGTTGCCGCAATCGGTGCTGGATTGGGAAATCGGTGGCGTGGAGGCGATGGGGGTGGAGATTCAATGCAATACCGCGCTGGGCAAGGATATTTCGCTGGAGCAGCTCGAAGAAGAGTACGATGCGGTGTACCTGGCCATGGGCGCCTGGAAATCACGGGCCATGCGGATTGAAGGCGAAGACGATTACCCTGAAATTGAGTCCGGAATCGCGTTCCTGGAAAAACTGGCCAAGGGCGAACGTCCCGAGTTGGGTGACGAAGTGGTGATTGTGGGCGGAGGAAATACCGCCATGGACTGCGCGCGCAGTTCCTTGCGCCTTGGGGCCGCCAATGTGTATCTGTTGTATCGTCGGTCGCGGGCGGAGATGCCTGCGGCTGTTCACGAAGTGAATGACGGCGAGTTTGAAGGCATACAATATCACTTTTTAAGTGCGCCGATTCGTGCGGTGGGAACAGACAACAGTCTGCGCTCTCTGGAGTTTCAGCGCATGAGACTTGAAGATCACGGCGGAAGGCCCAAGCCGGTACCGATTGAAGGCGATATCGGAAATATGAAAGTAACCAATCTGATTGCCGCCATCGGTCAGGGACCGGATCTGACGGCATTGGGAACCATGGTGGATGCCACCAAATGGGAAACCGTGCTCACCGAAATCGGAACCTGTCAGACCAACCGTGAGAAAACGTTTGCCGGCGGGGATTTCGCGCGCGGCGGTGCCACAGTGGTGGAAGGTGTTCGCGACGGTCGGGACGGGGCTCGGGCGATTCATCTGTTTTTGAACGGTGAAGATATGAATGTGCCTGAAAATTATTTGGCGAAACCTCCGAAATTCACCGGCGTGAAAGGCGGATTTGAAGTTTTGCCGACGGATACACCCAGGGTTGAGGTTCCGGTGATTGAAAAAAGTGAGCGCGTGTCGACATTTGCTGAAGTGGAAATCACGTTGAATGAGGAGCAGGCGAAACAGGAAGCCGCGCGTTGTCTGCAATGCGGCGAAGTTTGCTTCAAAGGGCACCGGGGGAAAAGGTCATGAGAACTATGCTGAAAATTGGAATTGGGATTGGCGCGGTGTCGGCGGCATTGTTGGTGGGGGCCTGTTCGAAACCGGAACTGGTGATTGAAAAAGAAAAAGTGCCGTTCCCCTACAAACAGATCGCCGCTGGAGAGGAAAACCCCGCGGACAACGGTCCGGACGACGAGACGGTTCTCGATTCGATTAAAGGCGATATGGATCCCGTGCCGTTCAGCCACTACACCCATGCATCGAATGCGAAGGACGGGTACAAAATCGGTTGCAAGGAATGTCACCACGCCGCGGATACCCCCGATGATGCCGCCGGCTGCAAAGATTGTCACGAGCAGGGCGACGAGCTTGAAGAAGCGTTGCTGGGGCCCGATAATAATGTACGTATCGAGTTGGAGGAACACCGCACCATCACGCCGGTGCTCTTCAACCACTACGCGCATGCATCCTTCAAGGATGACGGGTACAAAATCGGTTGCGAGCGCTGCCATCATATTGAAGGTGATCACTCCCCCTGTTCAGATTGTCACGAGGATGTGGCCCAGCGAACCGAAGACGGTAAGGTGATTCCGAAAATCAAACGGGCGCTGCATCTGCATTGTCGAAATTGCCACATCATGTCGAAGAACGACAACGCGCCCACCGAGTGTAAGGGTTGCCATAAACTGACCCGTCACGAGAAGCCCCAGGAGATGGTGGCGTTGTCAAGGTCCTACCATGTGCAGTGCATCAACTGTCACCAGCTGGTAAACGCCAGCGCGCAAAAACAGGCACCTGTGAAATGTGATGAGTGTCATAAACCGGTGAAAAAGAAGTGAACGAACAAGGGGGCGACCCCTTAATGATTGCCGGCAAACCCGTATTCAAGTTCAATTTGCAAAAAGATGAATAGTGGGGGGCTGACCCTTTTTGTCTTTTTGTTTATTTAAGCGGAATCCGAGTCGTTGCGTCCGGTGGTATCTGAATCGGAATCCTGGGTTTCGGCGTTGTCGGGGTCGTCGGCACATGCGGATGCGAATAAACCGGCCATGAGCAGAAAAAACGCGACGTAGCTGTGCCGTCGGGCGGCAGCGGTTGATAAATGGTGAAACATGTGATTCTCCTTTGCAGGTAAAACGTTTTACCTCTTGGTGCCGGGAATCCGAAAGTAAGCGTAAGCCGTCATTTCTGTGTCGGATTGCCCCGGCGTCGCGCGAAATCGCGCCGAGTAGCCGGATGGTATCAGTTCATGAGAAGAAAGGGGAATCATTTTTTTTCAATATGGAATTGAAAAGAAAGGTAAATGGTTGTATTTATTAGTAAAATTGGTTTACTAAGTTTCTAAAGCGCACAAGACGCCCGAACCATTTGCTCGCGGGCATCGCGGTTGTTACAAAAGTCTTTTTCAGGCGTTGTCGCGTAGACGGCAATCCAGAGAAACCGCCACATTACTCATGCGACTGGACCCCTGACTTTGCAGGAGTGACGGACGGTTTTACTTTTGCAGCAGTCTTCATCGCGGAGGGGGGATTTGGAGGATAGATTGACGCTGTCTTCGCTTGCGGTCCTTTGGGAAGATCGCTATTCTGTACAGTATGACTAAAACGAATCTGTAGACTGAAGGAGAAATGTCATGAGAAATCTTCTATTCGCGGTACCGGTTATGTTGGGATTATTGTTGGCGGCGTCTCCGGCGAAAGCAGAGTTGCCCAGTAAAATGTTTCGACTGCATCTGTTTTCGAATGTGTTGGAAGTGGGAACCGGAGAGACCTCGACCAATGACGAGCCGGATGAAGGCTACGGCGGTTTGGAAATCGGCGCGGGGATGAGCCGTTTCGGTGTGGGGCTTGCGGGTACTTTGGGCAGTGGATTTGTACTCGGCGGCCGGGTGGCGCTGGGACAGGAAGCAGGAAATTGGACGCCGGGGAACGATGACGAGGGATTTGTCTGGTCGGTCGCGCCCTACCTGGAGTATGTGTTTTTGAGCACCAGAGTGCGACCATTTGTAAAAGCCATTGCAGGATTTGAAGGTTCCCACTGGGAGAATAACGGCGGTTTCTGGGGGGCGTTGTTCGGCGGCGGCGGCGGAATTCATATTTTCTTGCGACCCAATGTGTCGATAGATATCGATTTGGATTTGGTGTTCCGCGTGGGCACCGGCGAATGGAGCGGTAATCGCAATACGCCCGATGACGATTTCTCCCATTGGCGCTTTTACTTCGGCACCCTGTTCGGTCTCTCCGCCTGGCTGTAACGCTTTCTTCCCCCGTTTTTTCGCTTTTTATGGTGTTTGCAGAAAATCGATGACGGCATCGGCGGTCTGCGTTGGAGCCTCCACCTGGGGCAAGTGAGCTACCTTCGGCAGGCATACCAGACGGGCGCCGGGAATGTGCTGCAACAGCAATTCAGATTGGGCGATGGGGGCAATGGGGTCGGCCTCTCCGCAAATAATCAGGGTGGGGCCGGCGATGCGCGGCAGGTCGCGGCGAATGTCGAACCGGGTGGCGGCGCGCAACAGGGGAACAAAACACCTGCCGCTGCCCGAGTGGTGGAGCTGATCCGATACCACCGCTGAAAACAGTTCTCCCGATGCGAAGTTGGGAGAAACGCACATGGCAATGTTCTGTTGCAGCCGGTCATTCGGGTGTGTCAGGCGGTTGGGCATAAAACGCGTAACCAGCGATGAATCGCCCAGGGCGGCGGAAGCGAGCAACACCATGCGGGGAACCAAATCGGGCGCCGCCAGGGTCATCCGCATGGCGATAAATCCGCCCAGTGAATGTCCTATCACGCAGTGCGGGTTGAATTGGCGGCGCCGCAGAAACGTGTTCACTTCGGCAGCCAGCGATTCGATGGAGCAGTTTCGGGCTTCCCCGGGAGGTACGGGCCCTGAAAATTCGATGCACACGCAGCGAAATTGTTGCTTCAACAATGTCACCATTGGCGTGAAGATACGCGTGTTCAGCCCCAGCCCGGGAATGAACAGCAACATCGGACCTTCGCCTGTGTCTGTATGGACGATTCTCTCAATGGTATCGAACTGGTCGCTCATATGGAGATTGTACGCTGATTCAGTTTGAATACAACGTCGGTTCACTGTTAACTAAAATGTGATTTTCCACATGGTTGTGATATAAAATGCAAACGGTATTGGAATTTTACGACGTTTGTGGAGCGCCTGTATGGATGTGTTGCAAAAAGTGGGAAGAAGAGGAATCGGGTTTGTCAGTTACCTGTTCATGCTTTTCGCCCTTCTGTACCTGTCGATTAAGGTGATTTGGACCAATCGGGATTTGGGGCAGCGCGACTTCTTTAAACAGGTGTTTCTGCAGATTTATTTTACCGGGGTGCAAGCCATCATGCCGGTTACCATTGTGGCGCTGGCGGTGGGTGCATTTGCGATTATCAGCGGTATGGGCGGTGCGGGGCTGATTGTGACCGGGGCAGACAATATCGGACAAATTGTGACCGTGGTGGTCATTCGCGAAATCGCGCCGCTGCTCACGGGCGGTATTGTAATTGTGCGGTCGGCAACCGCGATATCGGCGGAGCTCGGCGGCATGCGGGTGCAACGGGAAATTGAAGCGCTGGAGGCCATGGGTATCTCTCCGGTGCGCCAGTTGCTCACGCCGCGTATTTTCGGTGGTCTGATTTCTTTCGGCGGATTAAACGTGTTGTTTGATGCGGTGGCGCTGGTGTGCGGATTTGCCATTTCACAGGCGGTGGTGTCGATTCCGGCCGAACTGTTTTTCAAGTCGGTGTTTTCGGCGGTCACCCCGGTGGATTTGGTGGGTCTGCTGATAAAAATTATGGTGGGCGGTGTGGGGATATTTTTAATTGCCTGCTATCACGGAATGGCCGTGGGGCGTTCGTCCACAGAAGTGCCGGTGGCCGTGTCGCGCGCGTCGTTGAATGCGTTGGTGTTTCTGCTTACGGTTGACCTGACGGTTTCGTTTACGCTGCTGCTGTATCACGATGCGGACAAATATCTGGGAGGCATGATGTGACCGAGTCTGCGCCTATTTTGCGACTGACCGACGGTGTGCGATTTGCCTCGGGCCGAAATTTGTACAGCGTGGCGCCGTTGCGGTGTTTTGCCGGGCAATGGGTGGCGTTTGTTCCGTCGGGTGAAGATCCGGTAACCGATCCGTCGGGAGCCCTGGCGCGCACGCTGGTGACACTCAGCCCGCCGGAACGGGGCACGGTGGAACTGTTTGAGCTCGACGGGTACCATATTGCCTACCGCGATGTGCAGCGATTGCGTTCACGTCTGGGTTTTGTGCAGGGGTTCGGTGGTTTGCTGTCGAATCGAACCATTAGGGAGAATGTGGCGCTGCCGGCGGCGGTACACGGCAAAATTCAGTTGGCCGAAGAGCAGCAACTGGTATCGGACGCCATGAAAGTATTCAAGCTGGAGACCGTGCAGGATCTTCATCCTCACCTGGTGGACGGATACACTCGATGGCGGGCCTGTCTGGCGCGGGCGCTGATTCTAACCCCCAAGCTGGTGGTGCTGGAAGGTATCGGCGATTGGGAAATGGATAAAGGGCAGGGCATTGCGTGGAAACGGCTGCTCGGGTATCATCAGCGGGGCGACAATTTGATTTGTGTTTGTGCATCACGAAGAAATGAGGGCTTTCAGTCCTGGTTTGTTGAAAATGGTGGTACATTAGTGGAGTACACCGACAAAACCGGAACCCCCTCTTTTATTCCGAAATTTGAAGGAGCGTAATCGGTGAAAATCTATCTTTCATATCGCGAGCGCGTCGCCGGTTTATTCATTATCGCCACGGTAGTTCTAATTTCTCTTTTCATTGTGGGGGCTGCGGTGGAGAATTTGTGGTTCACCCCCAAGGTCAGCTATCACGTCTATGTGGTGCGTGGGGACGGCTTGCGCAAAGGGTCGCCGGTGCTGCTGTCGGGTGTTGAAATCGGCGAAATCGGTGATCTGTCGATCATGCGAGACGGGCGGGTGAACGTGGAGCTCGAAGTGCTGAAAAAGCATTCTCATCGGGTGACCGCATCCACCCGAGCGGAGATTCGTCGGACCATGGGAATCGGCGAAAAACGTGTGATATTGTATGTTCCGCCGGAGAACGACCCAAAGGCGTTGGCGCTCGCATCCGATGCGGTGATTCCCGCAGACGAACCGAAAGATTTGCTCGATTTGGTTTCCACCCTCGATTTGGGCAAGTACATGGACACCATGGACAAAGCGGTGACCTCTCTTGATTTGCTGCTGCGCAAGCTCGAAGAAGAAGATCGCATGGAGCGCATGGTTGAAGCGTTTGATAAGCTCGGCCCCACATTGGACGTCATGCACAGTTTCTTTACCGAAATTCATGGACCGATGGTCACGCTGATTAGTGATCCGGCCATGCTGAAAGCGTTCAAGGGCGGCTCCAAACTCTTCAATGACCCCAAAACCCGCAAGCTGATTCATGTGCTGGCCGATACCATGGAGCCGGAAAAAATCGACAGCATGCTTGAAAAAAGTGAACGACTCATTGTGTCTCTCGATAAAATGCTGCAGGAGGACGGCCACATGGCGCGTACATTGTCGGGCGCCGATCGCTTGTTGAACGACGGCAAGCTCGATCGGATGATGACTTCCATCGAGAGTTTCACCACCGATAAAAAGCTGGAGCGGTTGCTGCACAACATGAGCGTGCTGTCGGTGCAGATGGCCAAAATCGGGCCGCAGATTCCCAAAATGACCGAAGAGATGAACGCTACCATGCGCGAGCTGACCATTGTTTTAAAAGCGCTGCAGAAAACCTGGCTGCTCGACGACGAGACCGAAGAAGTCCTTAAAAAGATGAACAAAAAATAGTGGTCGTAAACATCTGCGTGCGCGCCGGTGATTCGAGCGGACAATAATCGAACTGTGGGGCTATCGCTTTATTTTTCCGGAGCTACGGCTGCGTTTCCATTTCACGAACTTTTTTGGAGAGGGCTTCGCATTTATCGGCCAGATGCGCGTATTCGGGAATGGAGGGGTAGCGTTCGGCCACCTTTCGGGTGACTTTTGCGGCCTGATGGATTTGACGGGTCTCTATCAGATAGCGCGACTGTTCACGAAGTAGCTGCGGCGCTTCGCCGAATTTATTCAGCGCGGTGTCGAGCACTTCCTTCATCTGATCAAACTGGCGTTGACCGGCCAGAAGTTTCAGCAGTTCCACATAGGGGAAAATGGATTCCGGATCATTTACTATGGCCCGTTGAAACACGGCAGCCGCGCCCTGAATATCATTTTTCGCGACGCGGATGGTGCCCAGCAGAATTCGGGCGCGGGTGATATTGCTGTTGGTGTTCGGCTGGTCGTCGAGGGTTTCCAGAATCGGCAGCGCCTCGTCGATGCTTTTTACCTGCACCAGATGGGTGGCATATTCTTCCATGGCCTGGATGTTGTTGGGGTGCTCTGTCATTTTTTGCTTGAGCAACTTTCCGTACCTTGTGTCGCGGTCGTTGTTGTGTGCATCTGATATGACATAGCCGTAATGATGAATGGGAATATTCAGCTTCACAATCGGGAGATTCAGTTTCTTTGCTGAAGAAACCAGACTTTCGTGCACCCGCCCTTCAAATTTCAGTTCTTTTCGCCGGGCATAAAATTTGGTGTTGAACGCTTTGAAGTAGCCGCTGTGCGCCCCTTCCTCGACCGGGTATTCGCCGTCCACCGGAACCCATTCGGGGTGTTGGGGGTTGTCGTAGTAGTTGCGTTGCGGCATGACATACACGCAATCTTTATGTTGGGTGGCCCGTCGCACGGCGTTGAAATCGCGCGCGGCGATTCGCTCATCGGCGTCGATGCATAAAATCCATTTGTTTTTGGCCAGCAACGCGGCGGCGTTTCGTGCGGCGGAGAAATCGTCGCACCAGGTGAAATGATGTACCGCAGCACCCGCAGATTCTGCCAGCGCGACCGTATTGTCGGTCGAGCCGGTGTCCAGTACGATCATTTCCTTTACCAACGGTTTGTGGTGCGAAAGAAAGTCGAAAATTCGTTCCGCCTCATTTTTCACAATGACCACAAGTGATATGCCGTATTTCTTCAAGTAAACTGCCTTCATGTTCCAATGAACTGTCGCCTTTCAGCAGACCGCGATTACACATTCATATCATGCATTGTACGTTCAATTCGTTCCACGCGCCAATTGCGGTTGGCGTAAAAGGTTTACGCGGAGTGTTTTTTTGACTTTTTGGCGGGCTTTGATTTTTCTTTTTTGTCGCTGTCGCCGTAGTAATAGCCGTAGTTGTTGTAGTAGTGATAAAAGTGATCGCCGTACTTGCGATTGGTCAGGTCCAAATCGTTGAGCACGGCGCCGAGCACGGGGGCTTCAATGTCGTGAAGAACGTTCAGCGCGTGCTTGAGCGCATCGCGGGTGGTCTTTTGCGACTTGATGACCAGCAGGGTGCCGTTCACCATTTTAGATAGGATGGCCGCGTCGGTAACAATGCCCACCGGCGGCGAATCGAGAATGACATGATCGTATTGTGCGGAGATAGCCGCGAATACCCGCTTGAACGCGTCGGTGTGAATCAGCTCTGAAGGGTTCGGGGGGGTCGGCCCGCAAACCAGCACATCGAGGTTGGGAATGCGCGACGGTTGAATGCTTTCCTCCGCGGTGGTTTCTCCCAAAATCATGGTGGATATGCCCGCCTGCGGCCGTTGAATATTGAACGCCTTGTGCACCCTGGGGCGCCGCATGTCCATATCCACAATAAGCACCTTGGCGCCGGACTGCGCCATAATGATACTCAGATTGGCTGCAACCGTGGTTTTTCCTTCCTGTGGAGACGGACTGGTAACCAGCAATGTGGAGATGGGTTTGTCCGCGCTCATGAACAGCAGGTTGGTGCGAATGGAACGCAGCGATTCCGAAATTTGAGATTTCGGATTGTCGAATACGAAGTTGTCAAAACCGGTCGTTTCAGATGGTGCATTATCGTTGTCGTACGACGTGGCGTTAGCGCCGGTTCTGGCGGCTTCCGTGCTGCCGATAGAGGGAACAATGCCCAGAAAAGATACATCGAACGCTTCGACGTCACCTTGGGTTTTAATGGTGCGGTCGGCTACTTCAATCACAATGGCCAGCGCAATGCCCAGCACCAGCCCAATGAACGCGGCAAGCGCCAGGTTGAGCATCACCCGCGGCTTGATAGGAGCGGTGGGCAACAGAGCCTGGTCGAGAATCTCCACGTTGTTCACCTTCAGAAATTTGGTCAGTTTGGCTTCTTCTGCGCGGCCGTTGAGAAGCTGGTACACCTGCTCGTTGTTTTGCAGCTCTCTGTACAGTTCGTTGTATTTGCCTTTCTTGTCGGCGAGCTTCTGGGCTTCCGCTTCCAGTTCTTCCAGCGCGTGTTTTTCTCCCGCTTCGGTCAGCTTGGCTTCTCGAAGCTCCGCATCAATGGCCGAAATCACGTTGTTCACTTCGCGCTGAATATCGGTTTTGATGCGCTTCATTTTGGCTTTCAGCTCCACCATTTTAGGGAAGTTGTCGCCATAGCGTGCAGACAGCTCGCCGTATTCCAGGCTGAGACGGGCGTATTCCTGTTTCAGTTGTTGAATCAGCGCGCTGTTGTTCAGTTCAGAAATCGGAATCGCCATGGGGTCATCAATTCTGGATACCTCAGACACCGCCTTTTTGCGCGCCTGAAGTTCAATGCGTTTCGATTTGGCCTGGGTCAGGTTCTGTGCCGACGTTTGAATCTGCGCGGTGATATGATTTTGGCGGTCTTCCAGCGAGATGGAAAGAATGTTGTTGTCTTTTTCGTACTTGAACAGCTGTTTTTCCGAACTTTTCAGTCGTTCATTGGCGCTGTCGAGACGTTCGCTCAGCCAGTCCACCGCTTCAATGGTGCGGCTGTGCATGGCTTTCAGGTTCAGCTGCTGGTACGCCCGTGCGATGGCATCGGCGAACAGTTGCGCTTTTTCGGGTACCGGGTGGTCCACATGCACCAGTACCAGCCGCGAATCCTTGACCGGCTCCACGGTAAGCAGAGATTGCAGCTTCTGTGCGGCTTCGTCAGGGGTGGCGGGCATCTCGTTTTTAGGCAACCCCATGAAGTCGATGTCTTCATGCAGCTGAAACTCCGACACCACCGCCAGCGCGGTTTTCCGACTTTCAATAATTTTGTACTGGGTTTCGTAATACTCCACATTCGACCAGAAACTGCCCGTGCCCATTTCCACCACGTCTTCCACGTTGTTTCCCAGTACCTTCGGGGCCTGGGTTTCAATTCGAACGGTGGTGGTCGCACGGTAGATTTTGGTCATCCGAAAGGTGAAAAACGCGACCACGCCCACCGAAACCACGATAAGCAGCAGAATCAACAGCCATCGTCGCTTCACAATTCGCAGGTATTCCAGCAGGTCGATGCCGTCGTCTTCGTGGTGCAGCGCATCCGGGTGGGCGATTGCCAACGGAGCGTTTGGTTTTGGGTCGGTTTGGGCCATGTACGGAGTTCGCCTCTCTTTTCTTGAACAAGGTAACAATTATGAAGGATATTGCACAGCGACTCAAATTTCCGGAGGCATTATTTTCAATTCGTGGCTTTTTAGCATGGTGCGCCAGGTGGGCTCCTGGGGGTCCAACTGCACCAATCGGTTCAGGGTGGTGATTTCGGTGTCAGTGTCGTTGGTCTGCTTTGCACTGTGCAGCAATTTGGTCAAAAAGCGAATGTTGTCGGGCATCATCGCCAGCGCCTGTTTGTACTTGGCCTTGGCCGAGTGAAAATTACCCTGCGCCCGCTCCAGGTCACCTTCGAACTCGACCGCCACAGCGCGGGCATTTGATGAATCCGATTGCCGTCTCAATGTACGCGCGGTTTCAATGGCGCTGCGATGGTTTCCCACTGCCTGATAAAGTGACGCCAGCTGCCTGAGATATCGAACATCGTTTTTCATATCGGGAGGCGCCTGCTCCAGAATCCGAACGGCTTTGTCGGGCTGTTTGGCCGTCATCCATACGTCCGCCGTCAGCAGCAGCCCGTTTGTGTCGTGCCCCGGCATCAGTCGGAGCTGTTCCGTCAGCTGCTGCGCCTGTTCGGGGTGTTCCGCTGCGAGGCGGTGCGCTTCTCGCGCCAGGGCACCGGGGGTGGGCGGCTTGAGTTTCAGCAGCCTTCTGTCCGCCTGGCGGGCCTGGTCGTCTTTTCCCAGTTCCGCAAGTGCTCCGGCCAATGCTTCAAGTAGCAGCCGTTTGTCTGAACGGGTGACCGGCCAGGCGGCCCAGGTTGAAAATCGGGCATCCAAGCGCATCAGTGCGGCGGCGCCGAATCGGGCAAAGCGGGCGTCATTGCGTGCGGCCAGCCGAAACTCCATCATGGCCTGTTCCCGGTACCCATTGTCGAGCAGCAGTCGACCGATGTAGTAATGGGGCGCGCCGGCATGGGGGTTCTGTTCCACCGCATGGGCCAGCAGAGGCAACGGCGCGATGTTGCCGGGATGACGAAGCCAATACAGTCCCGCATAAAACGGCAGGTATGCATCAGCCGGGTGTTCCCGAAGCATATTTGCGAGGGCGTTTGCGGTGAAAAACGCACTGTGCGTATGTGACAATTCTTCCTGGGCGCGTCGCTGCATATGTTCGACGTCCCGTTGCGGCAGGTACGCAAATAAAAGCGTGGCGAGCAGCAAAGCCACGGCGCCGAGACCCAATTGAACGGGTTTTCCCAAAGGTAGCCGCCACCCGGGGTGTTTCATTGGCGAACGGCGTTTGGCTGTGGTGAGTGTTGCGAGTAACGCCACAGCCACACCGGCGACTCCGGGAATTTCCCAGTTGAAGTCCACCAGGTTGTGAATCGCTCCCGCGATGAGTGCGGCGATGACCGCGGCGGTGGCCGGGCGAATCGAAGCCGACAACATGGCGCGGGCCACAAGAACAATAAATCCGAGCATAATCAGTGCGCCGAACGGAATGCCGTAGTCGACCAGCAGCTGAATGAGAATATTCTCGGCGCGGGTGAACGTCACCCGGGAAGCCCAGTCGCTGACCAGGGGAAACACCATTTCAAACGCCCCCCGCCCTGCGCCGGTTACAGGAAATTTCTGCAACAGGGGCAATGACTCACTGAAAATTTCAATCTTCTTTGTGTCCTGGGAGATGTACTCTCCGATAATTGCGTCCTGGGCGGCCAGCATACCCAGCAACAGTGAAAACGCCAGTCCCAGCGGCACCCAGGCCAGCCCATACGACTCGTTGCCGCGGTTTTTTTGCTGCTGGGCATTTCGCACAATTACCATCGTGATAAACAGCAACTGCCCCGCCACGTATGCGGCGATGCCTCCCCTTGAAAGTGTCAACAGCAACGCGCCGCCGATGATGGCGCTGAATGCAATCAGAATCATGCGTTTGGAACGTTCTGTGGTGTGCATCGCCAGACCGATGCTCACAAACGAACACAGGCTCAAAAAGCCCGCCATGTGATTGGCGTTGATGAACGGGGCGCTGATATTGTTTTCGAAACGAAGCTGCTCGGGGGTGTAGATGCCGTAAACTTTGTCGAGCATCGCGATTTTATGGCCCAGTAAAATTACCGCGCCCAGCACGCCTGCGGTGGTGACCGCGTGAAGCACATAGTCTGTTCCCCGCAGCTTGGCGACGCTTTTAATGCCCCAGTACAAACTGAGATAAAAAAACAGTTTGGCCAGTTCTTCGGTGGTTCGCGGGGTATCTACAGACAGCGTCATCCACGAGGGAGACGCCGCGCCCAGGGCGTTCGCGGCACGCTGCTGGATGAGAAACGATTCCGGTGAAAATATGTGAATCACCGCGGCGGGCAGTGGGAGCAGCTGCAGCGCGGTGACCGCGATGAGCGAGATGAACAGAGCGCCGCCCAGGTCCAGCTTTATCGGTGTTTGAAACGCAAGAGAAATAAACAGTGCCGCCGCCAGCAACAGGGTGACACCGAGCGGTTCGGAATGAACGGTTCCGAGCATCAGCGCCGGAAGCACGATGGCGATGCAGATAACCATTTGAGAAAACAATGTTCGATTCAAAAAGTGCCCCCGAAGCTGAATCTTTCGATGTAGTCGAATCGTTTGCCACACGTTACATGGTTATTGGGTGTACCACAAGTTTTGGGTGTGTCACCCCAGGGTGAAATCGCAATGCGCGTTGGGGCGATGAAAATCGTGTCGAAATCCCCCTTCCCTCTTTGTAAAAGGGGGCCGGGGGGATTTTGAAATAAATTTTGTAACTATCGTTCGCCGGCGAGGACCTGGGCGACGTTGTAGGCGTGGTCGCCCATTTTTTCGAAGCTGGTGAGCATGTCGATGAAAAGCAGACCGCTGGTAACCGCGCATTCGCCGTTGTTCAGTCTTTCCACATGGCCCTGGCGCATCTGTTTGCGCATGTCGTTAATCGAATTTTCGAGATGTTTGGCGGTAACCATGACCGTTGGGTTCGGATTTTTCAGATTCGCCTGAATCAGCGCGATGAACTCGATTACTTTTTCGGCAATCTCCATCAGCTCTTTTTTCGCACCGTCGGTCAGTTCAATTTTGTTGTCATACCGTTTGGCCAGCAGTTTGTGCAATGCCTCTGCGTGGTCGCCCATGCGTTCAATATCGCTGACCGCGGTGATGAACCCGGCGATTTCATGGCTTTGCTCCTCAGAGGTTTCTCCCTGGGTGATGACCGCCAGGTATTCGGTGATTTCTTTTTCGAGGTAATCCACGATTGCTTCAGATTCACTGATCGCTTCCGCGGTTTTTCCCATTTTTTCGCTGGGAGATTCAATCAGCAGTTTCACTTTGTTCATCATGGAGGCCACCTCATTCACCATGCGGCCCACTTCCTGACGGGTGGCGTGCAGCGCCATGGGGGGAGAATCCATCAGGTGCGGATTCAGGTATTGCAGCGCGGCCGCTTCGGTTTTGTCTTTCGCCCACACGAGTTTGCTGGCCACCCAGGCCAACTGGTTCACAAACGGAAGAAAAATGGCGGTGTTGATTACGTTGAACATGGTGTGGAACATGGCCACATGGCTGGCAATGACCGCTTTGGAGAGCAGACCGGTTCCGGCCGTGATGTCGCCGGGCACCATTTTGTCGACGAGCGCCAAAAACGGCGTGAACAGAATGACGCCCCAGAGGGCGCCGAAAATATTGAAGATAAAATGCGCGCGCGCGGTCTTTTTGGCCACCGCATTGGCGCTGATGGCGGCCAGATTCGCGGTTACGGTTGTGCCGATGTTTTCGCCCAGCACCAGCGCGCAGGCGGTGGGAACATCAATGATGCCCTGCGCGGTCAGCGTCAGGGTGATGGCCATGGTGGCCGAAGACGACTGCACCACCATAGTGACGGACGCCCCGATAAATACCGCGGCCAGTCGATACAGCACGGTGGCGGAGTTGGCGTGCTTCATGAATTCAATGATCGCGGCGGAGTCTTTCAACTGCCCGACTGAATCTTTCATGAAATCCAGGCCCAAAAAGAGAATGCCGAAGCCCAGCAGCACTTCCCCCCAGTCTTCTAGTTTGCGAGCGCCCACCAGCTTGGGCAGAAAACCGATGACAATCGCGGGAAACGCCAGAATGATGATTTTAAATTTGAACCCGAGCAGCGCCACCAGCCAACCCGTGAAAGTGGTACCGATGTTGGCGCCCATCACCACGCCCACTGATTCGGTGAGGGTAATGAGCCCGGCGCTCACAAAACTGACCAGCATGACGGTTGTGGCGCTCGATGACTGCACCGCGCAGGTGACCCCGAATCCGGTGAACACACCCGTAAAGCGGTTTCCGGTCATTTTGGCGAGAATAGTTCTCATTTTCGGACCGGCCACCTTCTGCAAGCCGTCGCTCATCACTTTCATTCCGAACAGAAACAGCGCCAATCCTCCCAGCACTGTTATCACCATGTTTGCTACGTCCATCGAATTCTCCCGGGTTCAGCAGGCATATGCGCCTGAAATTCGACCCTTTCTTTAGCGGCCTTTTGTGACAGTTTTGTGACAGTAATCATGAAAAAGTCACAAAACACATCGTTTTATTGAAAAAATGCCGTTACATTAGCAAAATTTACTCAACATGTCGCCCATGTGAGGGAAAAGCGGCATCCGAAAAACCTCATCACACCGACTGTAGAGGCAATCCCATGTGATTGCCATCTGTTCACGATTAAACCTTCGTAGGATTCCCCTTGGAAAGGGGGGTTTTGACACGTGTTTCGCATATCTCCGTTTTGCCTTCCAAAGTCGGGCCGGCGTGACCATGCACTCGCCGGCCCCAGCTCAATCGCGTTCCCTGGTTGCTTTTTCTGATGAAAAGGACAATATGTGCAATTAATAGGGAAGCCGAAGTGATGTCTGGAAAACGGGTTTCGCGCGCTACGCGACATAAATGCGTCTGTCGCTGACAGACGGCGCCACGCATCGGTGAATTAAAGACTCTTTGACCTATTGATGGCAAAGGCACGTTCGGCAGTAAAAATGGGAATGACATGAATCACATAAAGGATGTCCAGATGGTTACTTTTTTTCGTATGATCTTGGGTCTCGGAGGTGCACTGCTTCTGGCGCTGCCGGCAATCGCACAGGAAAGCGTCCCGGCAGATACCGACCAGATCGTTCAGACACAAGCCGAGACGGAACCACTACGGGAAAACACCGGCCCTCCGGTCTATGTGATACCGGCGCTCACCTTTCAGGCCGCAATGAGTTACGCGTTGGCGCACAGCCCGTCACTGCAGGCGGCGCAATACCGGCAGCAGGGCGCAAGTGCGCAGGCGTCGGCCCGTCTCGATGGAACCCCCAATCCGGTCCTGTCGGTGGAAGCCGAAGATTTTCTGGGCAACGGCCCGGCGCGCGGCGTCAATTCCATGCAAATTACCACAACCGTCAGTCAGGAGCTGGAGCTGGGGAAGAAGTTTTCCGGGCGAAAGAAGGTGCGTTCCCTGAAGCGGGAGGCGGCCGATGTGGCGCTGGATATTCAGCGAAGGCAGGTGCTGGGTGAGGTTGCCATGGGGTTTGTGGAGGTGCTGGCCCAGCAGGTGCGGGTGGAACACGCCGCTGAAATGGTTCGGCTGTCTCACAAAACCGTCGAAACCGTGACCGCGCAGGTGGATGCGGGCAGAAGCACAGAGATGGAAATTGAGAAAGCAGAAGTGGAGCTTGCGTTGTCTTCGCTACATGAACTGGCGGCGAAGCGGGCGCTGGAATCGGCGCGGGTTCGCCTGGCTGCGGCCTGCGGCAGCAGAGAGGTGTTTTTTGGCGAAGTGGTGGGTGCGCTCGACGCCGCGTCGGAACTGCCGCCCCTAAGTGATTTGCTGGCGCGGATGGCGCAGCACCCGGAGCTGCGGGATGCGGCGGTTCGCGTGCAGGTTCAGCAGGCATTGGCCGACATGGAAAAAGCCAATCGCATTCCCAATCTCACCGTTGATTTGGGGTATCGATACAACAACGCCGCATCCAATCACGCCCTGGTGGCGGGAGTGGGCATTCCGATTCCGCTGCTCGATCGAAATCGCGGCAACATCGACGCCGCGGCCAAAGAGGTGCTGAGTGCACAGAGCGACGTCGAGATGCTCGACACGGAGCTGACGAAGCTGATTGTTTCCGAATACTACAACGTTCAGTTTCAATTGGAGAGAATGACGGTGCTTCACGAAACCATCAGCCCCAGGGTGACCGCCACGTTTGCGGCGGTTGAGGAGGGGTATCGCATCGGCCGGTTCGGCTACCTGGATTTGCTCGATGCCCAGCGTACCCTGTTTGAAGTGGAACACATGGTGCTGGATGCCCAGATTCAGTACCAGCTTTCACGTATTCTACTAAACCGTATTGCCGGCATACCCTTTTCCGCAATCATGTTTTCAGCAGATGCAACCCGTGCAAAGGATTCCCAATGACACGCATGATTTTTACAAAATTGGTTTGGCTCACAACGATACTCGCCATGACGGCCTGCGGTAAGGAAGCGGCCGCGCCGGAAGAAAAAGAAGGCACCCGGCTTGAGGGAAATACGCTGATGCTCACGGAGCGGGCGGCGGCCAACGCCGACATCGCCACCCAGAAAACGGCGGGCGCCGAGATCGCGCAGGCGATGTCGTACCAGGGAGAAGTCTCGGTTATTCCCGAAAAGTTCGCCGCCATTGTGGCGCGGCTGGAAGGGGTCGTTACCGTGGTGTCTAAAAAGGAAGGCGACCGGGTGACCCTGGGAGAGGCGATGGTCACCATCGAAAGCAAAAAGTTGGCCGAAGCCAAGCTGGCCTATCTGGAGGCCGAACAGAAATACCGATTCGCTAAAACCGCATTGGCTCGCGAAACGGAGCTGGTGGAGAAGAAAATTTCAAGCAAAGAAGCCTTCCAGCAGGCGGAACATCAAAAAGAAGAAGCCGAACTGGCGCATGCCGCGGCGCTGCAGCAGTTGAAGCTGCTGGGGTTTTCGGAGCAGTGGCTGCACAAGCTGGAAGACAATCCCAATCAGAAGATGACCAGTTACACCCTGCGCGCGCCCTTTGACGGCGAAGTCATTTCAAAAGAAGTGACCATGGGAGAAGCAGTGGCCGAAGATAAACAGCTGTTTCGGCTGGCCGATTTGAGCGAACTGCTGGTTGAAATTCAGGTGCCGCTGACCGCGGTTTCGATTTTTCAAAAAGACATGACGGTGACGGTCACCAACGAATCGTTGAATATGAAGTCGGAGGGAACCGTGGCCCAGGTGTCGTCGGTGGCCAATCCGGAGACCCGCACCGTCACCATCAAGGTGACCATCAAGAACGAGGACGGCGCCTGGCGTCCGGGAATGCCCGCCACCGTGGAGCTGGTTGACCGAAAGGTACACGCGAAGGTGGCGGTTCCCCTGGGTGCCGTTCACGAAATGGACGGCAAAACGTATGTGTTTGTGCAAACCTCGCCCACCGCGTACCGCCGGGCGCCGGTGACCATCGGGGCATCCGATGACAACATGCAGGAGATTGTGGAGGGGCTTGCCCCGGGCGATCTTGTCGCTGTGGCCAACAGTTTAACCCTGAAATCCGAATGGATGAAACAAGCCGGTGAATAACCGCTGAGAACCATATGTCATCACCACTTATTTCCATATTACAGAAAGTGCTGACCCAGCGAATTATGACGCTGTTCCTGGCCGCCATCGTGATGGGACTGGGAATCTGGTCGTATCGTCAACTGCCCATCGATGCCTTTCCCGACATCTCAACCCCGCAGGTACAGGTGATTGTGAAAGCGCCGGGCATGAGCCCGCAGGAGGTGGAGCAACGGGTGACGTACCCCATCGAAACCGAAGTGCGCGGCATTCCGCGGCAGACGGTGCTGCGTTCGGTCACCAAGTACGCCTTGTCGGTAATTACCATCGACTTTGAAGAAAACGTCGACACGTACTGGGCCAGGCAGCAGGTGTCGGAGCGGATTGGACAGGTGCTGTCGGGACTTCCCGAGGGGGTGGAAGGGGGACTCGCACCCATTACCACGCCCCTCAGCGATGTGTACATGTTTGTGCTGGAAGGCAAAGACTACAGCAACCGCAAGCTGCGTGAAATTCTGGATTGGCAGATTCGTCCCCGTCTGCTGTCGGTGGACGGTGTGGCCGATGTGAACTCTCTGGGCGGCGAGGTCCAGAGCTTTCAGGTGGAGCTGAAGCCCGATGCGCTGCTGTCGTACGGCCTCTCCATCGCAGAAGTGGCCGAAGCGGTGAAAAACAACAATGACAACGCCGGTGGTGATCGCTTTGTGCAGAATGATGAAGTCATTCTCGTTCGTTCGGTGGGGCGGCTTAAAACCATGGACGACATCGGCAACATTACGGTTGCCACCCGCAACAGCGAACCGATTCTGCTGAAAAAAGTAGCCGACGTGAAAGAGGGCGCGCTGGTGCGCTACGGCGGGGTGACCCGCAACGGCAAAGGGGAAGGAGTGCAGGGAGTGGTGCTGAATCGGCGGGGGGCCAACGGTCGCGCCACGGTGGCGGCGGTGAAAGAGGCGTTGCAGAATATTGAAAAGAGCCTCCCCAAAGGCGTAAAGATCAAACCGTTTTACGATCGCTCCCAGCTGATTGAGGCGGCGGTCTCCAACGTGGAGTGGTCGCTGATGGCCGCGGTGGGGCTGGTGCTGGTGGTGCTGTTTATTTTTCTGGGAAACATTCGCAGTGCGGTCACCACAGGAATGATTTTGCCTCTCACCGTTTTGGCCACGTTCGGCGTGATGGCCCAGGTGGGCATCACCGCGAATCTCATGTCGCTGGGCGGTCTGGCCATTGCCATCGGCATTCTGGTGGATTCCGCAGTGGTGATGGTTGAAAACATTCACTCCAAAATCGCCGTCAAACCCGAAGGGGTGAGCGCGCTGCATCTGGTGTACACCGCCGCCGCTGAAGTGGCCGCCCCCATTGTAATCGGGGTAATCATCATTGTGGTGTCGCTCATGCCCATCGCCACCCTCACCGGACTGGAAGGAAAACTGTTCGCTCCGCTGGCGGTGACCGTGGCCATCGCGGTGCTGAGTTCGCTGGTGTTGTCGCTCACGGTGATTCCGGTGATTTCCACATTGCTGATGAAGAATATCAGCGACCGGGAAAGTGCGTTTTTTAGACTGGGGCTGCGCCTCTATCGCCCCACCATCCGGTTCGCCCTTACCCACAAAAAACTGTTGTTTTCGCTGGCGGGTGCGGCGCTGGTGGCCACGGTGGGCGTGTTCTTTTTAATCGGGCGCGAGTTTTTGCCATATCTCGACGAGGGCACCATCGTGGTGCAGACCGAAAAGCTGCCCACCATTTCGCTGGAGCGTTCCATGGAGGGCGATACCCGAGTGCAGCAGGCGCTGATGACGCTGCCCGAAATTACCGGAATGGTGTCGCGGGTGGGGTCAGATGAACTTCGACTCGACCCGATGGGGTTTAACGAAACCGATGCGTTTCTGGTGACCCGACCGCGCAGTGAGTGGAAAGCGCAGAGTGTGCAGGAGCTGCACGACAAAATGCGCGCGGTGCTCGATGACATTCCCGGGTTGGAATACGGGTTTACCCAGCCCATCGACATGCGGGTGTCCGAGATGCTCACCGGTGTGCGGGCGGCGGTGGCGGTAAAACTGTACGGCGATGACCTCGAAAAACTCGATGATTTGGCGCAGCACATCGAAGCGATTCTTGAAAAAGTGCCCGGCAGCGTAGACATTTTACGCAGCAAACTGACCGGCCAGAAATATCTGAATATCGACATGCGCTACGACGTGATGGCGCGACTGGGCATTACCGCCGGCGACGTGAACCGCCTGGTGGCCACCGCCCTGGGCGGCGAGGTGGTCTCTGACGTGACCCAGGGGAATCGCCGCATTCCCATTTTGGTGCGCTACCCCGAGTCCAACCGCAATTCCAAGGCCGCCATCGGCAATATTCTGGTGGATGCGCCGTCGGGCAATAAAATCAGACTGGCCGAACTGACCCGCATCACCGAAGTGGACGGCCCGGTGCAAATCAAGCGCGAAAACGGCAAACGCCAGGTGGTGATTCAGGTGAATGTGCAGGGCCGCGATGTGGTGGGCTTTGTCGATGAAGTGAAACAGAAGGTGCAGCAGCAGGTGGCGCTGCCCCCCGGTTACTTTGTGGATTACGGCGGTCAGTTTGAAAATCAGCAGCGGGCGTCAGCGCATCTGGCGCTGGTGATTCCGCTCACCATTTTCGTGATTCTGCTGATTCTTTTTTTAACCTTTCACTCGCTTCGTCAGGCGCTCATCATTCTGTTCAATATTCCGCTGGCCATGATTGGCGGTGTGTTCGCGCTGTTTATGACCGGGCTGTACCTGTCGGTGCCCGCGTCTCTCGGTTTTATCGCGTTGCTCGGAATCGCGGTTGAAAACGGTGTGGTGATGCTCAGCTTTTTCAACCAGCTGCGGGAGCGGGGTATGTCGCTGGAGACCGCGGTCATCGAAGGCAGCGAAAAACGGCTGCGCCCCATTCTGATGACTTCGCTGCTCACCATTTTGGGCCTGGTGCCGCTGCTGCTCTCGACCGGACCGGGCTCCGAAATTCAAAAGCCCCTGGCCGTGGTGGTGGTGGGCGGCGTGTTCACGTCGACCGCGCTCACCCTGGTGCTGCTCCCGGTATTCTACGCCTGGATTGAACGCTGGGCGGCCAAGCGGGCGGCGGCGCACCGGCCCGGCATGATTCGACATTCCATCGCTCCCAGGTCGGCGGCCACCGCGACCGCCACCGACGAACAGCCCGATTCACCCGATTCACCCGATTCAAACGAGGTGTCCAAATGAAATGTCTATCGCTACTGATGAATCAGTCCAAGCAAAACGAAATCATCGATCTGCTGCAACAGATGAAAGCCGTGAGCGCCTACACCATTTTTCACGGGGAAGGTCATTTCTCGGGCAACATCGCCCCGTTCGAGTCGGTTCAAGATGAAGTGATGGGCTTTGTTCCCCGCATTCGTATTGATTTACTGCTCGAAGACAAAGACGTGAAATCG
>JAFGXQ010000005.1 GCA_016936575.1 Deltaproteobacteria bacterium
ACAGATACAGACAGTGATTCAGACAGTGATTCAGACAGTGATTCAGACAGTGATTCAGACAGTAATTCAGACACAGATACGGATAGTGACGCTGACACGGATGCTGACACGGATGCAGATAGCGATACAGTTAGCGACAGTGATTCAGACACCGACTCCGATAGCGAAGACATTGCGAAATTCGTTGGCAATATTACAACCAGTTACAGTCACAGCGTGGATTATGATGGTATGACATTTTCAGATTACTGGGATCAAATTACCCCGGAAAACGCCGGCAAATGGGGCTCTGTAGAACCTGTTGCGGGCGGAGCCCGAAATTGGGCCGCGCTGGACTCGATTTACGCGTACACAGAAGACCACAATATCATATTTAAAGAACATGCATTTATTTGGGGCAGCCAGCAACCCAACAACGCCGGCATCCTCCAGGAATCCGACGTAAAATCGTGGATGACCGAATTCTGTACAAGGTACCCCAATACCCGTCTCGTCGATGTGGTAAATGAACCTCCTCCGCATACCACCCCGGCTTTTGCCGAAAATATCGGTGGGGAGACCAATTCCACTTGGCAATGGATTACTAACGCATTCTTATGGGCAAACGAGGCCTGCCCCAATGCAATTCTTATTTTAAATGATTATAACAACATCGAATGGTCCGGCGACAACCAACACTTCATCGACATTGTAAATACCATAAAAAGCGCAGGCGCCCCAATTGATGCAATCGGCGCTCAATCTCACGATCTTGACCATAGCGCCGTCACCTTTACGAACGTGCAAACACTCCTCAATAAATTACACAACGACACCGCACTTCCTGTCTACATAACAGAGATGGACATCAGCACAGCTGATGACGCTGCGCAGCTGACCATGTATCAGGAATACATGCCGGTATTTCTAGATACAGATTGGATACGCGGCATCACCATATGGGGATGGATTTACGGTCAAACATGGAGCATGGCTCCGGATAGCGGCTTAGTTCGCGACGGCAATTCCCGCAGCGCCATGACCTGGCTCATGAATGAATTGGGTAGACCTGTGCCGTAAACATTAACCGAATCGATGTCTACATGATAAAATTGAAGTGAGCGGGTCTGACCTATCTACCTGACCTATCTACCCAATTTCCTCCCCAGAAATCGGGCGTCACGTTCACCATTCCGGTTAGCGTGCAGAAATAGACACCGCTGCGCGCTCGAACCCATCTAACAGGCGGGTCATCAATTCCTGAACGGTGGGAATATCTTTTATGCGTTCGCAAATCTGACCGGCAACCAGCTCCCCCTGATTCACGTCACCTTCGAAGACCCCTTTTTGGGAACGCCCTTTTCCTCGTAGGCGCTGGAGCTCCTCTACCGGCGTACCCGCCGCTTCCAGTGAACAGAATTCCTTCACGTAGTCATTCATCAGAGAACGAATCGGCATGTGCTGCAGGTTGTATATGCGAGCCTGTCCGCCATCTGCTTGCACACAGGCTTCTTTGTACTTCAAATGAGCCGTCGATTCCACTGTAGCGGCAAACCGCGTTCCCAACTGAACTCCCTTCGCGCCTAGGATGAACGCTGCCCGCATGGCACGCCCGTCACCAATACCGCCCGCTGCAATCATCGGAATCGACACTGCATCCGCCACCGATGGCCACATTACCAAACTGGTAAGCCCCTCTCGTCCGTTGTGCCCGCCCGCTTCAGTTCCCTCGGCCACGACCGCATCGCAGCCGCAGGCCTCAGCTTTCTTGGCGAGCAACGCATTCGGCACAACATGAACCACCGTCACACCGGCTTCTTTCAACCGCGGCGTATGAATCTTCGGGCTCCCGGCAGCAGTGAATACAATCTTAACCTTTTTTTGAAGACACACGTCCACATGCGCTGCACCGTACGTCCCCGCCAAAGGAATATTCACACCGAACGGACGGGACGTCGCGACAACCGTCTTGTCAATATGCTCTTCTAGTAATTCCGGCTTCATCGAGCCTGAACCCAACAGTCCAAGACCACCGGCATTGGAAACCGCCGAAGCCAGCCGCCAGCCGGATGCCCATACCATTCCCCCCTGCACCACAGGAAATTGAATGCCGAACAACCTGCAAATCTCGTTCTGTGAAAAATCCATGTGCCTACTTTTTGTTAAACGCCGCTGCGAATGGATTGTAGGAAAACTGATTTGATTTTCCACCGCCGCTCCCGCCGCCGCCGCGTCGAGAATCGTTGTTTCTTCCCCCTCCGCCCCTGCGTGGCCCGTCATTCCTCCGCGGGCCACCGCCGTTGCTTCGATTATCGCCATCCGCCGTTTTCATTCCGCGCTGGCTATTCTCGCCGGCGCTTTTGGCGCTGAAGGAAATTCGCTGCCGCTGTTTATCTACTTCGAGCACACGAACCTTCAACTTCTGCCCGACCTTGACCACCGTCATCGGATCGCTCACAAACGTATCGGACAATTCAGACACATGCACCAACCCATCCCGGTGTACACCCACATCTACAAACGCTCCGAAATTCGTCACGTTGGTCACCACCCCTTCCAGGGTCATCCCCTCCTCCAAATCATCAATGGTGTTTATATCGTCGCGAAATGCGGGCGCTTCAAATTCATCGCGAGGATCTCGTCCCGGTTTTTTTAACTCATCGATAATATCGCGCAAGGTGGGTTCTCCCACCACGTCACTCACGTACTTCTTAATGTCGATTTTCGCTGCCATTTCGGCATTTCCAACCAAATCCGCCACTGTAACGCCCATATCTTTCGCAATCGACTCAACCAGTTCGTATCTTTCCGGATGCACCGCCGACGCATCGAGCGGATTTTCCCCTTTGGCGACCCGAAGAAACCCTGCGGCCTGCTCAAACGCCTTTGGGCCAAGACCTTTCACTTTCAGCAGTTGCTTTCGATTTTTGAAACCCGCATTCTCCGCGCGAAACTCTACGATATTCTCTGCGGTTTTGGGGCCGATACCGGCCACCTGAGAAAGCAGCGGAACACTCGCGGTGTTCAATTCCACGCCCACGCCGTTCACACAACTTTCCACCACTTCATCAAGTTTTCTACCGAGCAGCGGTTGATGTACGTCATGCTGATACTGTCCAACGCCAATCGACTTAGGGTCAATTTTCACCAGTTCGGCCAGCGGGTCCTGAAGTCTGCGCGCAATTGAAATCGCCCCGCGGAAGGTTAAATCCAAATCAGGGAATTCCTTGGCCGCCAGCGGAGAGGCACTGTACACGCTGGCACCTGCTTCGCTTACCTGCACCACAATCGCACCGTGTTTCATCTCCTTCAACGCACCGCGCACAAATTTTTCGGTTTCTCTACCGCCGGTGCCGTTTCCAACCGCAATGGCAATGGGATTGTACCGCTGCACAAAATTTTGAAACTCCATTTTGCCCGCATCCATCGCCCGATCGCCCTGAACGATATTGAACGTCATTTTTGCCATAAAGTTTCCGTTGGCATCAACGGCCGTGCATTTGCATCCGGTTCGTAAACCAGGGTCCACACCGATTACGCTTTTATCACCCAGCGGTGCGGCAAGCAGCAACGCTCTCAAGTTCGACGCAAACACCTCAACGGCTTCACGATCGGCCCGCATTTTCAAATCGATGCGAACATCGCTTTCCACGCTGGGCAGCAGCAGACGGCTGAACGCATCCTGCACCGCCAATTCGAGGTGAGATGCAAATGGAGATGCCGGGTTCAAATTCATTTTGGCCTGCGCACTGAGAATCAGCGGTTCGGCATCGAGAGAGAGTGACGTACGAAGAAATCCTTCCCGTTCCCCGCGTCGCACCGCGAGAAACCGGTGAGAGGGAATCGACGACACAGGTTCGTCAAATTCGAAATAGTCTTTGAACTTGGCACCCTCTTCTTTTTTATCTTCCACCGCCGAAGATTCAAGCAATCCGTCCGATGCCAGTTTCTCACGCACCGATGACCGAATTTCAGCATTTTCTGCCACAATTTCAGATACGATATCGCGCGCGCCTTCCAGCGCCGCTTCCACCGATGGAACCTCTTTTTCTTCATTAACATATTTTACGGCTTCGCTGTTCACATCTGTATCCAACGCCTGCGCCAGAATCAGATTCGCCAGTGGTTCCAGCCCCCGTTCTCTGGCAATGGTCGCACGGGTGCGGCGTTTCGGCTTGTACGGCAGGTACAAGTCTTCCAGTGTGGATTTGGTGGTGCAGGCCAGTATCTGATTTTTCAGTTCATCGGTCAGTTTCCCTTGACTCTCAATCGATTCCAGAATCGCTGCGCGGCGCTTCTCCAATTCCGTCAAATAGATATTTCGTTCTTCAACGGTGCGAATCTGGATTTCGTCCATACTGCCGGTCATTTCTTTTCGATACCGCGCTATAAAGGGAACGGTGTTGCCTTCGTTCAGCATCGAGATCACCGCGGCGACGTTGGATGGATTCAGCGCCAACTCCGTGGCGATGGTGGGAACTGGATTGAATTGAACTGTTTCGATCATATTTTCTCCTCGCAAACAAAAATACAGGCAAATTCTCGGCCTCGTTTTTTACCCGCCAAAGACGTACGGTGCAAGAGGTAGCATGTAAATTTGTTCAGTAACTGCAACAGCCTTGTAACTTTTCAATCAAATCAGCCCATCTCCCGTTCACCGCGGCGATTTTGTTTGACACTTGCGGGCCTTTAATGATTTAAACGATCCTCGATTTTTCGCCGGAAAACGGATTTTCATCCAGCCAAAAAATAGGCGTTTTTCCAAGGCGGGTTTTCAAAAATAATAATCGAATGACGGTTTAAGGAGATAAATAATGTACAGACCCGAACTGAAAGTAGTTGATTGCACAATCCGCGACGGCGGGCTGATGAACGACTCCCATTTCCCGTTGGAAATGGTTCAAAACGTATTCCGATTGCTGGCCCAATCCGGTGTCGATATGGTGGAACTGGGGTACCGCAACAGCAAAAAAATGTTTGATCCGGCCAAGTACGGTCCCTGGCGGTTTACCTCAGACGATGACATCAAACGCGTAATTGAAGGTGTGGACTACGAATGCGAAATTGCGGTGATGCAGGACGCGCACAAAGCCTTCGCCGACGATCTTGGTCCCAAAGAAAACAGCCCCATCGACATCGTTCGCGTAGCTACCTATGTAAAAGATGTGGATAAAGCGATTCACCTGGCCAATAACGCCACCGACAAGGGATATAAAGCGGCAATCAACATTATGGCCATTTCCCATGTAATTGAACGAGAGCTGGAAGAAGCGCTGCAGCAGATTGAAGAAGAATCCAATATCGTGGCTTGCTACATCGTGGACAGTTTCGGTGCGCTGTACAGTGAAGATATAGATTACTACATCCAGAAATTTAAAAAATACATCAAGCGCGCGGAAATCGGCGTGCACTGCCACAATCAGCAGCAGTTGGCGTTCGCCAACACCATAGAGGCCATTATTAAAAATGCCAATTATGTCGATGGTACACTGTACGGTCTGGGACGCGGCGCCGGTAACTGCCCATTGGAACTCCTGATGGGATTTTTGAAAAACCCCAAATTCAATCTGGCGCCGGTTCTGGACGCCATCGCCAAAGACATTATGCCGCTTGAGAAAGAAATTTTCTGGGGGTACAGCGTGCCGTACATGCTGTCTGGAATTTTAAACGTTCACCCGAAAGAGGCGCTTAAAATTCACGCCATGAGCGACGACGACCCAAAAAAATTCGACTACGTCGGCCTCTACGAACGCTTGGGCGAAGTATAGGGTTTCATCGTCGTTCCCGATAGAAAATCTTAATCCGCATTCCTATATTAGATTCCCCCCCCCAAAAAAAACGCCGACACATACAGCGTTGTCATGTCACGAATCTACAGCAATTTGGCTGAGCGGATGATGTCGACGAGAACGTCTTTGCTTTTTTTCCACTGGCTGGGCACAGCGACCTGAATGGTTACCAAAACCGGCAGTTCGGGCTTTCCGAATTCTATCAGAGAGAATACATAGTAGTGCTTTGAAACGCCTTTGTCGCCCGAGTACACCACCTGGGTAATCGTCTTTCCCTCATCTTTGAAAGTGGTTTCTTTCTCGACTACACCGGTATTCTTGCGCTTCGACATCAGGTCGTTAATCTGGTAGTCCAGCAGTTTCCGGGGAGTGTAGTCATTAGACAGATCGACCATCTGATACACAAACACGCCGGTGGTCATATTTCGAAGCTCCGAATGACACTGTAACTCATACGGGTGCTCATCCGTGTTTTCATACCAACCTTTGGGAAACTGAAGCGTTGCCGCCATATCTTTGGTTTTATACCAAGTGGGAGTCGCGGCGATTTTTGCCCCCGGCGCCGTCTTGTGAACCGACTGGCCCTCCATCAGCAACTCCACAATTTTTGAGTCACAACCGCTGACAACCAATATTCCAATTATAAAAACCACATTTTTCATAGCCACTCCGACGTGAATATTCCTGTTGTCATTGTACGGCCACAATGGAATGAAGACCAGTACTACCGCAAAGTTTCATTTCGAACCGTTAGTGGAGGGTATGAAATTTTCCGCCCACCTCAATTTTCGTACGTTGGCGTTTAATGCGGTCCATCACCGGAGTGGCTGATGGCGGACCACCGCCCCGAATGCTTCCGCGTACGATAGTGGGCTTTTCAATGATGAGTTCATCTATAGCGGCAATAGCCTGCTCCAGCTGGGCTTCTTCTTCTTCCATTTCCTTCAGCCGCTGATGCTTGCGCCTGCGCACAATAAAAAAACCGGCAATGCATATGAGCGCTCCCAAACCGAGCCATACCGCATCGCCGGTAACAGCCATCAGCCATCCCAAGCTGCCGAACAATTGCTCATTCCATTCCCGCTCCAAAAACGCCACACTCGTGCCATAAGAATGATAAAACGCCTCTTCAAAAGGAACCCCCAACTGCAATTGACTGAGTAAAAACCGGACACCGTTCCATCCCTCGCGTTCAATCAGAAAAGCGGTGAAATCGGCCGCCTGCGCGTACGCCTGTTCAGCAGCCCTGGCGCCTTCCGGATATTTGGCTACCGCATCGAGGGGCTCAATTCGGTTCAGGAGAGACGCCCACCAGATACTACGTTTGCGATGAAACGACGACCCTTCCGATTGCAAAATGGCCACGCCCTCCGAAAACCATCGAGGCGTTTCGGCGCCTGCCGACGCCTGATAGAACGCTACATGCGATAACTCATGCGACAACGTAATTTCGCTGTCATCCACAGGGCTCCCGTCTCTACGCAGCATCGGAAGCAACACCAGATGATGCGACGGAAACGCTACCGCACCGCTCCAGGTGGGAACCTGCGCACCCCTCGGAGCAAAATGTGCCATTTCCTGCGGACGCTGCATGACCACCACATCCACCGGAGAAAAAGACGATTCATCCACATCGACACCCAACTGATTAAAAATAAGCGGAACCCCATGCACACAGGTATCCTCCACCATAGAGGCAAACCCCGCGTTCCGGGCGGGCACCGTAATGCGACAATAGCCCCGCGTCCGGGTTACGTAGTTTTCGCTATCGCCTGAAACAACAGCGGCGGAGGATGAAGCATACACGACCCCGTTGAATGTGAGCACTACAAGTAGTATTGCCGGCAACAGAAGATAGTATCGAAACCACATATGGATAAGAGTATGCACGAACAGATAAAAATCAATGAAGCAGTTTGCACAGCGTTGGGTGTAAAACAAAAAAAACGCTGAAACCGTTTGCATTTGTCACGCTTAATGACAGGATGAAGAAAACACAGGAGAAACATCATGCCGCATTCCATGCAACTGTTTGAAGAGGCCGTACAGGCAATGAAGGCGCACGATTATTCATCTGCCATTTCTCTTTTTGAGCAAAAACGGCAACAAATGCCGGAAGACCTGAACACACTTCTTCACCTCGGTATCTGTCACCTGCTCAACCATTCCGAAACCGCTTTTCTCACCATTCATGAAGAAGCGAAGAAGCTGAGAAGTCGGCTCGCGCATATACCGGAGCATGTGGCAGAGGTGTTTGCCCAATACGAAGGATTGGTACGAAAGGTGACGGCAACAGCGGTGCTTGTTGGGACCGTGACCGGCGCGGCTTGTGGAATCTGCTCCGGGCACAATCATTCCGATGAGGGCACACAAGAAAATGATGAAAAACCGGCGGTGGAGGAATCCGCTCAATCGACAGAAGCGCCCGACACTTCGGCATCATCTAACACTGATTCCGCCGCCATAGAACCATCTGCGCCCAATTCGGATTCCGCATCCACCGACAATGCCGCAGCCCCGAAACCCGATCCTGAAGAAAACGCTGCCCCCGCCGCCGTGAAGCCTGCGCATTCGGGGAATCCCGTTTCCGCTCATAAGTATTCGGGTGGGGTGTATCTCAAACCGAAAAAAGCGGACGACCTGCAAACCGTTTCATCTCATCGCTACAGCGGCGGCGTATTCCTGAAGAGCAGAGAGTAATGACCTGCGCTCCCAGAGAAATTGCCCGCAACCGCGCTGAGTTTCGCAGCGATATGATGGTTGTCCGCAAAGATGCCGACGGAAGACGTCGCTATTTTCGTGCCGATTCAGACAAACGGGAAGAGTATTCTTATCAACGCCCCTTTATTCTTGAGCTTGAAATTACGCGCCGATGCAATCTTCAGTGCGTGCATTGTTACGCTGAGTCGGAGAACAAGACGTTCGAGAACGAACTGACCTTTGACGAAATTACCGAGATTCTTACATCTGCCCGAAATATCGGAATCCCCGAGTTGAGTCTCACCGGTGGCGAGGTGATGATGCGCCCGGATTTTCTGCGAATTATCGATGCCGGCTTCCGTCATGGGTTTGACGTTCGCTTTGTCACCAACGTAACATTACTGAACGACGGCTTATTTACCGAACTTACCCGCCGGCCCATCAAATTAATTACTGTCAGTCTGGATGCGATGAACAGCGACACCCATGAAGCCATTCGCGGAAAATCGAGTCACACGCCCGCCATCGACGGAATTCTTCGATTGAAAGCTGCGGGGTTTCATTTGAGTATCATCACCGCTTTTTCAAAATTGAATATTTCTGATTTTGATGACCTGTACGAATTCTGCAAAAAGCACGATATACCCTGGCAGGTACAGCTTACTTCCGCGAAGGGACGTTGTGGCAAAGATATTACGCTCAGTCCGGAGGAGTATTACAACCTGGGAGAAAAAGTTGCGAAAATAATGACCAGTTCATCCAATACAATAACGATTATTCCGATGGATGATTTGGCGACCTTCAGCCATTTTCCGCCGTTGAATCGTCTTTCTCAAACCTGGCAGGGAATGTGTACGGGGGGGTTACTCAATCTGTTTGTTCGCGCCAACGGCGATGTCACCCCCTGTTCGGCGTTGTGTTTCGACAAGTGCATTGTCGGCAACATTCGCACCGACTCGCTTGAAACCATTTGCCGCGAAGAGCGGTGCAAAACCGCGCTATCGCCGTTTTCGGCGGAAAGTCGAACCGGGGCTTGCCGCGCCTGTCCATATCTGGATGCATGCAACGGCGGGTGTCCGGAGATTCTATTGTCGATGAGTCGAACATCCACAGAAAATGATTACTGCTATCATAAAATCGAGCAGGATCGCATTTTAAAGGCACTGTACCCTTGAAACTGACCTACGCCGTTATTGAAATCACCAATCGATGCAATCTTCGGTGCAGGCACTGTGCGAGCACCTCAGGAAAAGCGCGGCCGAATGAGCTGTCTTTTGATGAAATTGCCGCACTGCTTGAAAGTATTCGTTCTCTCGGGGGTGAAGAAATCACCATTATTGGTGGAGAGGCCTTGCTGCGTGAAGACTGGTATGAAATCTGTCTGCTGGTGACTCAATTGGAGATGCGCCTCATTCTGATTTCGAACGGTCTGCAGATGACGTCAGAAACCCTCTCGAAACTCCGCGCACTGTCTCCGTATCTTGTCGGGTTCAGCCTTGATGGGGCCACCCGCGAGAGCTATCGTCAAATGCGAGGCGTCGATGGCTTTGACCACGTGATGACCCTTTTAGAGCAGTTGGTGGACGACGGTCATCCCAATGTGAACGCCATTACCACATTTACCAGAGACAACCTGTACCAGTTCGATGAATTCGCCGATTTATTTGACCGAAAAAATATCACTTGGCAGGTTCAGTTGGCCAATGGGGGCGGCAAACGGTTCAATACAAATCAATTCATCACGAAAGCGGATTTTACTTTTTTTGTTGAACGGATGAAGGCGGCGTATCGAAACCGACCCAACTTGCGACTGCGGCATATGGACGACTTCGGCTATTGTCCGATTGACCCCACATTGAATTTCTTGCATCAGACCTGGCACGGCTGTATTGCCGGGCGAGAGCTGATCGGGGTTCGCAGCGACGGCGATGTTATGGGCTGTTTGTCGTTGGGCGACGGCTTCAGTGAAGAAAATATTCGAAGAGTGCCTCTTCAAGAGATCTGGACATCGGACAAATACTTCACCCGTTTTCGCAATAAACAGAACTTGCTTACCGGTGCGTGCAAACAGTGCCCGGCAGCCGATGATTGCCGAGCGGGCTGCACCAGTATTGCATACAGCGCGACCGGCGACATTGGGTACAATCCCTACTGTATCCGCGCGCTGGAAAACGAAGAGATTATCTCCGCTGTATTCCGGGAAGCGGGGGCGAAGACACAAAAATAGGTCACGATTTCACCTATTCAACGTCACTCCACATCGTTCAGTTCAATCAACGTTTCGACCGCTTCGAGGTTTTCTTTGGCGGCTTGGTGCGAAGGATCTATCTGCAGGGCTCTCTTGAAATGCTCGATAGCTCGTTCGCGATAGTTCAACTGGAAGTATACAAACCCCAGCATGTTGATTGCGCCGGCATTGTTCGGTTCGCTTTCAATTACGCGCCTCAGCACTATCTCGGCATCCTGCAGCCTCCGTTGACGCACCAGAATGTACCCCAAATCAATCAGGTAGGCCGTATTGCGCGGGGATAGGGAAATCGCCTTGCGAATGGTCTTTTCGGCGCCTTCGGCATCGCCCAATGCCACCATCACCACAGCCATATTGTTTAGGATGTCACTATCTTCAGGAGCGAGCGCTGCGGCCCGTTCATAGGTCACCAGGGCGGTCCGAAACCGACCGGCCATTTCGTAGGTTTGTGCCAGGTTCGCCAGAATATCGGCGTTTTGAGGCGCCAACGCGGCTGCCTGTTCCATTGTGGACACACCGGCATCCATCATTCCGCACTGCAGCAACGCCGTCGCCAAATCTCCCATATACACAGGGTTCTGTGGTTCTTTTCGCAGCAACAGCTGCAACAGCGAAATCGCATCTTGCGATTTTTTCGCCTCAATTTTTTGCTTGGCCAAGGCATGAATATTCGCATTTGTTAAGGGAAGAGAAATCGACGGAGACAATGGCGCATCCAGTCGACACAACACCGGAACAACTTCGGGTTCAGTTGCCTCCGGTGCCGTCTCCTCCGACATTGCGCTGTCGCCAGTGTCATCAGACTGAAGCGACACCAACCCCACCGCTCCTTTAGGCTCACGGGGTAATTTCTGTTTCTCGACCGGACCGGCGCCGCACCCCGTCACCGTCGCCGCAACTGCCACGGCTGCGATTTTCCCCACAAAAAATCTCATATTTCCCCCTTGGCCGGGCGTTCGGTTACATTTGTTCCGCGGTCGCCGCAGCCGCCGCCTGTGCTTCTGCCGCGATTTTGTCGGCTTCGGCCCTGGCAGCGGCTTCCGCTTCACGAGCCGCGCGCAGTTCTTCCATGGTCATGTCTTTGGCGGGATTCTCCCGATCGCCCAACAACTCGTTCAAAACCGGAAGAATGCGCAACGGTCGAACCGCCGGATAGTCATCTGGCTCCAGATACTCCGCAGCCTGCGCGATAGCCGCCATTGCGTGATAGTTATAGTCGTTCCGCACCCGCAAATGGCCCAGGGTGTATTTGAATCCGCCCATCGCATCGACCGGATTGGGAACAAAGAACGTTGAGTCGTAGCTTTCATGCTGCACCTGGAGGCAATACCGCATACTGTGCACAACCACCTGGCGGCGTTCTTCCACGTCGCGACCGACCCGTTTCGCAATCGCATACGCTGCGGATGCACCCTCCGCATATTGACAGGAGTTCACCGCCGGCAACTCTCGGTGCACCTTAAAGGAAGCACCCACATAATCGGGATACTGTGCCCGATGCTGCCACCAGAAGAATTCCTGGTCAATCCAATCCTGCGCCATCAGGCCCAGTTCCGCATATTTTTTATCGCCGGATTCGCGGTGAAGGTCTTCCATCGCGGTGACCAACCACGGAACAATACCAATCAAATTGACACGGTGTTCCTCATCGTAGATGCCGTTTCGCGTGCGCTCTTTTACCGACTTGTTCCACTGCTGCATGTAGTAATCGATGGATTTATCGCACGCTTCTTTGAATCGTTTGTCTTTGTAATGGCTGTACAACCTGGCCAGCACAAAAATAAACTCGCCCGCGTGAATGGTACTTTCAGCACCGTAGTAAGGGTGATCCGGGGGTACATCGTATTGACGATAATGACCGTTTTTATCTTGCATGTACAACATTTCTTCGGCCATGCACGACAACGCATCCTCATACTCAGAAATGTCAGCCACATCGCTCAACTTCAAAATCGACAACACCGTCACCGCCACCGCATTCAGCTTGGCGTTATAATACCGAGCCGGCGGGTCACGGTGACAAATCAGACACCGGTTGCCATCTTTCCGCAAAAACTTGAGAGAAAAGTTAATTCCCTTTTTGGCGCTCTCCACATACTCTTTTTTCTGCTGCAGTTTGTTCACCATCAGCAGTGTATACGGGTTCAATGCGTGACGAACAATGTTTCCCCCCGGTTCCCAGCGTCGGCCCGGTTTGTTCAACGGTTCATACTTATACCGAAATTGCCCATCCGGCGTCTGGTTGTTTATCAGCCAGCCGGCACCCAACTCCAGCGACTTAATCAGCGATGCATATGACACATCCCAAATGGTCTTTAATGGTACACCGCGATATATTTCAACCACGTCACGCCCCATTTTTTTGGGACGTTCCACCCAGTTCACGCTGCGAAAGCGCTTAAAATCGTAATCGTTATCTTTGTAGAATGCTGATTCATACAAAATCTTCCCGCGTTTTTTGCGAATCTTTTTGCTGTTGGCGTCACGCAGAAATTGATTCAGGTTCGCCTTCTTCAGCATCCGCTCTAAGAACTGCAGCTCCGACGTGGTTTCCATCTGTACCGCATAGCTGGGCTCCAGATAATTGATAGTGCGGGCACCCGCTCGTTCATTCAACATTACCCCCTCGAGCCCTAGTTCCACATACCAAACCAAATCACTGGGAGTCCTGTCAGACAGATAACATTGGTGGTATAGCACATCGATCTCAATTTCAAGATTATCAATCTCTTTTTTCAAATCAATATCCAGCATGGCGCTGTACGATTTTTTTACGCTCTCCACCGTTTCGGGCCAGGTTTCCTGAATTCTCTTTACCGCAGAATCCAACGCGCCCAAAAGTGTTTTGTCGTGACTCATTTTCTTGTCGAGCTTGCGTCCCTTCACCAGCGGTTCAGAACGCTTGCGTAACGAAACCACCACTCGGTGCTCATCATCTCCGGTGGCATCCAGCGGCATATCAAAATGATAATCCTCGGGCGCTTCTCCCGACAGCATGGCGCGAACGCGTTTGGTCAGACGTCGCTTCACATGCTTTGGAATTTCAAACGGTGTTACCCGACGATACAAGGCGTAACGGGACCCGAGAACAACCGGATAAAACCAATGCAGTGACACCGCATCGCGCATGCGCATCCCAACCTGCCCCATCGTCTCTTCCATCCACGGATGCGGAGGATTCAACGTAGTGCGGTCAAAAAGAACGTAGTTAAACCCCATGGCTTCCAGCTTCTTGGCAACAATTTCATCGTCGTCTACATTAAACCATTCCGCATCCACCGGTTTCATCTGACTCTCGAACTGGCTGAGTTGCGAAGAAAGCTTTCCCACCACCGCGATACTTACTTCAGGCGTCAGCGCCAACGACGCTTCGATATAGCGAACCAAATCCTTGTCAGCGCGATCGGCGATGTGCGCACGGGATAAAATCGCCTTGCTGGACGGCATCGCATGGGGAGATTCCTTGAACGGCGCAAACGGGCTCGGCCCTTCGTAGTTGGGATCGTCACCAACTCTGGGCGGTTTTTCCCAACCGAGGGGAATCGGCTTATCCGGAGGCAACGAAGTACAGAAATATTTTCGACCGTTCCCGCACAGTTCCCCTTCATCGGCATCAAAATCCTGGGCCACGGGAATCGAACCGGCACTGTCTTGGTAATAGGCCTCGATTTCCGAATTCGGCGGTTTTTCACATCCGACGGTTACGGTTTGCACCCCTTTATACAACAGATGGTACAGCCGCTCCGCCCCGGTTAAGTTGTCGGCTTCAAATCGATACGTGAACATGAAGACCACAACCGCCACCGTGACAATAAACGTGATGATATTATTAATGTTTTTGTAAAAAGGGACCTTAGCCGCCGCCTTTTTTCGTTTCTTCTTACTGGCCATCCAACTCTCCTTACAAGAATCCAGACTATATTCAAAAATGGCCACACTGTACTTGGTTCCTACAGGTTACACAATCCCAAAATCAACGCATCCCAAGGGTATCGCGTTTTGGGTGAATATACAAAACGTATGACAAATTTGATAGCAACGAAAAGGCGAGAAATTAAGACCCGTCAACAACAGTCACTTGAAAGTCGTCCACCGATACTCGAGTAATGGTGTCCTGTCCGCCGATCTCGCCGCACGCACCGTAGATAACAAACCGGAACTGAACTCGATTCAATGAAGATGTACACTCCGTGGCATCGATGCCGGAATGCGACGTCGCCGTCTGGGATGAAGCATTCGGCACTTCTTCATGCGTCCAGATCGTATACCAGGTCCCCGGGTCGGTATCGTCGGGATCTGCATCATAGCCGCATTCCAAATCCACATGCGCCACCGGAGTACAGGCCGGGTAGCCGTCAAAGAAAACAAACTCGAATGCCACAGTGGTTTCCGCACAGGCAATCAACTCCATCACCGGAGACACCAGCGTTTCCTCAAGCGGATCCGCCACGCCCCCCAGCGGCTCAATGGACGGATAAAAATCATTATAGTTAAAGGGATGCCCACTGGCTTCGGCCCAACCGCCGTTGAGGGTCCATCCCAAATCGCCGGCCCAGTCCATATTGTTGGGATCCGGTCCTTCTTCCCAGGTATATAACTGATCCTTTTCAGCCGGATCGCAGGTAAACGGCATACATTCTCCCTGAATACAATTATCATTCGGGGCGACGCATATCTCTTCGGTAAACGGGTAGGAACACACCGGTGCCGCGCCGGAATCATCGCAGGCGCCTATCGCGTCCCAGTGAATCGCCGTGTTCTCATCGCAGCTGTCATCCGGTTGCACATCACAATTCACACAGGAGGCGTAGCTGGCGTCATCACTCTCGCACACTTGAGTCGCGTCACAGGTTTCAATGTCTATCCATACCGCATCGGCGGCGGTGATGTTTACACATTCACCATCAATACACGATTCACCCACCACTCGGGTTTGCGGCGCCGCCGTACAATCCGCCGTACTGCACTGGAATTCCGCGGTCGCGTCCATCGCACCACACAGCGTGCCGGTGGGTTCCCAGTTGGCATCGCAATTTCCGGCGCCGTCACAAGTATCCGGTTTATTGCAGTCATCGTTGGTCGTATCGCCGCAGGCGGTTCCCGCATCTCGTACCACATCTTCAGGACAATCCGCCGATGACCCATTACACAGTTCCGCAATATCACAACCGCCGGCGACCGCCGCGCGGCACTGCGGCCCCAATTGAAATTCATCCGGCGCGCTGCAGTCGGTATCCACCCCATCACACTTTTCAACCTTGTCGCATATTCCTGCCAACGGTCGACACACCGTTCCAGAGGGAGCGGTGATACAGGTTCCCATCGATGTAGGCAGATTACATACCTGACAATCTCCTTCGCACGGAGCATCACAACAAACTCCATCTGCGCAATGCATTCCGGTACCGCAATCCGCTTCTGCGGTTCCAGGGGTACATTCAGAGGTATCGACGCCGGTGTCGATTTCTGTACCCGTGTCCGTATCGGAATCGGAATCCGTATCGCTATCGGTATCACTGTCCGAATCCGTATCTGAATCGCTATCCGTATCGCTATCGGTATCGCTGTCGGAATCCGTATCGCTATCGGTATCACTATCTGTGTCGCTGTCGGTGTCGATATCCGTATCACCGTCTGAACCGGTATCGCTTCCCGTGTCAGTATCGGTACTGGTATCGGTATCACCATCTGTATCGCTGTCTGAATCCGTATCACTATCAGCGTCCGTATCCGAGTCGCTGTCGCTGTCTGAATCCGAATCCGTATCGCTATCCGCATCACCATGCGGCGTACTTTCCCCGGTCACCGTTCCCGCTTCCGTACAACCCATTAAACCGAAAAGAAACAACAAAATAATTGTATTCGCGTTATGTGCTACATGCTTTTTAATTAATGACATTCATACCTCCAGACATTGGATAAGATACCGTCCTTCATCTAATATACGAAATATCGACGCGTTTTCGTACAGAATTATTTACTTATTTCGGGGTAGTCGGAATTCAGGTTGGCGGCGACCGCTTCTTTAGCCGCTTTCATCAACTTGGAGATCTCCCGCTTGCTGTACTGAGAGGTATCAATCGGCTCACCAATGACCAATTGAATCTTTCCAGGATAAAACGCCAAACTCTTTTTGTTTGGCATTCGCTTCCAGCTGCCGTTGATGGTAACCGGCAATACAGGAAGCCCCGCCGAAATCGCAGTCAGAAAACCGCCGATTTTAAAATCACCTAGTTCACCGCTATCGGAGCGGGTCCCTTCCGGAAACACTGCCACGCTGACCCCTTCGGGGAGCTTCTTCAATGCCTCGGTCATATTTTTCAGCGCCCGTTTGGGATTGGACCGATCAACGAAAATATGCCGCGCTCCCCACAACGCCCAACCGAACATGGGAATATACCCCAGTTCTTTTTTGAGCACCCACCGAAACTGCAACCCGGAATTGAGCATCAGCACCGGAATATCAAGCAGCGACTGATGATTGGATACAATGACATACGACTTTTTCGGATCAATCTCCGCGTTCCGGACCGTCTCAATCTTCGTGAACGTGACTCCTTTGGCAATCCACACCCAAACCTGACAGATTCGAAATGCGAGCTTTCCGGTTTTCGAGAAGAACCCGGTTACAAAAATCGGCCCCCAGACAATAAACGACACAGACATCCACCACCAAACGACCCAAACAGACTTTACAAAATCAATTACCTTTTTCATAATCGGCCTCGATGCAACAAAACTGGACCGACATTTTTATTCTGTTCAGCGCTTTTGTCTACTTCTAAAAACGCTTTTGGCACTTTGTTCGGCAGAACACAACCAGACCCACCGGGGGCTTACTATGACAGATTCATCCGCCCGCAATTCAATAAGACGCCGCTGCGACTGGTGCGGCGACGACCCGGAATACATGCGCTATCACGATACCGTATGGGGGGTTCCGGTGTACGATGACCGCCGGCTTTTCGAATTTCTGGTGTTGGAATCGGCCCAGGCCGGCTTGAGCTGGATCACGATTCTCAGACGGCAACCCGGGTATCAGGCGGCATTTGAAAACTTTGATGTGCATAAAGTGGCGGCATTCACATCGGCAGAAATCGAACACCGAATGGCCGACCCGCGTATCATCCGCAATCGAAAAAAAATCGAATCCGCAGTTCACAATGCGGCGCGTTTTATCGAGATTCAGAAAGAATTCGGTTCATTCTCAAACTACTACTGGCAATTCAGCAAAGGCGCCCCCATCCAAAACCGATGGCACACCATCAATGATATTCCCGCAACCACCCCGCTCTCTCATCAAATCAGCAATGCGATGCGCAAAAAAGGTTTTCAATTTATCGGACCCACCGTAATGTACGCTTACATGCAGGCGACCGGAATGGTGAACGATCACCTGGTCACCTGTTTCAGACACAGCGAAGTGAAGAAGGCGGCGCACAAGTGAACACAACAGCAATGGTACTTACAATTTCAGGATTCTGCTTCTGCTTTGTTCCCGGCGGTTTCGGCTGGCTGGGAATCGCCTTGAGCACCATCGGCATTTCCATCGGTATCATCGGTTTGACCAACACCAAAACCAGCCCCTCCGGACTGGGAATGGATGTGGCCTCCTGGGTGTACGGAATAATCACCGCGTCGTTCGGGCTCAGTTTTCAGATAAAGCATGCCGCCGGGTCTCTTGACTTCATGCTGCTGCCGATGTCCATGCAGGCCGCGGCGTTTATCGCGCTGGGTACGTTGCCCATATTTATTGCCATTCAAATTTTCGCGCGAAAAAAAATGCGTTGGGCCGGTGTGGGCGTTGCGTGGATTCTGTTCGCCGCCGTGTCCGCCTGTTCCTGGACCGCCCTCACCGCTGCCGAGCGCGCAGGC
>JAFGXQ010000048.1 GCA_016936575.1 Deltaproteobacteria bacterium
AGAAAGGATGCGAAGTTCAAATTGCGATACCACTGGTATATTTCACTGAACCCCGCAGCTTTCAGACGTTGTTGGTGCCGGGTCGGCGATTCCAGTTTCAACACGTTTTCAAGGGCATCGCGTTTTTGCGAAATTTCCAAATCGTTGTACCCGTTGTGGCGCTTCAGATCATAGTACAACGACTCCTGAACCACCTGCTCTTCCGCATCTTCAAAAACAATTTTTTCAGAAAACAGAAATGCTCCTCCGGGCTGTAAACCGTTGTAAATCTGCTTGAGAATCGACGATTTCTGTTCGGTGTCGATGAATTGGAGGGTAAAATTCATTATCACCAATGATGCATTTTCGATGATGATATCAGAGATGTCGGCACACTCCACCGACACCGGAATTACCCCGACATGGCGTTTCAATCGTCTTTCGAATCGATCCATCATTTCTCTGGAGCTATCAACCGCGAAAATCCGACAGCCGACCGCATCTACGCAGCTCCGAACTGAAAACGTGGCCGCACCGAGAGAACACCCCAGATCGTAGATATTGGTGTTGGGCATGACAAAACGTTTTGCCATGGCGCCGATCTGATGCAGCACCGCACCATACCCGGGAATGGAACGACTCAACATATCATCAAACACTTCAACAACCGTCTGATCAAATGAAAAATCGTTTACCTGAACCATTTTATTCGCGTAAATATTGTCCTTTTTTTCGTCCATCGCCAGCAGTATATATGAAGCATCGCAGGACGCAACGGAGAAACGAACCGTTCGATTGGCCCTGTTACGCCCCATGTCGTATAATAGTGCCCACGATGATACAAACACCCCCGCCAAATCGATTTCAACTGCAGCAAAAGCGAAATACGCTACGGCAGCGGCAACAGATTTTCCGAGCGATTCATGCCTATTTTCAGTCATGTGGTTTTCTGGAAGCAACCACTCCCATACGAATTGCAGCCCCGGCGCCCGAACTGAATATCGATACAGAATCATCCGGAGATCACTTTCTCATCGCTTCTCCCGAGCTGCAAATGAAACAGCTTGTCGCCGCCGGGTATGAAAAAATATATCAGATTACCAAGTGCTTCAGACAAAATGAACGCGGCCAGCGCCACCTTCCCGAATTCACCATGCTGGAATGGTACGAAACCCATGCCACCATGACAGAACTCGAACAGCGTTGTATGGACATTCTCACTGAATCGGCAAAGGCCATCGCGACATATCCGACCGTTACGTTCGGTGAGTATCAAATTTCGCTGAAAGACGATTGCTATCGGTTGGAGGTGCAAGATGCATTCGAAAAATTCGCAGGATGGCGCCCCGGAGCAACCCCACCGCCACAAAAATTCGATGTGGACCTGGTGGAGAAAGTCGAACCTGCCTTGCCGCAGGACAAGCCGCTGTTTTTAAAAGGATATCCGGCAAGCATGGCCTCACTTGCAAAGATTGACCCAAGAGTGCCGGAACGTGCGCTTCGACTGGAACTATATGTGGGCGGACTGGAATTAGCTAATGGTTTTGAGGAGTTAACTGATAGCGACCTGCAGCGACAACGTTTCGAACAGGAAGAACAGGAACGCCGAGCTCTCGGGAAACCGCCCTACCCGCTGGATAACGAATTTCTGGCTGCCCTGGCCGAGGGAATGCCGGATTGCGCCGGAATGGCGATGGGACTCGATCGCCTGGTCATGATACTTACCAACAGCGAAAATATTGCAAATGTCGTAGCATTCCCTTAATCGATTTTTAAATATTCCGTTATCTAGAGATGTAGGTATTTTCGATTCTACAGATGTTGAGGAACATATGAATTCCAACCAGACAGACCCAAATTGGTTGATGGTCGACGTTGAACAGCGTCCGCAGGCTCTACTTGATGAACTGGCCGGGTCCGTAAAAATATCACCGGCCATCCAGGAACTGATGAATCTGACCCGACGGCCGGACTCGGTGATGAAACCGGTAGTCGAAGCACTTTCGAAAAGCCCGTCATTGGCGGCAGAAGTGTTGAAAGTGGCCAATAGTCCCATTTTCGCACACAGCAAAGAAGTTATGGATCTGAAACGAGCAGTGGTGCTAATCGGAATGCAGGAACTACATGCCATGGCTGCGGGACTTCATATGCTGTCCATGTTCTCTAGTGACAATGAAATCTCCGGGGCCATGCGGGAGACCAGCGTGGTGTCGGCCACCATCGCGAGAAGACTCGCGGAACGCACTCCTGGAATCGACCCTATAAACGCATTTTTGTGTGGGCTGCTGTGCGAAATCGGCGCACTCGCCTGCAATTCCAAGGATTCGGAAGGATACACCCAAATCTGGAATCAATCCCACCAGCGTCCCACTGGTCGGTTTCAACTTGAAACCAAACGCTACGGCGTTCCCACCGAAGCAACCGGGGGGAAACTGCTTGCCCTGAACGGCTTGCCGAAAACTGTGGCGGAGGCGATTCACGTGGGCTACGATGAGGCAGCGACCACAACGAATATACTCGGAAAAATCACGTGCTTCTCGCGATTTGCTGCCTATGTGCTGGTGGATGCCGGGGCAACGGGAGAGCGGGCGGTTCTTGAAAACGGCATCGGTCACCTGGCTGCCCATATGAATATTCAATCGCCACCGTTGCCGCAGCTCATCACACTTTGTCTCGATGCCGGAATTCAGGCGAACCTGGGTTTACGCGGAAAAGCAGATTTATACGTAGCTTCCCCCGCCATGCAGAACGATGCGTCTGATTCTGACGAGGGAATTGATATCGCCGTGGACGACACCGGAAGATCTCCCATCCCCGACATCACACCGCAGAAAAAGAAAAAGGGATTCTTCTCCCGCTTGTTCGGCTGATCTCCTACAGCCAATAAAAAAAATCAATCGTTTTGGTCTTTGAACTTTTTGGCGTTTTTAACCATTTTGCCGAACGCTTTTTCCGATTTTCGACGTTGATAGATATCTTGACGCTCTTCGAAATCACGCACTTCACGCCCCATTTTCTGATAACTGAAAAAACGGCCGGGGTCGAGTTCTCCGCTTTCGAGCGCTTCACGAACCGCACAGCCCGGTTCGGAGTCATGACTGCAATCAGCGAATTTGCACTGCGCGGTCAATGCGTCGATGTCTGCGAACACATTGTCAATGCCTTCATCGTCAAACAGCTGCAACTCACGCATGCCAGGCGTATCAATGATCATCCCACCGTCTGAAAAAAGCAGCAATTGACGTCGGGTGGTGGTATGCCGCCCTTTGCTGTCCTTTTCGCGAACTTCACCGGTTTCCATTTTACACTCGCCGAATAGTGCGTTTATCAGGGTGGATTTACCGGTTCCGGAAGACCCTACCAGCACTGCGGTTTTTCCCGGCTCAATCAACGCACGCACCTGCTCGACGCCGGTGTGATTCAGCGCGCTGATCAGCAGAATGGGGACTCCCTCACAATGGGTGGCGACTTCATCAAGCACGCGCTGCGGGTCATCGCACAGATCTATTTTGTTCAACACCATCACCGGCTGCGCGCCGCTGGCCCAGATTCTCGCCAAATATCGCTCAATGCGGCGAATGTTATAGTTGTCGTCGAGGCTGGATACCATGATGACGTAATCCACATTGGCGGAAACCACCTGCACGCGGGCCTCTTTCCCCGCCGCACCGCGCATGAAAACCGTTTTTCGTTCAAAAATCTGTTCGATAACCGCAATGCCGTCCACATCGAGATCCGGATGAATCGCCACCCAGTCCCCGACACCCGGCAGTTCACCTTTGCGCTTCTTATGCAATTTGCGAAACAGCGGCGCGGCCAGCTTTGCCCGTTCTTCGCCTCGTTCTGACCAGACATCGTACTCCCCGCGGTGTTCTGATGCGATGCGCGCGGGAATCATTTCAGGCCGAATAGTGATGTCCACCTGATCCGAAAAGAAGGCGTCAAATCCCAAATCCTTCAAATCGTATGAATCACTAGACATGTCGCATGAGTATTATTTGAACGGATTGTTCAAAATAAAGGTGTGATCGCGATCGGGACCAACCGATACGAGACAAATGGGGCACTCGCACAGACGAACCAATTCGTCGAGATAGTTGCGGGCGTTTTGCGGCAGATCGGCCAAAGATGTGGCACCGGTAATATCTTCATCCCAGCCCGCCATCGTTTTGTACACGGGCACCACCCGCTCCAGACCGTGCATGGGAATGGTATCGATTTCTTCACCGTCGAGTTTATAGGCGACGCATATCTTCAGTTCTTTCAGCCCGGTCAGCACATCGAGTTTAGTGATGGCCATCTGGGTGCTGCCGTTGATTTCGTTTACCCGTTTGGCGACCACTGCGTCAAACCATCCGCAGCGTCTGGGCCGTCCGGTAGTTGAACCGTATTCGTGACCTTTGTCGCGCATAAACTGCCCGTTTTCGTCATCCAATTCTGTTGGAAACGGCCCGCTGCCCACCCGGGTGAGGTATGCTTTTACAATGGCCACCACCTCATTCACCTTGGTGGGCCCCATACCGATTCCCGCACAGGCGGCACCGGAAATGGTGTTGGAAGAAGTTACAAAGGGATATGTACCATGGTCAATATCGAGCATCACGCCCTGCGCCCCTTCCAGCAATACCGGCTTGTCGGCCTTCAACGCTTCCTGTACAAACCCAACGGTATCTTTCACATACGTTTTCACCCGCTCCGCCAGGGGCATGATCTGAGCAATCACATCGTCAACAGCGGGAACGGTCTCCCCCCGGCCTTCCAGCATCGGACGCCAGTATTCCAACGTGGCGGAAAGAATCTCTTTCAGGATTTCGGGTTTATACAAATCGCCGATGCGGATGCCGCGGCGTCCGATTTTGTCCTCATAGCACGGACCGATGCCACGCAGGGTGCTTCCGACCGGAACCGAACCGCTTTTAGACTGCTCGCGCAGCTTGTCGAGCATCAGATGGTGCGGTAAAATCACATGGGCCTTTTCACTTAAGGTGAGGCTCGCCTTTTCGAGCACGCCGGACTCCTGCAGTTTATCCAGCTCTTCCACCAGAACGCGAAGATCAATCACCAAGCCGCTCGCTAACACACATTCGGTGCCTTCGCGAAGAATACCGGAGGGAATCAAATGAAATATCGCCTTCTTCCCATTTACCACCAAGGTATGACCGGCGTTATTGCCGCCCTGATATCGAACCACCATTTCAGCTTCTTCAGCCAGAATGTCTACAACTTTGCCTTTTCCTTCGTCTCCCCACTGGGAACCAATTACACCTACTACAGTCATTAACGCGTTTCGCCTCCGGTTACGGTATTCAAATTCAACCCGAATTTCACGATCACACCAGATATCATCGCGATGCTGCTGCGTCTACAAAATAACGAAAAAATGCCAAAGTTCTTCTTTCCAATCGCAATTCAGTAAGGTAAACGAACGCTGTGATGACTGAGAACTCAAAAATAAAATGCGGCTATGTCACCATCGCCGGAAGACCCAACGTAGGAAAATCGACCCTGTTGAACAGCATTCTTCAACAGAAGGTATCGATTGTTACCCACAAACCGCAAACCACGCGAGATCGCATTCTTGCGATACACAACACCCAAGAGAGTCAGATTGTCTTTCTAGACACGCCGGGCATTCACCGCGCGGAAGGTTCTCTGGGAAAATACATGAATGAAGCGGCGCACAACGCGATTCTGGAAGCAGATCTCTGTCTCTGGATAATCGATGCGGCCTGCAAACACCGAGAAGACGGATTAACGCCCGCCGAGACGGCCATTGCCGAACGCATCCGCAAAACAAAAATCAAAACCGTCGTCGCCATCAACAAAGTCGATCTGATACGCCCCAAACATCGGCTGCTTCCGATTATCCAGGGCGTTACCGATTTGGGTTTTGTTGAAACCGTGGTTCCCATCAGTGCGAAAAACAACGACGCCGTCGATACGCTGCTGCAGGAAATTACGACCCGCCTACCGGAGAATCCTCGTTTGTATCCGGAAGATATGCTCTCCGACAAAGCGGATCGCTTCTTTGTATCGGAGCTGGTGCGTGAAGCAATCATGAATATCACCCACAAGGAAGTACCTTACAAGACCGCGGTGGTGATTGACAGCTTCAAGCAGCTTCGCAAATCCTGTGAAATATTCGCGTCAATTCATATTGAAACCAAAGGCCAAAAGGGAATCATCATCGGCAAAGGAGGAGAGATGCTGAAGCAGATTCGCGAGACCGCGCAAGCTGAAGCCGAGGAACTGCTGGGCTGCCCGGTACTGTTGAAGCTGCACGTGAATGTATCGCCTGAATGGAGCACGCACCCGGCCGGCCTGAAGAAAATGGGGTACGAATGAGACGACGCGGCCGAAAAAATCATGTTCCCCACTACCCCGCCTCCTCCAGCGACCATCCGACGGTAGTGATTCTGGGGCGCCCGAATGTGGGAAAATCCACGCTGTTCAACCGCATGGCCGGACGAACCGCGTCTATCGTGAAAGACGAACCCGGCGTTACCCGTGATCGAATTTATGCGGAGGCCGACATCGCCGACAAAACCGTGACGCTGGTGGATACTGGCGGTTGGGAATATTCGCCCGAAAACGAAACCGAAGCGGGCATCAACAGCCAGTGTAAAAAGGCACTTGAAGAGGGATCGCTCGTATTGTTCATTGTGGACGGCAGGCATCCGCCCACCACCGGCGACTACGAAACCGCGGAGCTGCTGCGCAAACAGGAGATCCCCACCATTCTCGTTGTAAATAAAATCGACGGCCCCAAGCAGGAAAACGACGCTGCCGAAATGTATTCACTGGGGCTGGAAAATATGGTCATGGTCAGCGCCGCACACGGTCGTCAATTCGATGTGCTCGAAGATATGATGTACGACTTCATTCCGGATTCCGCCAAGTTCGAAAATCGCCTGGAAGCGGTGGATGTGGAAGATACAGAGCAGGAAGACGCCGAGAAAGAGTACGCCACCCGTGTGGCTGTCATCGGTCGTCCCAATGCGGGCAAATCGTCGCTGATCAACAAACTGCTCAATGAAGATCGGCTGCTGACCATGGATATGCCCGGCACAACCCGTGACGCTGTCGATACGCACATTCGCTTGTCGGATGGTCGTGAATATGTATTTGTGGATACCGCGGGAATTCGCCGCAAAAACAAAGTTAAAAAAGAGAGTCCCGAGCACATGGCCGTATCGGTCGCGGTAAACGCCATGACCAAGTGCCGTGTTGTGGTGCTGATGATTGACGCCGACGGCGAAGTGGCCGAACAGGACGCAAAAATTCTGGGTCTGGCGGTCGATCGAGGTCGTGCGGTTGTCATCGCGCTGAACAAATGGGATCTGCTCAAAGGCGACAGCGAAAAACAACGGGCGGTCAAAGAACTGCTCAAGCAGAAAATCGCATTTGCCCCATGGGCCAAAACGGTTACGGTATCGGCGTTGGACGGACGCGGTGTCAACAAACTGCTGGAGGCTATCGATGAAGCGAACGCGGCGTTCTCCAACCGGGTACCCACCGGCAGACTCAACGCACTGTTCGATGACATCATCATGCATCACCCGCCGCCGCTTCGCAAAGGACGTCCGGTGAAGCTGTACTTCGCCACTCAGGCAAGTGTTCGCCCCCCCACGTTTGTGGTTCAGTGCAGCTATCCGGAGGCGCTTCATTTCTCATATCAGCGGTACGTGGAAAACCGCATTCGCGACGCCTTCGGTTTTGAAGGCACCCCCCTGCGTATGATCTTCAAAAAACGTGCGCGAAGAGGCGATAAATAAACGACGATAACGCCTCCGCCCCGGCACAATTCGAAAAATAACGCTGCATTCACCGCAGAGTAAAACCTGCAGCAAGTCATCCGACTTTTGTCGGCGGCCAAGGCCTTTTTTTAACGTCCTCTTCTTATATTTTGCAGAAAGGCTTGTCCTTTGAAATCTCAAAGAGATTTTATTATTGCCGCAGTATTCCATGCTGCGGCTGGAAGCAACCAACGCTACGAGTGGGGATGATTCTACAAAAAAATGCAGGGAGATAGACTTAGTTCGTACAGCTGATCTTTACCTGACAGTCATTGTTGGTTGTGATGTATACAGTGGTATCGCCTGCGATACCACTGACAGTGTCGTACCAGTTGCTAATTGTTTCATCGACGCCGCCGTCAGTGGTGACAGTAACGTCAAACTGCTGTGCACAGGAATCGTGATTGAAAGCCAACTTCAAAGGCATGCTCGAGGGAGTAAGGAATGTACCCGATGAGTTACCTGCCAGCAATGTGCCGTTGGTGCAGTCTATTACCATTCCTTCTACACAACCGGTCGCCGAACAATATGGGGTTGCGCCGGAACAGCTCGAACCGCATGACCCACAATTCGAAGCATCTGTCTGCAAATTCACGCAGCCCGCACCGTCGCAAAAGGATAGTTCAGCAGACTCACACTCGGCGCAGGCGCCGTCCACACAATACGGCGTCGGGTCCGCGCAGACTTTTCCGCACTCGCCGCAGTTATTCACATCGTTATCGAGATTCACGCAAGTATCCACGCAGAACTCCTGAGAGCTCAAACATGAATCAGAGTCTGAATCCGTGTCAGCGTCACTGTCGGCGTCGGTATCCCCATCTGAATCGGAATCCGTATCACCGTCCGTGTCAGAATCGGTGTCGCTGTCG
>JAFGXQ010000049.1 GCA_016936575.1 Deltaproteobacteria bacterium
AGTGCTGCAACGCCTTCATCATCGCAGGAAGTACCGTCTGCGGGCGGGTCGTAATGTACATCGTACCGACGGTCGAGCCGTGAGCCCAGTCCTTCCTCTGAATCCAACAGATCTCGCGCATCCAGAAAATTTTGCACCGTTGGAATATCGGCATTCCTCCAGAGTAAATCGCCAATCGAATCATAGGCTTCCACCCTGGCGATACTTGAGATGGATTCCTCAATTCGATGATAGGTATTGTCGTCACTGATACATGCGTCCCAGGTGTCAATGCCGGTCCGAGGCTGATAATCGGTAGCCGGCGGAACACAGGCGCCGGTGTTCTCTATGTACATCAATGCGGCATCGTTCATACACGTATCCCGAGGACCGGTTGTTGTGGTATTGGGGTCGTCACTCGTTTTCGGGTCATCCTCGGCACAACTGACTACCAATAAAAAAACACAAACAAATCCAAGCATTAATCGACATTTATTCATGTAACACTCCAACGCTATAACGTTTCTGTTCTACTACCAGTATATCAAAACCGCGCCTCCCTGCAGTGCTTCTTTTCGCGAAAGCATGGCGGTTTCAAATCAACATTCAAAATCCAGTATGTAGCCGGCGGGGGAACTATTTTTTTACGTTGTTGCCAAACCCTACCGGCAATATGAACACCCACGGTTTGAGCAGAAAAACCTTTAATGCGATAAAAAAACCATACAGAATATCTCGGTTCTTGAAGTTTGTTGTGCGTAAGGCGATAACCAACGTGATCACAAAACTGACAATGAAATTCACTGCGCCGATTATGAAAATACTCGCCAGCGTAACCACCCCCGTTTGCGATACCCAGTCCAAAGCGATGGCGTGGCTGCCGTATGCAATATGAGCAGAACTGAATGCGACATGTCGTATATCGAATGGAATTCCCGAAAACATGCCGACGGCGCCGGCGAGCCCCAGAAGCAGCCCCAGAGAGATGCTTCCCGAAAATTTTCCCAATTTGTTCAGCACATAATTATACAGCTTGAGTCGCACGGAACGTTTACTGAATTTCTGTGCGACCCGCTGTTTCAATCGATGAAACAACACGGCATTGTCCATATAGCCCGCAATGAACCCGGAAACAGATAAAAACACACCGGCAACCGCTGCATAAAACAGCGCACCTGATGCCGCAATATTATTTCGCTTCACTAAATATGTGCCGATGTCGTTGTCAACCAATGGCTGTTCGTTGTTTTGAATAAACAGGTAACTGATTAAAATAGATAGGAAAAAAGCGACGCTCAGGTTGCCGAGAAATGAAACAAACTGCGATTTGGAAACGTCGGCAAACACATTAGCGATTTGTTTTGCAGCGGCATCTTTAGAATCACACAAGGCGATTTTTGTAAGCAGCGTATTGGCGGTCATGGCCGGTTGCTTGGTCGCAATAATCCCCCCCAGTACATCGACCAGCATAAAACAAAGTGCATAGTTGATTCCAAACAGGAGTCCTTCCCCCAACAACGAAAACCCCCAGGACTCGATTTCAACTTTAAATAACGCGAAAACCGCAATCATACACCCGCCGATGAGACTTGCCCAAAAAATAGTAAAGTACTCTTTCAAATTGTTTGCAATGTACTTGCCGCCATGAACCGAATTGTGTTCAACAATCGTTTTTGTCAGAACCTCTGTTTTGGAAGATATAAAGTGCCACATTCCCTTGTTCAGCAAATTCCTTCGGGTCAGCTTTACAAGAATGGTGATAATTTCGTCTATTGAACAATCCGGTTCGCAAACCGCTATCACATCACAGGCCTGATTCAGATCTGCGGCCAGCTTTTCGATTCGATATGTCAAATGAATCGCGGTGCCGTCACTCTTGTACGATTGGCGAACAGCTTCAATAATATGACTCAATTCCTTGATCTGAGTTCTGTTTTGAGAGATCTGTTCAGGCTCATCGGTTAATTGTCCCAGAGATACATTGCCGATTCCCAACCGCTTCAACCGTTCGTAAATATATAAATTTTGCTGTTCACCGTTGATTAAACTGGCTAATTCGTTAAATGAAACAATCGCATCTTGTCGAATTGTCTGCAAAAATGCATTCTGCTCATCGATGCCGGCGGTCCGTATCTGACTGATTCTCTGCACAAAAGAATCCACATCGTCGTTGTAGAGCAGCGACCGGGCATCGGGGAACGCATACTCATTGGGTAATATTTTATTGAACAGCACGCTCCACAGTTCCGTGCCGAAACTGCTTTTTTTGCGGATGTAAGAAGGTAGAAAAATTGCTTTGTAGTCGTACTCTGACAGCTTCATCGTTTGAAAAACCTCATATTATTCCGAGAAGATAACCATTTGGGCCTCAAAGTGGAACCACAAAATGCATTTCACGTCTCGATATACGACTCGTCACAATCCGGCATTCAGGAACCGGTTTGACGAAACCAACAGAATGATTAGTTTTCGAAGGTAAAGGAATAATATTCATGAATCGATTATCATTGGAAAAAAGTCCGTATCTGCTTCAACACAAAGATAACCCGGTCCACTGGTATCCATGGGGACCCGAAGCGTTCCAGGCGGCGAAATCTCAAAACAAACCGATCTTACTTTCCATCGGCTACGCGACCTGCCATTGGTGCCACGTGATGGCCCATGAATCTTTCGAGGATAACAACGTTGCTGCGGTACTCAACAATCATTTCATTTCGGTCAAAGTCGACCGGGAAGAGCGCCCGGATGTAGACCATATCTATATGACTGCCGCACAGCTGATGACCGGAGGTGGCGGCTGGCCCCTCACGATTGTCATGACGCCCGATAAAAAGCCGTTTTTTTCTGCCACATATATTCCTAAACACGCCCGTTACGGCAGCGCCGGACTTATAGATCTACTTGAAATCATAAACAAAAAATGGCAAAGCGCCCACAGTGAAATTGTTATGCACGCAGCGGAGATTTCTGATACCCTGCACAACTTGAATCAGGTTGCCACTACCGGTTCTGTAGACGAATCACTGCTTGCCGCGGGGGTGGAACAGTTGGCGCGCCGATTTGACCCGGTAGACGGCGGGTTCTCCAGGGGCACAAAATTCCCCACGCCCCACAATCTGATTTTTCTACTCCGGTATCACGGTGCACCGGACGCGGTCGCCCCACGCCAGATGGCCCCACGCCAGATGGCCCTTACCACGTTGAAGAACATGCGCGCCGGCGGCATTTTCGATCACCTGGGATACGGATTTCACCGATACGCCACCGATTCGCAGTGGTTGGTTCCACATTTCGAAAAAATGCTGTACGATCAGGCATTGCTTTTATTGGCATACACAGAAACATATGAAATCACAGGAGAATCTCTTTACAAAACGGTGGCGTTAGAAATTTCAGAATACGTGCAGCGGCAGATGCAGTCTCCAGAGGGCGCGTTTTATTGTGCAGAAGACGCCGATTCTGAAGGAGTGGAGGGAAAATACTACGTGTGGCGTCAGAGCGAAATCCGCTCGTTACCGGGCAATGCCGCCGAACTTATCGAAAACTGGTTTCAGGTGAAAGCGCCTGGGAATTTTGAATCCCATGCCACGCCGCCGCAAACCAACATTCTGCACATCGATAAATCAAAAATCGAACTATTTTTTCAGACCGTGCAATCCGCTTCGGCATTCACCCAAGCCCGAGATATACTGTTGCAGGCGCGCGCACAACGAATCCCGCCGCTACTCGACGACAAGATACTCACCGACTGGAACGGGCTGATGATCGCTGCGCTGGCCCGCGCCGGCAAATGCTTGAACCACGCGCCGTTGATTCAGATGGCAGCAGAATCGAGCCGGTTTATCGACACGCAACTGTTCAAGGAGGACGGCACGTTACGGCATCGGTTCCGAGACGGAGAGGCCGCTGTCGAAGGTCAATTCGACGACTACGCATTTTATATTTTCGGGTTAATTGAACTGTATCAGGCCACATTCCATGTTGATTATCTGCAACGGGCGCTCGCGCTCACCCGGCAGGCAGAAACGCTGTTCGGCAGCGCCGAGGGCGGATACTATCTGACCACCGCGCACGCTACCGACCTGATTGTACGCCCCAGAGAATTCTTCGACGGCGCCCTCCCCTCCGGCAATTCGGTCATGTTCGAAAATCTGATTCGGCTCGCCAGAATCACCGGAGTACCGGAGTTGGAAGATTCCGCAACCCGACTTTCGCGCGCATTCTCAGATTCCGCCCGAAGATCTCCCGATGCGCACACCTGGTTTCTGTCGGGGTTGCAATTCGCAATCGGCCCATCAATTGAAATTGTGGTGGTCGGCGAATCCGACCACCCGGATACGCAGTCTTTGCTCGACGCGGCAACACGCGCCGCTCCCCAAACATATCACCCCCATAAAGTGATCATTCACAAAACTGCGGCCAATCGCACGCAACTGGCCGAGCTGGCGCCGTACACGGCAAATCAGGAGATACTGGACAATCGACCGACCGCCTACGTCTGCATGAATCAGACCTGTGCCGAGCCGGTCCACACGCCCCGAATACTGGTAGAACAAATCGCGGAACTCATGCAATAGTAAAATTGGTGAAGAAGTTACTCCGCCACAATCTGGCGGCAGGAGTTGGGGCAGAGGTTGTCGAGGAGCACATCACAATCTTCGTATTCTTCCTGTAGAATACCGTCGCCGCAGAACTCACCCAGGCGACAATCGGGACCGCATTCTCCGTATCCGCCGTCATTCACCGCGTCGTCACACTCCTCACCCAGTCCAACAATACCGTCACCGCATTCGGGGCGACACTCGCTGCGAGCGGTGTTGAACCCGCCCAAGGTAAGTTTGAACGACGACCCTTCCACCTTGCGCTCCGCATGGAAGATATTGATTTTATACACATTTCCGGCTTCCATGCCGAAGTTATTGCCGGCGCTGATGATTACACTGCCCTCGGTGGGAATATGAATCCCCCCCAAATCCACGGCCAGGTGCCCGTTCACAAACACCCACACGTCGTCATCGCCCAAAAAGTTCAACGTCGCCGGCGTGGCCGGATCATACTTGAACCAGTAAGTAACCTCAGACGTAAAATAAAAATTATGCGTATCGGTCTCGCCAAACACCACGTGCTCGTAGGGCCATGCATCATATCCATACTGTGCCGGTACTTTGGCGCAGCGGGAATCTCCGGTGTAAATGTCTGGAGAATTCGCAGGCGCGGTAGTTTCGTTGCATACGTCTTTCTCACTCAACAAATCATCCACAGGAAAAAACAACGGGTTTCCATCGTAATAGTTTTCGGTCGCGCACACCCAGTAGCCCTGAGAGTCTCCCGGCCGAATGGTTTGCACATTCACACATACTTTGTCAGTTCCGCACATGGTGACACAGTTTTCATCATCACATGAGCCGGACGCCTCCGCGCACCATTGGTCGTTTGAGTACGACACCCACGGTTCACCGTTTGCGCCGAACCGATTCACAAAATTGCCGTTTCCATCCGGATACAGCGTGATCGACCCCACGCGATCTACTGGATCGGTGTACCACTCTGAGAACCCAGTGACGCTGCAACCGGTTTTATAAACGGGTTTTCCATTTGTCAGAGTGTCTTCAACCATCCCGGTGACCACCGCATCGCAGCCGGGGCTGCCAAAGTCCGGATGGCTGACCGAAAAATCGCGAAACACCGCTGCAACTGTAAGGGTGCAGTTCTCTTCGTCCATGCAGCCGAGCTGCGGGCATTCAAACCCGGGTTCGATTTCACAATTCTCGTTGCAGCCGTCACCGTTCACTTTGTTGCCGTCGTCACACTCCTCACCCAGCACCAGACCGTCCCCACATTCCGAAACGCACGCACCGGCCGAACAATCGGGTTCTTTCTGGCAAAGACTGCTGCAGCCGTCGAACGGAATATCGTTTCCGTCGTCGCAACTCTCAGCGCCTTCCACCTTATTGTCGCCGCATATCGTCGGCGTGCAGACACTGGGGCTCGCCTCTGTACACTTGAACCCGATTTCCACTTTGCAGCTGATAGAGCAGCCGTCGCCATCCGTGGTGTTTCCGTCGTCGCACAACTCCGGATGCGACATCCGGCCATCGCCGCAACGGGCCACCAGGTGGCAGGGCTCGCCGGGCGGATTACAGGAATAGCCGTCTTCCACACCGCGGCAATTGAACAGACAGCCGTCGCCGCTTTCCTGATTTCCGTCATCACAGGCTTCGTCCTTGGTCAACTCACCGTCACCGCACCCGGGCGTGGGCGGACGGGTATCGGTATCACCCTCATCGGAATCACCATCGCCGTCTCCATCCGAATCGCCATCGCCTCCTCGGTCTCCAACCGCCAGATCTTTTTCACAACTCACAACCGATACCACCAGAACCGACAACAACACGAGAAGCCACAGACTGAACCGATTCGTATCTTTAATTCCTGCAAACATGTCATTACCTTTCGTTAAAGTTAAGATTTAGTACTCGTAAGATTCAGTGCTTTCGTTATTTTACGATTCCGATGCCAAAGAAACAACATCGGAAATCGGCGACATATATACCACAAGCCAATGACGGGGCAAAAGAGATTCCATTCACACTGTGTTATTCAATCCATCAACGAACGAAATTGAGAACCCACGCGGTTTTCTGCCATTCCCCCGCAGGATGCGCCTTACGACATGTTCTTCGACATTCACCGGCGTCCAAGCCTTTTGGGGCACGCCTTCTTTGCATGAATCGCATCAACAAGGCCGAGTGGAGCCAATCTGCGATAACATCTTTCCCCAATGGAATACCTCTCTCATCGTGGGCGTTGACAGAACCGGGTCGGAACCGGTACAACCGGGAGCGTTACCATTTTTCATTTCAAATGTCGTAAGGAGAGAAATATGATCGGAGACAAACTGGTTATCGAAGAATATCACGAGGAAAACGGCAAACGGGTCAGTGCCGCGTGTCTTCCGAAAATACAAGAGGCCGGGCGCGTCTTTACCCTCACCGTGGCCGGAGAATCGGGCAGCGGAAAATCCGAAACCGCCGCCACCACCGCCCGTGAGCTGGAAAAGGCCGGATACAAAGTGGCAATCCTGGGGCAGGACGACTACTTCAAACTGCCGCCCAAATCCAACTCCGCGAAACGAAAAGAAGACATTTCATGGGTGGGTCTGGGAGAAGTTCACTTGGACTTAATGGATGAACACCTGAAAGCTGCCAAAGACGGCGCAACATCGATTGTCAAACCCAATGTGGTGTTCGAAGAAGATCGAATCAGCGAAGAAACCATCTCTCTGGACGGTATCGATGTGGTTATTGCGGAAGGTACGTACACCACCTCGCTCAACGAAGCCGACTTCCATGCATTTATCGACAAAACCTATCACGACACCCTGGCGCATCGAAAAAAACGCGCGAGGGAAGCAACCGAAGGCGAATTCATAGAAGCCGTACTCGAAATCGAACATAAAATCATCAGCGGCCTGAAATCCAGAGCCGATATTATCTTGCCGAAAGGCTACTGATGCCGCAGTCATCTCGGAAATAGAGGTACCCTCGTGTCCAATCGCCGCAGTATTGCCTTTGTTATCGCCGGAGGGGTTCTCGGTGCGCTGCTGACCGCCCTGCTCTTTTTCGGCGTTCAACGATGCAACGAATCCACCGACGCTCGGTCATCCCAAGCAGCAGCCGTCGATACAGATACGACCGTTGACTCCGAGGTAATAGACCGGCCCCCTGAATCGCCGGAGTGGAAGATACTGTCTCCCACACGAAACATGCGCGGCAAATGCGACATCTGCGGTCAGATTTTCGCCGACGACAATACACCGCTGCAGGGGGCTGTCGTACGTCTCCGCCTGCTCGATGAACCGTGGGAAACCGCCAATGTGGAAGAAACCGCTACGACAGATGAAAACGGCCGATACTGCATTCGCCGGCTGACCGACGATGCGGTATATCAGTTGTTCGCCTGGAACAAAGGGTACGCCGTGGCCAGTTATGAAGAAGCGGTGTGCGGTGCGGCAACTGATTTATATCTCGAAAAGGGAGCCGCGCTCGAACTGAAATTCGTCGACGAAAAAGGATACTCCGTTCCCTACGTGGAGGTTCACCTGGCGGGCAGTTCTCTCTGGCCGGTGCGCCGCGCCCTATCGGACGAACGAGGACGTCTCAAGGTAAACGGACTCCCCGAGGGAATGTACTCCTTCAGCGCCAACAAAAATGACCTGTCGTTTCTGGCGCTCGAACCCATTGTATTGGCGGCCGGAGAAGAGATAGAACTTGAAGCCCAACTCACCAAAGTGGCGCCGATTCGTATACAAGTGCAGGACGCGAAAACCAAACAACCCATCAGCAGTGCGGTGGTTACGGCGGTGCCTCAGAACGAGTCGATGCTGGTGCATACGTTCATTACGGACGACAGCGGCCAAATCACCATTCCGACATCGAGCATCGCAGGTACGGCGATTACCGTGTTCGCCCCGGGATTCGAGCAGAAAAAAGTGGAGAACATTCACCCGGGCGCATCCATCGAAGTGTTCTTGGCGAGCGGAACGGTCATCCGTGGAAAAGTGCAGACCCCGGCCGGGGAGCCGATAGAAGGCGCGGTGGTGGACGCTCGAATCATTCAGGGCGACACCTACGATATGATTCCCGACGGCGAAGAGCGTTCGTTCATTATGACCAAAGCCGAAACCGAAGAGCGGGGGCTTCCACAGGCGTTGAATATCGACGACCATTCGTGCATTCCGGGTCCGTCACATATTCCGTTGCCGGAACCCACCGCAGCATCTTCTCAGAAGAACCACTCCGCGCCAACGACGACGTGGCTGGCCACAAACAGCGAAGGAGAATTTTCCATTGACGCGATTCCCACCGGTCAAATCTCGCTGGGTGCCACGCACCCGAAATACGTTGTGTTCAGGCGGCCGACCGTTGATATCACCCCCGGTGCCGCCTACGACAATATTCCCATCCTCATGAAGCTGGGAGCCACGTTGTCACTGCGGGTGGTCAGCGCGTTGGGGCATCCGGTTTCCGACGCGGCGGTGACCGTGTTCGACATGGACGGACAAATTCTTAAAAGCGCCGATACCGGGTCCAATGGATACGCCGAAATCGAAGGTCTTCCGGAACAGTTTCGCATTCAGGCGACCGCAACAGGACACATTCCCGGCGCCAAAAAAATATTCGGTCCCCCCGGTCAGGAAGTGGATGCGACCATAAAACTCGACGATGCAGATAAAACACTGCGGGGCCGGGTGGTTAATCGATTGGGCACCGGCATTGCCGGGGTTTCCATCGAAGCGGAGCTGCTCGACAAGGGGTTGACCCAGGTGCTCACCGGCGAAGCGGATAGCGACGGTTCATTCGCGCTGGAGGGCGCCGGCGAAGGGGTATATCTGGTTCGTGCGCGCATCGATGGTGAAATACGCGCCACGGCAAGCGACGCATCATACGCGCAGCCCATCAATCTGGTGGTAAAACGCATGGCGACTGACGAGGGAGGCATCACCACGATTGCACCGCCCGTAATTTCGGGACAACCGCACCATTCCGCACCGTTGATTTCCCCTTCGTCCGACTACGGCAGCGGCGATTCGTTGGGGGTACACCCGGTGGGAGGCAGCTCTGTGGCGGTAACATCGTCTGCCCAAACCGCACCCGCGCTGAACGAACCCACGGGGAATAGCGGATTCGTCACCGGCAGCAGCAGTTCAGCCTACGGTCAGGTGGATGACCTGGCGGTTACAGGTCCGCCGGCGGGGATCGGAGTGGTTCCGATACGACTGAAGGCAAAAAACAAAAAAATTGTCGTCACCCAGGTTCAGGCCGGTTCACTGGTTGATGCCGCAGGGGTGAAGCCCGGGGCCGAGCTGTTGAAAATTGACAGCAAAAAAATCACCGGCGTAGCCATGGCCAACAACGCGTTGCAGGGGCCCATCGGCTCGGTGGTGATGATTGACTTCATGCAAGATGACGAACCGCTCAGTGTGGTGGTTCAACGGGAAAGAAAGTAGAGCACGCAAATGACTTTAATGGAACTATCGATGTATCCGGTCGATAAAGGGGAAAGTCTGTCCGCTTACGTGGCCAGGCTTATCGACGTCATTGATCAGAGCGGCTTGGCGTATCGGCTGGGACCGATGGGAACCGTCATTGAAGGCGAATGGAGCGACCTGATGGCCCTGCTTACCCGGTGCTACGAAACACTTGAACCTGTATCGAACCGCATTATCGCCAATGTAAAATTGGACGCACGCAAAGACAGCCGAAATCGGCTGGAGGGAAAAGTGAGAAGCGTTCAGGAAAAAATGGCCGGTTCCAGAACTGAATAAATTGAACCTCAGCCGGGTCTATGCGCTTTCACGCTTCGCCAGCGAAACAATCGATTCAATAAATCCCATCGTCACATACATCAGCAGCAGGCCGATCAATATATATGCCGGAGAATACCATATCCATAACACGGCGCTCGTTACGATCACCGTGCTCAGCATGATAATGGCAAACAGACTTTTGATTTTAAAATCTTTAAACGAACGAAACCGAACCGTACTGACCATCAAAAACGCGAGTACCACCATAAAAATGGATATCATCGGATACCCCATCCCGTTCACGGTGAATCCGTGTGAGGTCAACCACGGCCATTCGCCGTCTTTCATGGCTCGTGATGCAACCACGAACGCCACAATAAACGCCGCGGCAACGGGAATCGGCAACCCCATCATGTATTTTCCAGGCGCCTTTTTCTTCTTCACCGCACTGTGGGCGAGAACATTGAACCGCGCCAGACGAATCGCACCGCCCAGCACGTACAGAAAGGCGATACAGACACCGATGATACCGGCGTCCTCCAGAGACCAGCGATAGGCAATGATGGCAGGGGCAATACCGAAAGAAATCAAATCCGCCAATGAATCAAACTCCACGCCGAACGCGCTTTGAGTTTTGGTCATTCGCGCCACCCGACCGTCAAATAAATCAAATAAAAACGCATAAAAGAGCAGAAGCGACGAACGATACACATCGTCGTTGGTCACCTCTGTGGAAGCACAGCGCATAATAGCATACACCCCGCAAAACAGACTGGACGCCGTAAACAGGTTGGGCAGAATGAAGATGGTTTTTCGAAGATTCATGAAATGGTAGTGGATTCCTTTGCAATGCGCATTTTTGACAAACGGCGTCGGCCAATCGTCGCTCGGAGGTCACTTTGTATCATTGGACAAAAATAAATGAAACTCATTGATAACAAAATCGTCCGGCCGGTTTTTTAACACGTTTTCAAGGTACAGCAACGCCCGTTTGGACTCTTTTCCCTGGTACAGAACCAACGCTTTGGCTACATCCACATCGAACCGGGAGTCCTGCTCTCCAACCCGCTCCGCCGCTTTCAATCGAATGTCCACATTCCGGGGGTTTCCGAACTGCAATTGATACGCGGCGTCAGCCACCGCTTCAATGTCTAAAAACTGATATAGAAACGGCAAGTCCCCAAGCATACGCCAGCGCTTTCGAAACAGAAGTTGAGGAACATACCGCTCGGCATGAAGTGTCCCATCCTTCGAAATCAATCCAACGCGCAAACTGTTCTGCAGAAAACTGCCGCTCAGTTTAATCAGCTTGCGGTACGCGTCGGGTTTCGCGTGCATCACCTGCTCCATTCCCTGGGCATGAGCCGATTCAAGAACCTGAAACAATTCGGTTTCGAACTGTTTTGCCAG
>JAFGXQ010000050.1 GCA_016936575.1 Deltaproteobacteria bacterium
GTGGCGGAGTCGGTGCTCTGCGTCTCACCGCTGTCGCGGCTGGAATCGGTACCATCGTTGTCGGTTGCATCGTCGCCTCCGCCGCAGGCGGCAAACGGCACGGCGAACAGCAACAATGAAAAAAGTAGGTATGGTTTGTTCATTTTTTTTTCTCCGCTTTTCCTTGTTTTTTTAGAAACGCACTGGAACCGGTTCAGCGCGCGCCTTCAACATATGTCACATTTGCCGCAGGAGTGAAATGCCGAATGCATTGCTTTTGCGTACAAATCAGTTTGCCGGTGTGTCCACCGGCTCCATATGAACCACTCTCCACTGGGATTTCAGTGGTGGGTTGCCGACCAGGGCGATAAAAAGGTGCGCATTCAGCCACTCATCGTCGGGGGTGCCGTTTTCAAACAGGTAGAATCCGGTAATCTGCAATTCTCCTTCGGGAATGGGCTCCTGAACGATGGGCATCGACATCGCTGTTCCGTCGAGCGATATGGGTAACGGGCGGTGAATGTTTCGGGCAGTGAGTTGTTCAAATCGAAGCGCCGTTTCGGTGGATAGTGTCAGGTGGTACGCAATCGATTGTTCCGGCGCGTTCGTACTCACATACGCTGCGGTGATATCCGTATTGCTGATTCGGGTTTCGGGTGAAATCACCTGAAGCAGACAACCACTGTCTATATCGTAGTCGCCCGCGCAGTACACAAATGGGTGAAATCCTTTTCGCTTCAGAATATCCGCCAGTGGTCGCAGCGGCGTATCGGTGGGGGCAACGATCGCCTGATAGCGAAACCCGGAGACCATTTTCGTCTCCACCCGAAGTGCGACAACCGGTTCATCGGGAAGCGCGGGTCTCCAGTTTTCAAACGGTTCCATGCTCCCGATAGCAAGTCGTCCCGGCGCAATCAGCTGAGCGAACAAGGCCCGGTCAAACGAGGGACCGGTAATATGCAGAATGATGTGGCCGTCTTTCTGCTCCATGATCTGCGTATCGTATCGAAAACGCTCCAACCGGCGCTGAATGACGGCCACGTCGCCGTTGTTTGCGTCGCCATCGCATTCCAGCACCAGCATGGCGCTCATCTGCGGCGGTCGGGTGAGAACGGCCTCCATTCGCGCTTGCAGTGCCGCGTTGTCAAATCCATCGGCGCCAAAGGCGCCCCCGGTCAACAGCACCATCAGGCCGCGTAGCGCCTGCTCGATGTATTGGATGAATGATAAATTTGCGGACATGTGGCCTCCCGGCGGATTGCGAATGAAAAAAATGAATGATTACCACATTGTCTGGCGGATTTCATTATTTCCGCCACCCGGCCATTGACAAATAGGTATTTGAATACCAATTTAGCAGTGACACCAAACGTATCAAAGGAACAGGTGAATCATGACAGCAGTAAAACAACCGATTTTTTTGTGCGAGAATGTGAAAATCGGTACCGAAGATAAATCAATTGTGCGTGGGGTGGATCTCACGGTGTATCCCGGCGAAATTCACGCCTTGATGGGACCGAACGGTTCGGGAAAATCCACATTCGCCTCGGGACTGATGGGGCATCCGGCCATGAATCTGGAGGGACACATTTATTTGAACGGCGAGGCGTTGGAAGACATGCCCACCCATGAGCGCGCCAAGCGGGGATTGTTTTTGGGGTTTCAGTATCCTGTCGCTATTCCCGGTGTCACCGTGGCATCTTTCCTTCGTGCGGCGCTTGCAGCGGTGCGGGGAGAGACACCCAATGTGTTTGAGTTCAGGCGGCAGCTCGAAGAGACATTTGCCCAGCTCGGCGTGCCGTGGGCATTCGCCGATCGATATCTGAATGACGGGTTTTCCGGCGGCGAAAAAAAACGGCTGGAAATTCTGCAGATGGCTCTGCTCAAGCCGAAGTTCATCATTTTGGATGAAATTGATTCCGGCCTCGATGTGGACGCGTTGAAAGTGGTGTCTCGGGGAATTCATTCCGCTGCCGAGCAAGGTGCGGGGGTATTGATGGTTACGCACTACCAGCGACTGCTGGATTTGGTTACGCCGACGCGGGTGCACTATTTCATGGAAGGTCGAATCGCTTTTGAAGGCGGTGTGGAAACGGTGAAAGAGCTGGAGGCCAACGGGTACGACTGGCTGCGGGACAAACTCGTGACTCCGGAGAAGGGAGCCCGAACATGACGGTTCAGGAAAGCATTCATAACGTAAATCGGGACTACGTGGAGCGATACGGTTTCGCGGACCCGGAGCAGTTGGAAGGACGGGCGCCCAAAGGATTGAACCGCGAAACCGTGGAGGCGATTTCCCGGGCCAAGAATGAGCCCGAGTGGATGCGGTCGTTCCGGTTGCGCGCATACGAGGCGTATGAGAAGAAGCCCATGCCCAAGTGGGGAAACCAGGGTGTTCTGACGAATATTGATTTCGATGATATCTACTATTATGTGAAGCCCAGCGACCAGCAGGAACGCGATTGGGCGGACGTGCCTGAGAATATCAAGAAGACTTTCGACCGATTGGGAATCCCCGAAGCGGAAAAAAAATTCCTGGCCGGGGTTTCCGCCCAGTATGATTCCGAGGTGGTGTATCACTCCATGAAGGAGGAACTGGAAAGCCAGGGGGTGGTGTTCATGGATATGGATTCCGGTGTGCGGGAGCATTCGGAAATTGTGAAAAAATATTTCGCCAGTGTGATTCCGCCCACCGACAATAAGTTCGCCGCGTTGAACAGTGCGGTTTGGTCGGGTGGTTCGTTTATTTATGTTCCGCCGCACACGACGGTCGATATTCCGCTGCAGGCCTATTTTCGGATTAACGCCAAAAATATGGGGCAATTTGAGCGCACATTGATCATCGCCGACGAAGGGAGCAGCGTTCACTACATTGAGGGGTGTACTGCCCCGGTGTATACCACCGATTCGCTGCACGCGGCGGTGGTGGAGTTAATTGCGCTCAAAGATGCGAAGATTCGGTATTCCACCATTCAGAATTGGTCGAACAATGTGCTGAATCTGGTAACCAAGCGCGCGGTGGCCCATGAGGGGGCCTCGGTGGAATGGGTGGACGGCAACATCGGTTCGAAGCTCACGATGAAATATCCGTGCGTGATTCTGAAAGGGGAGCGGGCCCATGGAGAGGTGCTTTCGGTGGCGTTCGCGCAGGACGGTCAGCATCAGGACACGGGCGCGAAGATGATACACACCGCGCCGAATACCACCTCCCGGGTGGTTTCAAAATCTATATCCAAAGGCAAGGGCCGGGCCAGTTATCGCGGCCTGGTGCGCGTGAATCCGGGGGCGGTGGGGTGCAGAACCGACGTGACCTGCGATGCGTTGCTGCTCGATGATGCTTCTCGTACCGACACCTATCCCACCATGGAAATCCTGCAACAGGATGCGCAGGTGGAGCACGAGGCGCGGGTTTCCAAACTGGCTGATGAGCAGCTGTTTTATCTGGAAAGCCGCGGCATTGCGCCGGAACAGGCCAAGTTGATGATTGTGAACGGTTTCTTTGAGCCGTTCACCAAGGAGCTGCCTATGGAGTATGCGATAGAGCTCAATCGACTCATCGCGCTGGAAATGGAGGGTTCAATTGGCTGATTTTCAACGAGCCCATTCAACAAAGGTGACGAAGCCCGACGTACCACATCGCTATCTGTCGTGGGTGGGACAAAAGGATCCGTTGCACATCGCTCGGGCGCGAAAGGAAGCGGCGGCAGAATATCAGAAGGCTGAACTTCCCACCCGTGTGGGCCATGTGTGGAAACACGTCAATCCCGCGGTGTTTGTTCCCGATGTGAATGAGCTGCCGCCCGATAATCGGTTTATGGAGAGCCACGAACGGGGTGATCGGAATGAAGTTCAGTTTCTGGTCGGGTCCGATCTATTTGTGAGCCTTACAGATGAAGCGGTTACGAAAGGCGTACAGGTGGGAGATTTGAGCGATGCGTCGGCGCGAATCGGTACTGTTGTATCTGTGAAGGACGGCTTTTTTGAAGCAATGAATCAGTGGCTGTGGTCCAGCGGAATTTATCTTCGTGTGCCTGCCGGAGTCCGGTTGGCTGATCCGATTTCGCTGCGTATCAATACCGACGCGCGGTATCCGTTTGTACGAATTTTTGTGCACGTGGAGGACGGCGCATCCGCGACGATTTTGGAGCATATCAGCAGTTCATCTCAGCATGGCGCGACAGTGATGATTGCTGAGGTGGATGTGGGCGAAAACGCGGTGCTGCATCACGGTGTCATGTACGGGCAGGATGCGCCGGATGTGCTTCACTATTCCCACGGCGCAAGTATTCGGGAAAATGGAACCATGCGTTTGATTGCGGCGACGTCGGGGAATGGTCGACTAAAGGCCGATTTTTCGGGCCGACTGGCCGGGCGCAGAGCCCATAGTGACATTCGCACATTTGCCATGGTCGATGACCGCACGCGCATTGATTTTCATACCCGGCAGCATCATATCGCGCCGCAGTCCACATCAGACATGAAATCGCGCAGTGTACTGCTGGACAGGGCGGTTTCGTCGAATACCGGGCTCATTCGAATCGAGGAGTCGGCGCGGGATTGCGAGGCGTATCAGATTGCGCGCAACCTCATGCTGTCAAAAAGAGCAGAGGCTACGGCCATTCCCGAGCTTGAGATTGAAAACAACGACGTGGTTTGTTCTCACGGTGCGGCCACCGGCACGCTCGATAAAGAACAGCTGTTCTATCTGATGAGTCGGGGACTATCGAAAGCGGAGGCCATCCAATTGATCGTGGAAGGTACATTGCACGAGTTGCTGAGCGGTTTTTCGCCGGATGTGGCACAATTTATCGAAGAAGCCCATGAGCCCCTGTGGGAAAAGTTATCGGCGAGACAGGAGTAACATGACAAACGCTGCAACGAGAACCCGTTTGGAGTGGGACAGCGATAAAATTCGTGCGCTGTTTCCGACCCTGCAACGACGGGTGGCCGAGTATCCGCTAGTGTATCTGGATTGCGCGGCCACATCGCTTCGGCCGGAATCGGTCATTACCGAAGGGTGTAATTTCTGCCGCCATCACGACGGCAATCCCCACCGAGGGATGCATGCGCTCTCATATGAAGCCACTGAAGTGTATAAGTCATCGAGACAAGCGGTAGCCGATTGGCTGCAGGCGCCGGATTCGTCATCGGTGGTAATTACCCGAAACGCGACTGCCGCGATTAATCTGGTTGCGGGCGGTCTTCGCGGAAAGTTGGGGTCGGGAGATAATATTGTGCTGACGCACATGGAGCATCACGCCAATCTGATTCCGTGGCAGCAACTGGCCAAACAATCCGGCGCTGAGCTGCGGTTTGTACCGTTGACCGAAGACGGCCAGCTTCAGACCGATATGTTGCCGAGCCTGGTGGACGATCGAACGCGAGTGGTCGCTGTTACCCATGTGTCGAACGTGCTGGGTACCATTAATCCGATTGCGCTGTTCGCAAAGGCTGCTCGGCGAGTGGGTGCGTTCAGTCTTGTGGACAGTGCGCAGGCGGTGGGGCATTTGCCGGTGTCGTTTGCCGAGCTGGATGTAGACTTCATGGTGTTTTCTGCGCACAAGTGTTACGGCCCGGCGGGGTTGGGTTTTCTGATTGGTAAAAAGGCTGCGTTGGAACAGTTGTCACCGGCGGAATACGGCGGCGACATGATTGAGTATGTTTCTTATGAGGAAGCCACCTGGGCCGAGATTCCCCAGCGTTTTGAAGCGGGTACGGCAAACTCTCAGGCGGTGGCGGCGTTTCCTGAGAGCATTCGGTTTATTGAATCGCTGGGAACGGCGGCGATTCGCGCCCATGAAAAAGAGATTACCGCATACGCGCTGAAGCGGATTTCGGCGTTTGAGGGCATGCGTATTCTCGGCCCGGAAGATGCTCATCTGCGTGGCGGTCTGGTGTCTTTTTACGATCCGTACGTACCGCCGCATGATATGTCCACTATTCTGGATGAGCATGGTGTGGCCGTGCGCGCGGGGCACCACTGCGCTCAGCCCCTTCACCGGCTGCTGGGCATTCCGGCCAGTACGCGTGCATCGTTCGGTGTGTATTCGACCACCGATGACGTGGACGCGTTGATACAGGGAATCACAGAAGCGAGAAAGCTGTTTACGAGGAAGTACTGACATGAACCTGGACGCACTATATCGAGAAGTGATTATGGCACACCATCAGCATCCTGCCGGGCGCGACCCGCTGCCCGAAGTGAGCGCCTCCGCACACGGATACAATCCCAGTTGCGGCGATGAGTTCGAAGTGAACATTCACGTGGAGGACGGAAGAATCGCCGGCATTCAGGTGGACGGACACGGATGCGCGATTTCACAGGCGGCCGGCTCCATGCTGAGTCAGGTTGCGGTGGGGCTCAAAGTGGAACTGCTGGAAGATCTCATTGACGCGTTTCGCTCCATGCTGAAAACGGGCGAGCCGGACTCTACCTTGCCCGGCGATTTGCCCGTGTTGAGCGGGGTCAGTCAGTTCCCTGTGCGTATCAAGTGTGCATCACTTCCGATGACCACAACCCTGGAGGCGATTGCCAAACTGTAGCAGGGCGTCAAGAGGAGGAAAAAAATGATCGCAATTATGTTGCTGTCCTGGCTGAAAAGAATTTGTGAATAGCACAGGACGGTTTCGTCCCGGCGTACACTTCGTTCCCCAATTGCGTATCTGCTCCCGCAGAAAACGCATCGCTGCGCGCGTGTTCTAATTTTTGACAAAAATGTTCAAAATTTTGCTGTTCGTACTTAACAAATTTCAGCGTTTCATTGCCGATGGGAAGGAATTTTTCCGACAATTTCTCACGCATTTTTTTGCATTTAAATAGTTACCAGGGTGAGGGCCTTTAATTGTCAATAACTTTACTAACTTGACTACGTACTTTATGTGCGCGAACTTTAGATGTTTTCCCGGATGTAATTGGAATGACGCTGCCGAATGCACAAATTGAATACCTTCAGTGCCCTGAAAAACCGTTGACAGAAAATCGCGTTCTCTCCGAATTCTGTGTTCGATATGATTATGATGAGAATGGGAATGAAATTTTTTGGAGTGAAAATATCGGTTGTGATGAAAGTTATGAGACCTGTGCAATAACTGTCTATCATGATACCACCGACGCATATATTCAGTATGGAGACGTAAATTGTGACGGGATTATAGATAGTTGGTTTTGACATTCAGTTGCGATGATCGGATGATTAGGAGACGAAAGATGAACAACATAAAATGGTTCGTGATAATGCGATTGCTCATGTGGGGATGCCTGTTATGGATGCCGGGGGCAGGGTGTTCCAGTTCGGTCGATGATCAAGAAATGGAGATACCCAACGGCACAGAAGCGTCGGCGATTCCTTTGACGGTGGATATTTCGTTGCAGGGAGAGGTCGGTGCGGGAGGCGTTGCGTACTACACAATTACTCCGTCAGAGTCCGGAAGTTTCGGTATATATCTTGCTGCTGAAAATGATGCGAATCTATGGTTCAGCATCACTTCAGATGCAGTCGCATTTGACGCGACTTGCGGCTATGAAGAAGCCACTTGCAGCGATAGCGTGACATGCGGCAGCGACCAGCGCTATTGTACTTATTCTCTGGCAGCGAACACTGAGTATGTCATTGCCGTTTATAATATTGAGCGTGTTTCTCAAGGGGGGGGGATGAAAACGTATACCTCTTCCATTGACGCATCTTTTATGTTGCTGGTTTCTGCCATGGGCGGAGAGGGTACATTGGATACCCCAACTCCACTTCCGGAATCCATTACACTTGAGACGGAATGTGCTGCATGGAATTTTAGTTACTATTCCTTTACACCCTCCCAAATCGGTTACGCGATTACGATTACAAACCTTTCCACTATTCCAGATCAAGGTGTGGCGATTCGCGTGGGAACGGAGGAGCAAATGACAGAGGAAAACGGCTGGTCGTGTATTCTGGATGGAAACGGGTCGTGCCCCATCTCGGTACCGCCGAATGTATCGCAGATTATCCGCGTATCTATTCAACATAACGGCGATCCGGGTGCTGAAACCATCGCGTATGGACTTACACTTGAACCGCGCAGTGGAATGGGTACACCAGGCGAATCGGAAGCGCTTGTTCCTGATACCCCGATTCAGGGAACTTTGGCAGCAGTAGAAGGAAATTCAACGTACGAGCAGCCAGATGTCTATTTCACTGTAAATAGCGTGAATCACTACGCTGTAGTTGAACCATCCGTTTCCGGTACCTATGGGTTCATTTTGGATGCTCCGAATAGGGTTTCAATGGATGTCGCTCCTATCGGCGGCATGTGGCCCGATGACATTATAGTCGGCGAAGAATGTCCTCTACCCGATGCCGGGGTCTACAGCGAAGCGCGGATATACGGTGTGTATTTGGACTTTGTTTTTGAAAGACCTCATCTCGCACGCATATTTTCCACAGGTGAAGAAGCAGAATACTCGTTGACGATGTTGTTGCCGCCCACTGAAGAAAATCCCATTCCCATTGTGCTCGATACACCGGCAACTGTAATTGGGATTCCAAATACCACAGAACAATACTTCATGTTCACTGCACCGAAAGATGCGGCGTACACGGTGGATACCGGGATGTCAAACGTAACGGTTTCCACGTCAAATGGCAACGTTGACGAGAATGGCGTTTTCGGTTTTACCGCTGTCGCAACGGAGGAGGTGCTGTTACGCATATCATATGATGCCACCTGTTGGCCCGCGTTTCAGCTGACTGTTCATGAAGTGGAGAGTAGTAAGTAGCTGGTGGGCGGCTGTGTTCGTAACTGGATATTGGTTTGGGCGCATAGGGCGCACACAACGTCCCTTATGTGCCTCTACAGCCGCGACAGATATGCGTTCAGTGCCGTTTCCCAGTCTTGCATGAAGGTGTTGTAGGCATCTTTGGTGAAGGCTTCGATGAACTGGTCGCCTTCGTCACTTAGAGCGGTATACTCGTATGATACTTCCGCCGCTGTTTCACCATCAGCGGTGTCGGAAAGTTGAATGCGCAGTTTCCCCACTGTTACAGCCGGGGTTACTTTGTACATTTCCACATAGTGCCGTTCCGGTTCATGCCGGTTGATAATCCAAATGGAACTGGCGGGGTCTCCTGGAGTGACAAACACGCATTCTTCTTCGGCCGCGCCACTGTCCGACAATACAAATTCAGGCGACCAACCAGGCACCCATTCTTCTTCGAGTACCGGACACAGCAGGGGAAACACCACCTCCGGCGCGGCATGCAAATGCTGAACATAGCTGTGACATACCCGATTGGGCTTTTTAATTTTCATTTTACAGAATCACTTTTTGAACTGCTTTAAACGCCGGATGCGTTGCGGTCTGCAGTATTTCAAAGGCAAACATTTCCACTGACCCGACCACAGCACCTTCCTGCCGCAATCTTTGAAGCGCTTCTTTCTTGTGCGCTTTGCTGCGCGACCCGGCGGCTTCACCAATCAGATATACATCAAACTCGTTGTCCAGCGCTGACAATGCGGTCTGCAGCACACAAATATGGCTTTCTATCCCGCAAAGAAGCAATGTGTCGATTTCTTTTGACTCAAGCGCTGCAACAAATGCCGGTTCGTGAAAGCACGAGAAAGACATCTTCTCAATCGGCGTATATGCGTCGAAACGCGCCAACGCTTCTTTGACCTTCGACACGGTGGGACCCAGCCCTTTCACATATTGTTCGGTCACGAAGATGGGCAGATTCAGATGCCCGGCTACCTCAACTGCCTGTATTACCCGACGCTCCACCTTCTCGGCGTCATGCATATGAGGAAGCAGTTTTTGCTGTACGTCCACCACCACCAGCGCTGAATGAGCGGATTGAATGGTCGTACCCAGCACCTCATCGGTTCGGTTCATTTGGTCGTCCTTTCACAAAAATTTCGAAAAAATTAGGTCAACTTCGCAGCACTGGGATAACAGCCAAGGAAATTCAGATTTTTCGAATGATGTGCCACCGCGTCAATCACCGCGCTGATTTTGGGATCATTCTGATTGCCCTCGAAATCGAGAAAGAAATTGTAGTTGCCCTGGTCTTCCCGATGGGGCATCGACGCGATGCGTGTCAGATTCACTTTCGCATTCGCGAACACCTGCAGCACTTCGAACAGTTTTCCGGCTTCATGGGTGGTGGAGAACACCAACGAACACTTGTCGCCTTCTCCCGCATACGCATTTTTGGACAGCATCAGAAAACGGGTCTGATTCGACGCGTCGTCTTCAATGTGCTCCTTCAAAATTTCGAGTCCGTAAATCTCGGCGCACAGGGGGCTGGCGATGGCGGCCGCGTTCATGTCTTCGTCAATCAGCATTTTGGCTGCGCCGGCGGTGTCGTAATATGGACGAGGCTCCAAATTATTGCGCTCCAGAAATCCGCTGCATTGACCCAGCGCCTGAGGGTGCGAATACACGGCCTTGATTTCCCGATGGTCGCTGCCCGGGCGCGCGAGCAGACAATGGTCAATGGGCACCACCGTCTCGCCCACCACTTTCAGATTTGTCTGCGTCAGCAGATTGTTCACCTGAGTAACTGCACCTTCCAGCGAATTCTCCACCGGCACAATGCCGATATCAAACCCACCGTCCGTCACCCCTTCAAACACCTCTGAAAATCGATTACACGGAATATACGCCGCCTGGGTCGGCATCAGCTTACGACTGGCGATTTCGCTGTAGGCGCCGTGCTCTCCCTGAAACGCCACCAGCGACAAATCTTCGTTCTGCAGCCGCTTGCTCTCCGCCATGATGGCCTTGAACGTCTTTTGAATAAACTCACTTTCGAGCAATCCGAGCCTGGCTTTGTCTGCCCGTTCCAACACCGCTTTTTCGCGGGACGTATCGAGGGTGTCCTTTTTGTACGGTCGGGTGCGCAGGCCAAGTTCCATCCGCTTGGCGAGTAACGACACCAACTCACGGTCTGTTTTATCGATGGCTTCTCGAATGCGCTGCAACTTCATACGTTACCTCTCCTTCACCGGCGCCGTTGAATTGGTGAACTTCGAAACGGCAGTCAAATCCGCCAATGCGATGGCGGTCATCGCTTCCAGAATGGGCGGAAAACGCAACGCGATGCACGCGTCATGACGCCCGCGGACACCCAGTTCTTCCACCTCACCACTCTTCAGGTTCACCGTATGCTGGACCTTTCCGATACTGGACGTGGGACGAATCGCCACTCTGTATACAATTTCATTCCCATTGGTGATACCGCCGTTAATACCGCCACTGTGATTGGTTTTGGTGGTTCCGTCGGCATGAACAAACACATCGTTGAATTCACTGCCGTGCATGGTTGTACATCCGAACCCGGTGCCGAATTCAATTCCTTTGGTTCCCGGTACTGAGAAAATCAAGTGACTGATGGTGGATTCCACCGACCCGAAAAACGGCTCCCCCAGCCCCGGCGGCACATTGTTCACGCGAACCTCCGCCAATGCGCCCACTGAATCGCGATTCTGCTGCGCGTTGACCGCCGCCTGCACGGTGTCTTCCTCTCCGCCCACATGCAGCAATTTCGCCTGAATATCCATCTCCTTCACCACCTTCTTGGCTACCACGCCGGCCGCCACAATACCCACCGTGATGCGACCCGAAAAATGACCGCCGCCCCGATAGTCGTTGTACGCCGCGTGTTTTTTGTACGCGGAAAAATCCGAATGTCCCGGACGGGGGGTGTACTTGAGGTTGTCGTACGAGCTTGAATCAGTGTCTTTGTTGGCGAAATGAATGTGAATGGGAAACCCGGTGGTGTACCCTTCAAACACGCCGTTCTGCAACTGCGGTATATCTTTTTCAGCCCTGGGGGTCGTCCCCGGCTTTCCGGCGCGGCGCCGCTCAATATCTGCCGCGAAATCATCCGCAGAGAGCGGTATTCCCGCCGGACACCCGTCGATGACCACGCCGACCCCCGTACCGTGGGACTCACCGTAAATACTCACTCGAAAAATTCTTCCAAAACTGTTCATTGTATATTCGCTCCAACTTTCGCCATATCCGTAAAGAAATCCGGATATGATTTATTAATACTTTCGTCGCCTTCGATATGAACCACATCATCGGCGGTCAGCGCGGCCACCGCGGCGGCCATGGCCATGCGATGGTCATTGTGAGAAGACACGTTTGCCCCCCGGGTCTGCCCGCCGGTGATGTGCATCACGTCATTGATTGTCTCGATTTGAATGCCGAGCTTGCCGAACTCCTCGATGATGGCCCGCTCCCGATTGCTCTCCTTGTTGGTGAGCCGATGCACGCCGCGCACCCGGGACACCCCCTCGCAGTTGGCGGCCAGCGCAGCCAGGGGCGGAAACAGGTCGGGGCAATGGGTCGCGTCGAATTCAAACGCCGAAAGGGGCGCCTGTTTCACGGTTACGGCGTTCGATTCAACATGCACGGTTGCGCCGGCGGCCGCAATCGCATCAATGATTTTGCGATCGGCCTGACTGGACTTTGGGTCGATACCCGTCACGGTCAGCTCACCGGCAATGGCCGCCGCCACCAGCAAAAACGACGCCCCAGACCAATCCCCCGGCACATCGTAGGTAAACGGCGCATAATCGGACCGCCCCGAAATATGAATTTCTTCAAGGTCGTTCCGCGGTTCAATCGCCGCTCCCAAACGTTGCAGCAAATCAACGGTCATCTGCACATAAGGTTTGCTCTTCAAACCGGGCGCCAGAATGGTACTCTCGCCATTGAGGTTGGCCAGCGCAATCAGCAATCCGGTTAAAAACTGAGAACTCTCTGTGGCATCGACTCGCACCTCGCCCGGACGAAGCGGTCCGCACACCGTTACCGGCGGCAGATGGCGTTCCGTACGGCACTGTGCGCCCAGTTGACGCAACGGGACTTCAAGCATGTCCACCGGTCGTTTGGCCAGTGAACCGCCCGCCTCCAGTTGTATTTCTGTATCAAATAATGCCGCCACCGCGCTGAACATTCGCAGACTCAACCCCGCCTCGCCGCAGTGAATGCGCGACTTCACCCCCTGCCTTCGACCGAACACCCGCACTTCCCCGGGCTGAGAATTCACGGTGGCCCCCAACCCCACGGCAGCACGCAGCGAACTTTCGATGTCGTCACACGGCGTTCCCATCACGATGGTACTCTCCCCGGCAATCAGCGCGGCCGCGGCCACTGCCCGCTGCGCCATGCTTTTCGACGGCGGTGCCTTCAACTGTCCCCACACATTTCCCGGTGATACGGATCTCATACGGCTTTCCGTTCCTTTCGCGCCCAAACCACTTCGACCGCAGAGCGCAATTTCGGAGCGTCAGTCTACATTACCTTTAAATAGGTGTACATCTTTTCGAGGATCTTCGCGTCAATTTGACCCGGCGCCGCATCCTCCCCATCCATAGACGCATAACTGAAAGGCGAACCCACAAACGGCGCGGCCACACGGGCGATTCGACCCATCTCTCCCATCCCGATGGGAATCACCGGTTTCTCGTGATCGCCCAAACCGATAATGCGCGCAGCTTCAGACGGGGTTTCCACGTGGCAGGCCACTTTGGCAATGTCGGCGCCGTGAAAGAAACAGGTTTCCACAATGCGGTGCAGTTCCTCGGTATCCGGCGTGTGCTCAAAATTGTGGTATGACACAATCACCTTGCACCCTTTTTCCCGCGCCAGCTGCACCAACGGCGCTTTAAATGAGGAATCGGTTTCGATTTCCAAATCCACATAGTCCGCGCCCGCCTCAATGGCCCACCGTAAAATTTCGGCTCGCCGCTCCTCCCCCTGCCCGTTGGCGCGGCAGGTCGCCACCAACCGTACGTCCGCAGAAAACATGGTCACCACATCGTCCCGTGTCAGAGTCAGGGTTTCCAGCCGAATCTCCGCAAGGCGCACTTTCTTCAGCGCCTCCATTACATCTGATACATTTTTCTTTACCAAACTAACGCAAATCACGAAGCACCTCTTCCAGTTCCTCAAACGAAATCGGCTCCACCGCAGCTTCACCGAGCGCTTTCAGCAGCACAAAATTCACCGTATCACGTTGGCGCTTTTTGTCTTTTCGAATGGCATCCATGGCGCCGCCCAAATCAATATCCATCTGGGTGGGCAACCCGTACGCCTCGATTAACGCGGCCACCCGCGCTGCATCCGCCTGAGAAATCATGTTACGTGTCGCAGACATTTTCGCTGCGGCCACCATTCCCACTGCCACCGCATAACCATGCGGAATTTTTGTCAATTTTTCTATTGCGTGCCCAAGGGTATGGCCAAAATTCAAATGGCGCCGCTCCCCCTGTTCGAACACATCGCGATTTACCACCCCCACCTTGACCGCCGCCGCACGGGACACCGCCTCTCCCATGGAAACCGCCCGGTATGGATCATCGGTTCGGGCAGCCGCTTCCAGTAAATCAATCAGCGCGGTATCTGCGATGAACGCAGACTTGATAATTTCAGACATGCCGTTGATGCGCTCCTCGCTCGGCAGCGTGTCGAGCATGGTCGTTTCATTGAGCACAAATTCCGGCTGACGAATTATCCCGATCAGATTCTTGAAACCGTCTAAATTTACGCCATTTTTCCCCCCAATTGCCGCATCCACCTGAGCCAACACGGTGGTGGCGGCAAAACCGAATGACACGCCCCGCATGAAAGTACACGCCACAAATCCGGTTAAATCGGTCACCACGCCGCCGCCGATGCCCACCACCAGTGACGACCTATCAAGCTCCGCATCCACAAGCCGACGAAATACGTCTCCTGCGCTCTGCAACGTTTTACTCACTTCACCCGCCGACACGACGATAACGTCTTCCACCCTGGGAAACGATTTGCCGTGCAGCCCGAAAACATTTTCATCGGTGATAATGACGGTCTTTCGGTTTTTGATTAATTCAGGCAGCCGCGCGATTTGACTGTCCAAATAAATCGTGCTGTTTCCACCTTTTCCGGTAATCTGTAATTCTGTCATATTCGTCTCTCTTTACAACACCGACGGTTTCGGCCCGCTTTGCGCCAGCGCCTGCGTCACCGCTTGAAAACGCTGCATAAAAGTAAAAAACTGGTTCGGCGTCAATGCCTGGTCCCCGTCGGAAAGCGCCTTTTCGGGCTCGGGATGTACCTCGATAATCACCCCGTCCGCTCCGGCCGCCACCGCCGCTGCCGACATGGGCGCAATCAGTGAGGGTCTCCCCGTACCGTGGGTGGGATCAACAATCACCGGCAGGTGGGTCAGCTCTTTCGCCGCCGCCACCGCACTTAAATCCAAGGTGTTGCGGGTGTAGGTTTCAAAAGTGCGGATACCCCGTTCGCACAGCACCACATGGGGATTGCCCTCACTTAAAATGTACTCCGCGCAATTGAGCCACTCTTCAATGGTGGAATACATGCCGCGCTTGAGCAACACCGGTTTTTTAATGCGCCCCAATGCTTTGAGCAATGTGAAATTCTGCATATTGCGCGCGCCCACCTGCAGCATATCCACATATTCGGCCACCCAATTCACATCGCGGGGGTCGATGACTTCAGTCACCACCGGCAGACCGGTTTCCACTTTGGCCTTGGCCAGAATTTTCAATCCCTGAAGGCCCAATCCCTGAAACGCATAGGGAGAGGTGCGCGGTTTAAACGCTCCGCCGCGAAGCAACTGGGCGCCCGCCTGTTTCACCGCAACCGCGGCCGTCATGGTTTGCGCTTCACTTTCCACACCGCACGGCCCGGCAATAACCACGGGAGATTCACCGATAATCACTCCGTCCACGTTCACCCGGGAACGTTCCCGCCTGGCGCCGCTGCCGTCTGCCGCATCAATGGATGTTAGTGTTAAATTCTTCATTTCGGTGTATCCGTTGTTCTATTGTCATTGCATTTGAATATCCACTGAAGCGAAATGCCCTCAGCAACGCCTATTAGAGGAAACTATATTCTTTACCCTGATAGCGGCAACTGTTCAACAATTTAGCAACACAACCCAGGGTGATCGCAAAGTCCCCGGAGCAAAACAGCCGTTACCTAGCCCCAGCCTGCGAGGGAAGGGGAGAATTGCATGGCAGAGGTAGCTGTATCCTCTCCTCTCAGGAGAGGGATAGGGAGAGGTCTATAATGTGATGAATGGTCAGACCGATGTGTCTTCCCGAGATGTCGATAAAAAAGGATTTTGGCGGTTTGTTTTCAGGAATTGACTTTGAATGGTGACCGGCCCCCGCCAAATTGGAAAGATCACGTTTCTCAAACATCTTGCCGCGAATGAGTGACAGTATGTGACATAGAATGTTGTTCAGTCCTGTACGCAGACTTCTTTTCTGGAAATGGCGCGTACGGTGCGCACAACGAGTACGCCGATAATACCCACCAGTAGAATAATCTCGATTTGCGCCAGAACTTTCGCAAACATGCTGTGCGTCAGGTGGAACATTAAAATGCTCGACAGCGCCTTGGCCGCAAGCGGAAAGGAATAGGCCCACCACGACAGGAAGTAGCGAATTTTCAGAAGTTGTTTTACCTGCAGCAGAATCAGCATGAATAAAAATGTGGCAATGTAGTAGAGAATGCGGGCAAAGGCATCGATTTCACCGGTGAGTTTGTAATAGGCGATAAACGCGATGGCCGGTGGTGCGAACAGAATGAACATGGTAGGCATCAGCTTTTCCATGATGGGGTGATGAAAGATCATGCGATTCAGCACCACTGTGAAAAGGGCCAGCCAGAACACCAACCCGATGGAAAAGAAGAACCAGCTGATTTCAACGTACCCGTGCTCTACGCCGGCGATGGGCACAATGAGGTTTCCCACGATGGGAATGAACCATGCGGGGGTGAGGTGGTCGAGATGAAAGTGATTCTGGTTCACCCATTGCGTCACGATGGCGAGAGATGCCAGCAGCTGAAGCGCGGTGCCGGCAAACCACAGATATTTGGATGCGACCATGTTTCGCGACAGAAAGATGACCGATAATACCAGAAGAACTTTGGCCACGAGCGGAAAGAAATTCACTTTAATCGGATGATTGAAATCAGCGGCCACTTCTTTGGGGTATCGCGTTGCCTTGAGCAGATATCCGAACAGCGTAATGGCAAACAGGCCGATAGTGACCCACAGATGAGCGGTACTGACTCCCTTGGGGAGGGCAAGTAATGCACCGCCTTTTTGCAGCGCCAGTGTAAACCCGGCAAAGCCGAGGGGAATGGCCAAAAATGTGATTGGAAAATGCCGGAGTCGGTTGGCGTGTGTCGCAGTGTTCATATGAAAATCTCCTGTACTTTTCTTCAAAAAAACATCCGTGGGCGATATGAGACGTTGATGCCTGACGGTGTACCCTCAGGATGCGCCGATAGCGCCGGGGGTGTCGCAGGAAAATGATTTTTTCAAAAAATTATGAGTTTTGTTCCGCGGTTCGGCCACTGGGTGCTGCAAGCGCAGGTTACGCGGTTGTTCCCTGTTCCATTGTCCAGCCGGGAAACACAAGAACTGCTGGATGACATTTCAGAGCCTTCGCCAAAACCTTGGCACGTTCGACTCCCAACCGAACTCGGTCATGTTCAATTGCAGAAATTGTTGACTGAGGAATTCCCGTCATAGTCGCGAGCTCATTTTGACTGAGTTCCTGAAGCTCGCGAATAATTTTCACCGATTCACCTACAGATACATCAATTTGTTTTTTCGCTCTTGTAAAATCCTTCACAATTTCCTCCTATAATCATGAGGAGTTGCTTTCATGACCTTCACCAGCACCAAATCATTTTCTACTTTATAAATAACCCGATACTGCCCACCCAACCGAGAGGAACGAAAACCTTTCCATTCACCTCGCAACGCCTCGTCATGAAACCCCTTGATCATCTTCAAACCCAAAGGGCCTGAAATCATAATAATATCTTTCCACTTCTCGTATCTTTTCAGAATTTCAACAGGAATCGTTTTTAATTGTCTTTTCACATTCTTATGTTCAAGTACATCCCACATACTAATAATAGTATGTATATCTTTTTTGATATGTCAAGAAGACAATTAAATTGACAGTCAAAGCATCGGCACTAGCAGAGGCCCGTACCCGGTAACAAAAAAGGAGGGTGTTCAGCGCGGCTTGGATTGGGATTTTCTTTTTTTCCACTGGGCGTTCCACCGCTTGATGTTGCTGTTGTTCGCAGAGGTGCTGTTTGTTGCGATGGGGCGGTACGGCAACGTTGCACCGAGGGCTTCCGATTGAATTTGGAGATGCGGAATATTGACTTCGGCAAACGACGGCGCAGGTTGCCGCATATCGTGGTTGCATGCAACCGTTTGACGCGGCGGGGTTTGAATAATCACCGGCGTCGGCGAGGGTGGAGTGGGCGCGAAGTCACGTGAAACCGGGGGCTGCCGCATCTGAAAGACAATCAGCAGAAACAGGATGTGTGCGCCGATGAGCGATGTCGCCAGCGGGAGTGGGCTGGTTTTCAATCGATGCAAAACGCCCGCAATATTCAGATGATGGCAATCTTCGGCAACGGGAAGCGGGGTTTCTCTGAACGTGTCGTCGGCTGATGACACGTTGGCAGATGCGCTCTGTCGGGGTGAAGACTTGGGCTTATCGTTTGCGGTGGACACCGGAAGCTGAGGCGCGTTTTTTTTCATCGCTTCAAATTGTTGCGCGCGACGCTTTCGAAGCGAGCGGAGCTCTTTATGCATCCAGCGTTTCATGTACGTGTGGTCTGCGCCGGAAATCAGTTTTTTGGAGAGTCGACGTATGTCGTTGAGCATTTCGGCCACGGTGGCGTAGCGTTGATTCCTGTCCATTGCGGTGGCTTTGGCAACAATGTGATCAAACATCTTCGGCAATTCGGGAATCACACTGGACGGTGCGGGAATTTCGGTGGTGGTGATGTGCTGTATGATATCTGACAAGCTGTTGTTTTTGTTGAAATATCGCGGGCGCTGTCCGGTCAGAAGCTCGTA
>JAFGXQ010000051.1 GCA_016936575.1 Deltaproteobacteria bacterium
TAATTAGTTCCCGAATTTCGGATCTCGCCCACTCCCCATGCTGTAGTTTGTCGGTGTAGTCGGAAAAGCTCGAAAGATTCAACGCCCGCAACCGGCGTGCGAGTCGGGCAACAACCAGGTTCTGTTTGCTGTCCGAGAGACTGATTCCCGCGTGCTGGTAGACCAGTCGAACGATGATGTCAAAATCACGGCGACGCAGTATCGGTGTTCTGTTTGCGGCCGATAAATTCATGCGACCCTCAGTTCACGCCTTGCATTAGCGCCAGCTCCTCCAGAGACAACATTTTTTCGACGTCGAGCAAGATAACGAATTTTTCATCTTTCTGTCCCATTCCCGTGATGTAATCGGTGTTAACCGTTGCCGAGATAGCTGGAGTGGGTTGAATTTGCGACGCCTCAAAATTGATGACATCTGATACGCCGTCCACAATAATCCCCATTGTTCGCCCATGAACGACAAGAATCACGATGACCGTGAATTTGTCGTATGTACGCTGCGCCATGCCGAAACGAAGCCGCAAATCGATAATCGGAACAACTGCCCCCCGCAGGTTGAGCATGCCGCGAACATATTCGGGAACGCCGGGAATCTGGGTCAGTGAACGATAGCCGATGATTTCCTGAACCATCAGAATGCTGATTCCATACTCTTCATTTTCAAGGTGGAACGTTACGTACTGATCGCCTTCCAGCGAAATTTCGGTGTACTCCTGTTCCGACGAAGTGTCGTAACTTTGCATGTCCGTACGTCCTTTCTCTAGAAAACCTCTCCCTGAGAATTATCAAAGAAGTCTTTGGGGGATTGGTCCGCATAAGAAACATTGGACACAGGGGTATGAACGGGCTGGTTATGCGATCGCACGGGGGACTGCCGAAATGCCGGTTCTCTCTTGTACCCGTGTTGGATCTGATCGGTTTTCGTTTTGAACTGCGCCATCAGCGCAGTCAGTTCACCGGCCTCACTGCTGAGATTTTCGCTGGCAGAACTTGATTCCTCCACCAGTGCGGCATTCTGTTGAATCGCCTGGTCGAGCTGAATCACCGCTTTGTTCACCTGATCAATACCGGCGGATTGCTCCTGGTTGGCAGCGGCGATTTCTGAAATGGTAATGGCCACATTGTTGATTGATTCAATGATGGCTTTCAGGGTGTCTCCACTTTCGCTCACATTTTTATTGGCGCCTTCGATTTTCTGGTTGCTGTCATTAATGAGATTTTGAATTTCCTTGGCAGCGCTGCCGCTTCTTCCAGCCAGACTGCGCACTTCTTTTGCGACCACAGCAAATCCTTTGCCCATCTCTCCAGCCCGAGCGGCTTCAACGGCAGCGTTCAGAGCCAACAGGTTTGTCTGAAACGCGATTTCATTGACCATGTCCACAATATCCGCGATTTTCTTTGCGGAGTCGGTGACGGCTTCCATTGAGAAGATGGTGCTTTCCACCACTTTCCCGCCGTCTGCGGCCAACGCCGATGCGCTTTGGGCAATTTCTTTCGCTTTTTGCGCGTTCTCGGCATTCATCTTTATAGTGGCTGTCATCTCTTCAATAGTACTGGTGGTTTCTTCAACAGATGCCGCCTGCTCCTGGGTTCTCTGTGACAAATCCTGCGCACCTACAGCGATTTGCTGGGACCCTTGACTGACAGTGCCGGCGGAATGCTGCACGTTGGTGACCATATCGGCCAGATTCTTGTTCATCAGCGCCAGGGTATTCAACATGTCGCCGATTTCATCATTGCGGTCGACTACAATGTCTTTTCGCAAATCCCCCTGGGCAATCGCAGCCATGTACTGGTTGGCTGTTTTCAGCGGACGGGTAATGGAGATGGCGAGATAGGTGAAAAACAATGTGAGTATCAGAACCGCAACGCCCAATACCACATAGTTGGTAATTTTCGCACGTTTCATGACCTGTTCATTCTCGGCAATGGATTCTTTGACTTCTTCTTCGATGGAAGCGCGATACGTTGCCGCCTTTGCATCAACACGGCCTGCCACTTTGTCGATGCTGTCATCATAGTGGCTGAATCTCTGCTCCAGCTTGTCCCATTTTTTTTCGGCTACTTCCGGAGACATTTTTTTGAGTTCCGCATACATTTTTACGTCGGGAATCATTTTGGTCTCCACCTCTCTTACAATCGCTTCCACATCGGTCGACATCTGGTTCGCCAGTTTCTTTTCTTCGGCGGTGTCGGCGTTATCCTCAATGTTCCGAAGAGACTTGCTGAGTATCGCCTTTGACTCGTTGAATTCTTCCATCAACTCCGCTTCCACCTCACCGGACTGGCGATCGATGATCATGTCCATGGCGCATAACGTGATTTTTTTCACATTCAGTTGAAACGCCATGGTGTCCTCCATCTGCGATTTCCGCAATTCGGCGGCCGTATTCGCCTCTTCAATATTCGCACTTGTCGCCATCGCATTGATAAACAGTGCCAGTGTTGCTGCCAACGCCATCGCGGCAGCGAGAACCAGTTTGGCCTTAATTGAAAATCTCATTTGTTTGCTCCTATCTCATGTCTTGAGGCGCCTTACAGATGAAGTGCCATTTGTTCAATTTTATGTGGGTCTAGAATCAGTGAAACCCTGCCGTCTCCAAGTATGGTCGCTCCGGAAACGCCGTCTATTTTTGTGAAATTTTTATCGAGCGATTTAATCACCGCCTGCTGCTGTCCGAGCACATCGTCCACCATCAGACCGTATTTTCCCTGTTCACTTTCCAGTATCATCACCAGCGAATCACACGGGTCGGTGTTGTCAGTATGAAACGAAAACAGTTCATGCAGCCGTATCAGCGGCATCACTTGTCCCCGAACGTTGATCAGTTCTTTTTTCCCTTCCACCGATTTTACATCGTTTTCGCCGGGGCGCATTTGCTCCACTATGGAAAGCAGCGGAATGGTAAGCACTTCCTCACCCACCCGAACATTCATCCCCTCCACTATCGCCAGGGTAAGCGGTAGACGGATGATGAATTTCGATCCCTTGCCGGGCATGGACTCCACATCGATACTTCCCCGCAGCGACTCGATGTTACGTTTCACCACATCCATTCCCACTCCTCGGCCCGAAACATCGGTAACGGCCTTAGCGGTCGACAGCCCGGGAAGAAACAGCAGATTGAAAATATCTTTGTCGGAAAGCTCCGCGCTCTCTGGAATGCTTCCTTGTTCCTTCGCTTTATTAAGGATCGCCGCTGTGTCAATACCCTTGCCGTCATCTTCAATTTCTATGACAATGCTACCTTCCCGCTGTTTGGCGTTCAGGTTGATTGTTCCGGCAGCCGGTTTGCCCTTCGCGATGCGTTCCTTGGGGGCTTCGATACCGTGATCCACGCTGTTGCGAATCAGGTGCTTGAGCGGGTCCACCAGTTTCTCGATAACATTTTTATCGAGCTCTGTTTCGGTGCCGCTCATTTTCAAATGCACTTCTTTTTTCAGCTCTCTGGCCAAATCGCGCACGACTCGTTTAAACCGAGTGAATGTGGCCTCCACCGGAACCATGCGCACCAGCATTACCTGCTCCTGAAGGTCTCGCGATACCTGGTCGAGAAATTCCACTGCGGCGCCCATTTCGTCATTTTCAGTTGTGCCGAACTTTTCAGCGAAGAGCGTATGACTCAATTGCGTTACCTGTGCAACGCCGGTAACCAGCTCCCCCACCAGGTTCATCAGGCGATCGAGTTTGTCGGTGTCCACCCGAATCGATGAATTGTTTTTCATTTCCTGGGCGGTTTTTTGCCGTGCCAGCGCAGAATCAACTGTTTCCTGGCGCACAACGCCCTGCTCCACCAGTAGTTGTCCGACCGGCTTTTGTGCCGCAAGAGCCTTCTGTACCGCGTATGGCGGGATACTGGCGGTTTCCACAAGCAACTCACCGAGTTTTTTATCGGCGTCGTTGAGATTGACACCGTCCTTGAATTGATGGGTAACATCCTGAATGTCGATTTCCCCTGTGTCGCTTACAAACAGGAATACGTTTTCGATGGTGGAACGCGGTTGTTCAGATTCGAATATTACGTTGAACCCGGTATACAGCTTCAGGGGGTTGAAGTTTTCGAACGACGGCAATGCGGAACAGTCCGCATGCACTTCGATTATTTTCCCGAAGTCGCTCAACTCCACAATGAGCATGGCCGGGTCCTGCCCGTTCATGAAAATGTCTTCATTCAATCGAAATTGAATTTGCCAGATGCGCCGCTTTTTCCCGGTAGTTGCTTTCGATGCGTCAGACGAAACGGGGGGGTGGGATTCTGCTTTTGAGAAAGTTTTCAATGCAGTCAGCGCGGCCAGGGTTTCAGGCATCACAGCCACTTCTGTCAGAGACCGGCCGGATTGCAGCATGTTCATCATGGTTTTCAGTACATCCACAGACTGCAGACATGCCGAAATGATATCGGGAGAAACCTGTTTTGAACCGTTTCTTACAGCTTCCAGGGTGTTTTCCAAAACGTGAGCGAAATCCACCATTTCGGCAAAACCCGAAATTCCGGCACTTCCTTTTATGGTGTGTGCGGCCCGAAAGATGGTATTTATCAGCTCGTCATCGTTCGGACGTTCTTCAAGTGATACGATGCCGTCTTCCAATTCAGCGATCAGCTCCTCCGCTTCAACGATAAAAAGTTCTACAATCTTGGGATTGACCATCGATTACCTCACAAATTTTCGTACAACCTGTATGAGCTGGTCGTTTTTAAACGGTTTCACCAGCCAGCCCGCGGCACCCGCTTCTTTTCCCGCCTGCTTCATCGCCGGTTGTGATTCTGTGGTCAGCACGAGTACCGGGATGAATTTTCCTGCCCCCTGCTTCAACTCCTTGATAAATGTGATACCGTCCATTACAGGCATATTCACATCTGAAATAATCATTCCCGGGCGTTTTCCGGCCAGCATCAGTTCTTTCACTTTGTCTAGCCCGGTTTTTCCATTATCTGCTTCAGCAACTTCGTATCCGGCTTCCTCCAATGTGAATTTTACCGAAGAACGTAAAACGACAGAATCGTCCACAACAAGTACCAGCCCACTCATGGGTACACCTCGAATTGTTTGAACGCAGTTGCAAATCCGGCGGTTTGAAAAAACGTCTGAATTTCGTCCGTCAGATTCTTATAACGAACACCGGTGGTGCGCGCATAGCTGATTAGAAGCTGTGCACCGGCAGTGTCAATCTGCCTGACAGCGGATAAATCGAGATTGTCGTTGGGTTCCAGTTCCAACCGGTTCAGCGTTTCCATCGCGCTTTCAACAAAATCCAGCGTCAGGGCCGGCATTCGCAATTCTTTTACATGGTTATCTGTCTTCAAAGGTTCACCTTCAGTGTTATTGGAAAATTCACCTTGCCTGACAGATAATTCGACCCTGGCGGAAAGAACTTAAGAGAATTGTAAAAAATTATAAGTCCCATAAGACCTATATATAAGACCCATAGGACCCATAAGACCTATATATAAGTCCCATAGTACCTATAAGACCTATATATAAGTCCCATAAGACCTATAAGACCTATATATAAGACCCATAGGACCCATAAGACCTATATATAAGACCCATAGGACCCATAAGACCTATACTATAAGTCCCATAAGACCTATAAGACCTATATGTTCTTTTCCTGGCTATCATTGGCGGTGGTTTGTTTGCTGGGGGCGATGTCGCCCGGCCCCAGTTTTGTGGTGGTGGCGCGGAATGCACTGTTTCGCGGTAAAGCCGCTGGGGTGGCCGCGGCATGGGCCCACGCAGCGGGAATCTGTTTTTGGGCGTTTTTAACTGTCGCGGGAATGACGGTCATGATTAAAACGGTGCCGGTATTGTTTTTGGTTGTATCGGCACTCGGCAGTGTCTATTTGGGGTGGCTCGGTGTGCGGGCGTTTTTCACATCCACTGGTGTGCTCGATGAAGTTCGTGATGCATCTGTGGGAACGATGTGGAAAGGTGCGCGCGAAGGGGCACTGATTGCCTTCCTGAATCCCAAGACCGGATTGTTTTTTTTGGCTTTGTTCAGCCCGTTTGTGAAACCTGGCGCGGAGACCGTGTGGCAGTGCATTATGGTGGCCACCCCGTTTTTCACCGATGGGGTTTGGTTCAGTTTCGTTACCCTGGTGCTGGTGCGGCCCCGCGTATTGTCCGCGTTGAAAAGTCATTCGAAAATGGTGAATCGCATCAGCGGTACGGTATTGCTTGGGTTTGCGATTGCGGTGTTGGTTCACGCGACTCGGTTTGGAATGGAATGGCTTGCGTATTGAATAGTAACGGAGCTATGAGTGTTCTCTCTGCTTCAACTCGGCGATGATTTTGGTGTAGGTACCGCTATCGAGTTTGTAGAAAAAGAGAACGACCAAACAAAGAAGCGAGTATCCCGCCGGTACCAGATTAAAGAGCCATTCGATAGCCGAGAGCGTCCGATTGCTCAACTCTGTATCGGGTTCGTATCCCGTGACGGACAAAATCCATGTGGCTACCGCGCCGGCCACTGCCAATCCCATTTTTTGCATGAACGAGAAGAATGCGAACGGAATGCCCTCGCTGCGAATGCCGTTTTTCCAATGACCGTATTCCACCGTATCCGGAAGCATTCCCCATTGCGTTACCGAACACATCATCTGGCCGAACGTGGCGATAAGGGATATGCCGACAAAGACAGCGAGCGGTTCAGTCGGCAATATGTGACGCAAGGTGTAGAATAGAGTGACAACGATGCTCCCAATCATGAACGCTTTCAGCTTTCCGATGCGCTTGGTGATGATGGGGGTGACAACCGTGCCGAGGAAGTTCGCCGGCAACATCAGAAAAAAGAAAATGGCAAACAGTGACTCGTCCTTGAAAATGTATTTGAAGTAATACATTGCCACCGCATTGCCGGTTACCCAGACCCCGGTGTTTAAAAACATGGCTATCGCCAGAATCAGCAGCGGTTTGTTATTGATAAGCAGCGGAAAAAACTGTTTGAACGAATAACTTTCCCGTTTCATCTGTACCCGTTCTTCGGATTGAGTGAATGCAATCAGCAGCAGAGTGGTGGAGAAAATTGCCACCAACAGCACGGCAACAGTGAACCCGGTGGTTTCTTCTCCAAACAACCCCGCAAACGGTTTGACCAGAATGATAATACTGAGTGCCACCACCACCGCGAAGAACATGCGATATGAGGAAATCACCGCGCGCTCCTGTTGATCCTGCGTCATTACTGCACTGATGGATGAGTACGGCAGGCCGACTGCGGTAAACAGCATACCGTGGGCAATGTACGTTACGTAGGCATAAATGATTTTCGCCGTCTGGGGCATATCCGGAGTGAAAAAGCAAGCCAGCAGAATGAGGTTGAGGGGAAGGGCGCCGAACAGGATGTACGGCCGAAATTGGCCCCATCTGCTTTGGGTGCGGTCCGCCAGATAGCCCATCAGAGGGTCGTTTACCGCATCCCACACCCTTGCTGCCAAAAACAGCCACCCCACATGGTATGCCGGAATCTTGAACACGTCGGTGTAAAAGTACGCCAGATAAAACCCCATCATCTGAAAGTTCAGATTGATTCCTAAATCGCCAACCGTATAGCCGAGGATTTGTTTGTGGGTCAGCCGCTTCATGATTTCACGATTTCCATGTTGAACCAATCAAAGTCGGCGGGGTGTTTTCGGCCGGTTAAGTCCTGTGCGGCGATTCCGGCGAACGCGCCGGTGAATTTCACTTCGGTTTTGTATTCATCTGAAAGAATGGTAGCGTCCACCGGACGACCGATTTTCATCCAGCTGTCTTTTTCGGTCGCGTAATAAAACTGGAGCGAGGCACCGTTCATCACACCTTTCAGGTACACCGTACCTTCTTTGGGCAAGGTGACCACCGCGTTCGGATACTCCACATGTTCGCCTGCATCACAGGTGATGATACCCAGCTTTCGTTCGCCGTCGTCACCGCGGGTGATGTACAGGTAATGATGATTGGTGGTGTCATAATAAAACGTGAGCCCCGCCATCTGCTGGAAAGTCTCCGGATAAAAATCCACCGCACAGGACGCCTCTGTGTTTAGATTGACGATCCGTTTGGCCACCAGGCTGGTGCGATAACGCGAAAAGAGTGATTCTCTGCCGTACAGGCGCAGGAACCCTTTTTTTTCTTTGAGCGTTGCCCATGTTTCGTCTACCGGCGCGCGCAGGGCGTTGTATTCCAGGTGCAGTTCATCGCCGTCGAAATCATCATTGAAGTAGGGATTCTTTGAATCTTGTTCGAATGAAACCAGCGGGAGCCCGGCGTCCCGGACTTCGACCGCCGGTGTATTGGTTCCGTGCGCCAACCTGGGCCATTCGTTTTCAGGCCAATCCAATGCCTGAAGTGCGGTTTCTCTTCCGAGTATACATTTTCGCATGGGCATCACAGGGCGTCCGCACAGGTGGGCCAGGTACCACTGACCGTTCCGGGTTTCAACCAGTGAGCCGTGCCCCGCCCGTTGCAGTTCGAGGGTATCGTCGTATCTCGATGTGCACAGAGGGTTGCCGGGAAGAACTTCGTAGGGGCCGTCGATTTGTTCGGAACGAGCCAGGGTGACCGCGTGCCACCAGGTGGTGCCGCCTTCCGCGGTAAGCAGGTAATAGTAACCGTCCTTTTTATACAAGTGCGGACCTTCCACCAGCCCCAGGTCAGTGCCTTTGAAGATATTTTTTATCGGCCCCACCAGCTTCTGCTGCGTTTCATCGTATTCCTGAAGGAGAATGCCGTTGAACGGATGGTTATTCATGCGGTGGTCCCATTGCATGTTCACAAACCACTTGCGGCCATCCGTGTCGTGAAACAGCGAAGGATCGAAGCCGCTGCTGTTCATGAAAATGGGTTCGCTCCACGGGCCCTCAATGGAAGGTGCGGTAATCAGGTAATTGTGCGTGTCTTTGTATGCCGCCCCGGTCCAGTTCTTCACGTCAGTGTAAATCATATAGAACGTGCCGTCGTGATAGCTGAGGCAGGGTGCCCAGATACCGCCGTTGTCTTCCACTCCGAGCATATCCAACTGGCTTGTGCGAGTGACCGCGTAACCCGCCAGCTTCCAGTGTACCAGATCTTTAGAATGGTGAATGCGCACCGCCGGAAACCACTGAAAGGTGGAGGTGGCGATGTAGTAGTCGTCTCCCACACGACAGATGGAGGGGTCGGGATGGAATCCGGGAAGGACGGGATTGATAATGCTCATACCTGGCACTCCTTATTTGTACAGATACTGGTTGATAATGTTTTCGATCAACTCTTGCTTTCCACTTACCAGCGGCATTTCTTCGTTGACTGGTGCCAATGCGGCGAGGGCGGTCAAATCCATTTCTCCGTTTGCGAATTTGAGTCCATTTCCACTCTGAAACGAAGCGTATCGATCGGATTTCAGCGATGGCAATGCCGAGTTGGCAAGCAGTTGGTCGGCTATCTCCAGACCTCTGGCAAAGGCATCCATTCCGCCGATATGCGCCAGAAAGAGATCTTCCGCATCGGTGGAATTACGTCGCAGCTTCGCATCAAAGTTGAGTCCGCCGCTTCCCAGTCCGCCGTTTTGCAGCACTACCATCATGGCTTCTGTGGTCTGATAAATATCTGTGGGGAACTGGTCGGTATCCCAGCCGTTTTGCGCATCCCCCCGGTTGGCGTCAATGCTGCCGAGCATGCCGGCATCGGCGGAAATCTGCAGTTCGTGTGTAAACGAGTGGCTTGCCAACGTGGCATGGTTGGCTTCAATATTGAGTTTAAAGTCATTTTCAAGACCGAACTCCTTCAGAAATCCGATGACCGTGGCTGCATCCACATCATATTGGTGTTTGGAAGGTTCCATCGGTTTGGGCTCCACCAGATAGGCGCCTTTGAAACCGATGCTGCGCCCGTAATCCCGCGCCATCTGCAGGAAGCGTCCCATATGTTCGATTTCTTGCTTCATATCTGTGTTGAGCAGGCAGGTGTATCCCTCGCGGCCGCCCCAGAATACATAATTTTCACCGCCCAGCGCCACGGTGGCATCCAACGCCGCTTTCACCTGGGCGGCAGCGGCAGCCACCACTTCGAATTGGGGATTGGTGGACGCACCGTTCATGAATTTTGGGTGAGAGAATAGATTGGCGGTTCCCCAGAGCAGCTTCACGCCGGTACTGTTCTGGCGTTCCTTGGCTGCAGCTACCAGTTTTTGCAGATTGGCTTCAGATTGTGCCACAGTATCTCCGGCGGGCGCCATATCTCTGTCGTGAAAACAGTAATAGGGAACCCCGAGTTTGGTAATGAATTCAAACGCCGCATCCAGTTTTTCCATGGCGTTGTCCACTGGGTCACTGTGCTTTTCCCAACTGAAATTTCGAGTGCCCGCACCGAACGGATCGGCGCCGGTGCCGCAGAAGCTGTGCCAGTAGGCTACCGCAAAACGCAGGTGTTCGGCCATGGTTTTGCCGGCCACAACCTTGTTTGCGTCATAGAATTTATACGCAAGGGGCGTATCGGATTTTCTTCCCTCAAAGGGGATTTTTCCGATTCCGGCGAAATGTTCTGTTTTTCCTGTATAGTACGTCATTGAGGGGCTCCTTCATTTTTTCGAAAACAGCGGTGGTATCGTTTGAACCGCATTGAGGTATTTCTGATACGCATGATTGTATGTCTGTTGAGACTGGGAATTGGGAGAAATCAATTCATCCGATAGCGTCACATGGGCTTCGGTGATTTCTGCCATAAAGGTTGATTGCTCAGTGTTTTTGAGCATCCACAGCGCTTTTAATGCGGCGCCGAACGCGGCGGCCTCCTCCACCTGCGGAACACGAACATTGCATCCGAGAATATCGGCCGCCATCTGTCGCCATAGCTGACTTTTCGCACCACCGCCGGTTAGATGAATGGTTTTAGGAGACAGGCCGTTTCCGGCGATGGCATCGAGTCCGTACCGCAAGCCGAACAGCGCGGATTCCATCGCGGCACGTGCCAGATGGCCTCGGGTGAAATTGCCCGGGGTCAGACCAATGATGCTTCCCTTGGCGTCGGGCAGGTTGGGCGTTCGTTCCCCCGTGAAAAAGGGCAGCATCAGTACGCCGTCGCTCCCGGGGGGGATGCTCGCAGCATCTTTGTCGAGTTCCTGAACGGATATTTCGAAGATGTCGCGAACGAGTTCGGTCGCGACCGTGCAATTCATGGTGCACACCAGAGGGAGCCACCCACCTGTAGAGTCGCAGAATGCGGCAACTTCGCCGTTGTCGTCAATCACCGGTCGGTCGGCGTATGCGAAGATGGTGCCCGATGTGCCCATGCTGGCGCTGACAGTGCCCGCTTTGGTGCAACCAGTCCCGATGGCCGCCATCATGTTGTCTCCACCGCCGGTACACACCGGAATTCCCGTTGGAATGCCGAATCGCAACGATGCGTCTTCGGTGACATAGCCGTGAACAGCTGCTGCATCGATCAGCGGAGGCAGACAGTCGGTTAGATTTCTGTCCGGGTCGACGGCGCGAAGTACGGCGTCGTCCCATGTTCGCGTTCGGATATTCAATAACCCGGTTCCCGACGCATCACCATGCTCCATGGCGAGTACGCCGGTGAGCAGATAGTTTATATAATCGTGCGGCAGCAGGATAGCCGTCAGTTGCGAATACAATTCAGGTTGATTGTTTTTGAGCCATGCGATTTTCGGAGCGGTGTAGCCGGGCAGCATGGGGTTTCCGACTTCTGCGATCATTTTGCTTGCGCCGCCGAAACGTTCCTCGATTTCTGCACATTCCGCTGAGGTACTGGTGTCGTTCCACAATTTCGCATTGTACAGAACGCCGGTATTGCCAAGGGGAACAAAGCCGTGTTGTTGCCCGGACACTCCGATGGCCTGCACCTTCGCAACCAGAGCGGCATCCAGTTTCGAAATGCCGTCTATGATGGCGGCTTCCCACCATGCCGGGTCCTGCTCGCTGGTTCCGTCGCTTTGCCGAATGATGTCGTGTGCGGATGACGCCATCGCAGCGATTGTTTTATTGCCAACATCATATATGAGCACCTTGCTGCTTTGAGTTCCCACATCGATGCCCATCACCAGCGTGTTGTTCATAACCGACTTCCCTTCGCGTACACCCATTCGTCCTCTTCCACTTCCATCGTTTTTGCGCTTTTGATGATGCGATAGGACGCGTTTGATTTCTCCATGGCCATCTGAACGGCCCCCTTCAGATAGATATCGCTGCCCAGGTTGGAGAAAACGATTTTCGCGCCCGGTGTTTCCAAACTGTACTTGGCGGCTTGCTTTTTCAGACCGTCCAAAAAGAAGTCATCAGTGCCGGCTACCGGTCCGCCCACCACTACCATTTGCGGGTCGTAGATGTTCAGCAGCAAAGAAACGCCCAGACCGAGTGCGCGTCCGGCATCGGTCATGATTTTCTGAGCGACCATGTCGCCTTCGCTTGCCGCCAGACTGACATCTTTGGCGCAAACAGGCTTGCGGGCGAATGCGAGCGCGGTGGGGCGTCCCGATTCAATCGCCTTTCTGGCTTCTCTGGCGATGGCGAGATTGGAGCAGGTGGTTTCCAGGCAACCGCGTTTGCCGCAGCCGCACAGCAGCCCGGGCGTTTCGACCTTGCAGTGACCGATTTCGCCCGCGAACCCCCGTGTACCCAATTGGATACGTCCGCCGATGACCGCACAAGAACCGACGCCGCTGCCCACGTATAACCAGACAAAGTTCTGCAACCCCCGGGCGACTCCCATCTGGTGTTCCGCCAGTGCGGCGGTCTGGGTGGTATTTGCCACGTATACGTCAACACCGAGCAGGGCGGCCAGTCGTTCTGAAATCGGATAGTCGTGCCATCCCAGGTTGGGGGCGATTTTACAGTTGCCGGTTTGCCGGTCCACCAGGCCGGGAACACTGACACCGGCGGCGGTGACGTGGGACATATCGAGATTGGCGTCCCGCAACGCATCGTTCACCAGGACCCGGGCGGTTTCCATCGATGCATCCGGGTTCTCAGATACCGTATCCGCGGTTTTCTTCGCCAGGGTCCGTCCCAGCGCATCGGTAACAGCAATTTGAGTGGTGTCTTCCCCGAAATGAATTCCGACGAAGGTAGATGAAATCGGGTTGATTTCGAGAAGAAGCGCGCGTCGACCGCCGTCGGATGGGCCCATTCCCGCTTCTTTGAGAACGCCCTCCGCGACCAGCGAATCGACAATCGCACTCACTGTGGGCTTGGTTAAATCGCATTGCCGTGATATATCACTTCGAGACAGCTGCTTTCCGTTGCGGAAGAGGTCAAGTACGGTTGCCCGGTTGACTGCGCGGATGTATGCATTACCCAGCAATTTGGCGTCAGTGGGTTTGTTCGCGTTTCGGTTTCCGTTGCTTCTTGATTTTGCCATAAGCCACTCCAGAATTTTTAAATGCCCCCAGTTTTGTTAAACATACTTACAAAGTGGTTTCAAAACAACGAAAAACATAGGAAATTTTCGCTGGACATCGCTTTTTTTCATTTTTTCTTGTATTTCTGAGTAAAGCATCTTAACAAAGAGGAAAGATAGGGAGATGCATATGATGAACAGGGAATCAAGAAGTCTTATCGTTAAATTAACGCTACTGACGGCCATCCTTTTTCTGGGAACCGGATGCGGTGGTGCAGGTGGAAAAAGCACTTCAAGCGGCGCCGATGATGCCGCAAAGATGCCGCCGGCTCCCAAACCGGCCGCCAAGGGTGCTTTTGAGACCGGTGTGTATCGGAATATGTTCGCCGAATTCGGATTAGACGAAAAAGACATTCAGAAAAAGCTCGAAGATTCATATCAGCAGTTTTTCCATGGGAATCCCGATACCGAAGCAGTGATGTACAAGGTCGATCCCAACGAGAACGGCCCGATGGCCTATATCAAAGATATCGGCAGCAACGATATTCGCTCGGAAGGCATGTCATACGGAATGATGATTTCGCTCCAGATGGACAAACAAGATGATTTCAATGCCATCTGGAACTGGGCGTACACGTATATGTACCATAAGGATAAAAGCAATCCCGACTACGGCTATTTCGCATGGCAGATGCGCGACGACGGTACGAGAATGGATGACAATCCGGCACCGGACGGAGAGGAATATTTTGCCATGTCGTTGTACTTTGCGGCGAATCGCTGGGGGAACGGCGACGGCATTTACAACTATAAGAAGGCGGCGGATCAGATTCTGACCGATATGGTTCACCGGGAAGACATGACCGGCCCCATTAACGGCGGTGAGACAGCAACCATTACCTCATTAATGAATACTGAGACATATATGATTCGCTTCACCCCCAATAGGGCAAATTTTGAAAGCAATAGTGATCATACCGATCCGTCGTATCATTTACCGGCCTTTTATGAGCTGTTTGCCATGTGGGGTCCTGAAGCGGATAGGGAGTTCTGGAAAAAGGCGGCCCAGGTGAGCCGTGACTATTTTCACACGGTGACGCATCCCGAAACCGGATTGGCGCCCGATTACGCCAGTTTCGACGGCAAGCCGGTGGCTGCATCGTGGGACGCGAACACGGTGGATTTTAGATATGATGCCTTCCGAACCGCAATGAACTGGACAATGGATTGCGCCTGGTTTGCCAAAGACCTGGAACGTCAAGAAGCACTGACCAATCGGTTGCAGGCGTTTTTCGCACAGGAAGGCGTGTACAGTCACGTGGCCAAGCATACGATTGCCGGCGAACCGGTTGACGAGAATCGTTCCATCGGGTTGAGCGCGATGAATGCGACGGCGGGGTTGTGCGCTTCGCATGAGCGGGCATGGGAATTTATCGAGCTGGTGTGGAACACCCCGATGATTACCGGGAAGTGGCGCTATTATGACGGCATGCTGTACATGTTCGGTTTATTGCATCTGAGCGGAAATTATAAAATTTACAAACCGTCGAAGTGATGTCTGGTAGCAGATGGACAGTCTGCAACAAAAAAATAGAAAAGAGAAATTGTTTCAAATCGGTACTTTTTGAAACAGAGAAACACATCGGAGGAAAAAATGAGTCACAGTAAACTATTTTGGATCGTACTTGGTCTGACACTTACCCTTTCTTTGGGGCTGATTGCCGGTTGCGGCGGAGATGACGGTGATGAACCAGCGAATACCGATGCCGACAGCGATACCGATTCTGATACAGATGCGGATTCAGATACCGGCTCGGATACCGTTCCCTTAATAGAAGTTCTCAATATGACTTTTGAAGACGGCATGGGTGGCGGAGATAAATTTTATATGTCTGTTCCGGATTCGATGAACGTTCCGGAAGATACCGACACCACAGACGACACCGACACCGCAATGGTCGGCCCCATTTATGCTGATAACAATACTGCCGTTGAGATTGGCGGTCAAAATGCGTTGATGATTCACGCCGATTCCGTTGAAGAAGACTTCGGGTACGCGGTGGAGTTCCAACTGCAGCTCGACCAGCCGACCGATATGTCTGGCGAAGATTTTTACGTGACCTTTGATGTATATGTGCCCCAGGAGACATACGATTACGGTGCCAATGTGCAGTTCGCGCTGTTCGAAACCACCAACTACACACCGGTATATTCAACATGGTTTGACGTGGCGCCGGAGCAATGGGTATCCGTGAGTGGGTGGGTGTCCTCCACCGGAGATATCGATTATACACAATTTGAGAACAATCCCGGCGATTGGATTTTTGATGTGGTTCGCATAAAGGTGATCTGCAGCGGTGAAACCGCGGGCGCTGACATGGAGTACAAGTTCTATGTTGATAATGTGCGCGTAGCCAATAAACTGTAAACTCGGTGGGAGCGATGTCTCCCAATCGGAATTTCGGCTGCCTGAAAATTGACGATTCGCAATTTCCGGGCAGCCTTTTTTTTACTAAAAGGAATGAAAGATATGACGCATCGATGGTTGCTCATTTTATTGGTATGGGTGGGACTGTGCGCAGGTTGCGGTTCAGACGGTTCCGGCGATGACTCAAACGATACCGATTCTGAAATTTCGACCGATGACACCGACTCTGATAGCGACACCGACACAGTTTCGCCGGGCCCGTATCAGGTTCAAATCAACGGTGTGGATGTTCCCGTTGCGCGCACGGACAATTTTGCGGTGCCGGTGAACTACGTGCACGTATCGTACGCGGGCCAGCCGATGAATGTGGTGGTTACCGCAGATGCGGTGATTGCCGGCTACACTCTAAGCCCGGCGCGATTGATGTTGGGCGATGCCGCCGCTGGGAACGAGCTTTCATTCACGATGACGGAACCGACCTATGTGGTGCTGGAGATTCCCGGTAACGAACGGTTGTTTGTGCTGGTGGACCCTCCAGAGGTGAATGCACCCGCAATGGGGGCCGCCAATGTGGTGAACGTTGCGAACATCGCCGGAATAGACAATACCGGAGAAACCGACGTCACCGCGTTATTGCAGGGGGCCATCGATGCCGCTTCTGGCGCCGCGCAGAACATTGTGTATGTGCCCGCCGGAACCTACGCCACGAAAGCACTGAACTTGAAGAGCGATATGACATTGTACCTGGCAGCGGGGGCGGTATTGAAGAATGTGGTCACTGCAGGTGATTTGCTGTCTCATCCGAGCGGATACGTGCAAATCGAAGGATGCAGCCGCGGTTTTATCACCATGAACGGCGTGACCAATGCGCATCTGGCCGGCCGCGGAACCATCGATGCCAACGGCGCGGTATTGCAGGCGAGCGACAAGAAGATGTTCGCGGTGAAAATTGAGAATAGTGACAGCTGCACGGTGGACGGCATCGTATCGCAGGACTCCGCATTCTGGAACACCATGATTTTCCGCAGCACCGATATCGCCCTCACAAACTACAAAGTGATCAACAACCGGCTGAACGGCGAATACAACGAGACCGACGGTGTCGACTTCAATAACTGTACAGATTCGTTATTGCGCAACGCGTTCCTGTATACGGGGGATGACTGCATGGCCGTAAAGAGCGACGATATTCCCGACGACGAGGACTACGCTGCGACCATCGACCCGGCGGAAGGGGAATACATGGCTGTAGACAACATTCTGCATGAACAGGTGGTGTGTTACAGTGGTTCGTCAGCGTGTAAAGTGGGCACCAAAACCTTCGGCCCCACCATGAGCAATATTGTGTATCGCGACATCGATGTGGTCACAACAGATCGGGCATTGGTGATTGACGCGGTGGATACCACTGAAGTTGTCGGTACCGTGTTTGAAAATATCCGCATTGATAATGTGACCGGCCGCATCGTGGATTTCAATATGGACCCCGAGTCGATTTACTGGCGCACCACGGTGGGAATCTGCACCGTGACCGACACCGCGGTAACGAATGTTTCTTCCGCTGTCAGCAAGGAATGCCGCATCGGTGGGAATATTCACAATTGGAACGAAAACGATGAATACTACGGCAATGAGTACTTCATCAATGGCGTGGCATTCACCAATTTTTCTGTGGCGGGCAACGTGATTACCGCGCTGGACGACGCCGATGCATCATTTAATGTAAACGAGTATGTTACCGACGTCACGTTTGCACCGTAACGAATCACAGTGGATTGACTAGGCGAACCTCTCGGTTGAAGGAATCACCGCAAGCCCAAGTGACCGGCGCCAACCTGAAAGACTTCATAAATACCGACTTCGAATACGCGTATCAGGTGACGTTTCAGTAAAATTGATTGCATGCATCTTTTGTGGTGGGTGGTTGTTGTGTCGGGGATGTGCAAGTTTTCCAATTTTTTTTGCAACCGTTGTTTCTGGCGGGCGAGAAACACTCCATGCCTCACCCCTACCCCCTCTCCACTAAATGGAGAGGGGAACCGGACCGCATTCGCCCCCTCTCCGCGTGAGGGAGAGGGGGTCGGGGGGAGAGGCCGCATGGAGGAAAATCAGATTGGAAAAACGCCTATTACTCGATTTAGCGAGAAAGATGCGTAGGGCGCCTACAAAATGGGAAGATATATTTTGGCAGGCTGTTCGTAACCGCAAGTTGTGTGGCGTGAAATTTCGAAGACAACAGGTAATTCACCATTTTATTGTAGATTTTTTTGTTCCATCTCATCGGTTGGTAGTGGAAATTGACGGGAAAAGCCATTTGGATCGTGTTGAATATGACAATGCTCGCGAGATATTTTTAGAAGCCTGTGGATTTCGTGTGTTGAGATTTACAAATGAAGAAATTGAACAGGATTTATACGGCGTATTGGATGCGGTAAAAAGGCATTTATCAGCCGTTACCCCTCACCTCTAGTCCCTCACCCCTCGCCCCTCTCCAATAAATGGAGAGGGGAACCGGACGGCAGTCTCCCCCTCTCCGCCTGTGGGAGAGGGGGCCGGGGGGTGAGGCCGCCTGTGGGAGAGGGGGCCGGGGGGTGAGGCCGCCTGTGGGAGAGGGGGCCGGGGGGTGGGGCCGCGTGAGGGAGGGGTTATACAGCGGATA
>JAFGXQ010000052.1 GCA_016936575.1 Deltaproteobacteria bacterium
TCCGTGTCGGTATCGGTGTCGCTATCCGTGTCGGTATCGGTGTCACTGTCCGTGTCCGTATCGGTGTCACTGTCCGTGTCCGTATCGGTGTCGCTGTCCGTGTCCGTGTCCGTATCAGTGTCACTGTCCGTGTCCGTATCGGTGTCGGCATCTGCGTCACTGCTATCTGTACCCACAATATTGTCCGAATCTGTAATAACATCTGTACCAGTGTCTGAATCATCACCGGAAGAGCTTCCGTTGCCGGAACAACTGACAATTAAACTGGCGAATAAAAAAATTCCCCACAACATGAACGACTGCTTCATAGCGTGCCTCATTTCTCTCCCCCAAAATTAATTACTTTGCGATACAACAGAGTAGAAACTTCATTGTTTCACGAACCTGAATGCTTGCCACCTTATAGCAACAAAAACAGACCAAATGTCAACACAATTGGATTTTTTTTCATATACCGGAACCCACACATCCAAACGAAGCGGCGAAGTTCCGTGAAAAACCCACTTTTGTATCGAAATTGATTCGGGCAGAGTAACCGCGCCTACTGCACGCACTCCAGAATATTACAGAAATTGCCGTTCAGAATCGCTGCACCGAACCAGGCGAGGAACTGGTCGAAATACAGTTCATTGTGATATTGATCTTCATTCAGCCCGCTGGGGTCTGTGGTAAGCCCCCAGGTATCTGTTCCTTCATAAAACGCCGCGAGCTCTCGGCTGAAGGCCTCTGCCGCATCTGCGTCGCCCGCACCCATCGCCGCGGCGGCCCACATGCCGACTGTCAGGTGACTGTGTTCATTGCGCGAGCGACTGATGGTGCCGCCCGCCAAATCCTCCCATATATCGGTGATCGGCACCTGCGTACCGTCCATCTGATAGAAGTTGGCCAGGTGCGCGGGAGAATTTGCATGACTGTCGGTCCCCCCCGAAGCCGCGGCGCTTTTCACAAAGTTCATGGCGTTCGTTAAAAACGCCACAGCACGCGGTTCATTAAACCATATGGCATCAGTCGCAATACGCCAGTAGACTCGAATACCATCTTTAAACATGGAATGACCATTATCGTAGGCATTGTATCCGGGCCCGTCCGCGAGCAGGTTTCCCCAGGCATCCATCCAGTCGGGAAGCAGACCGCGCGAATATCCGGGATTGGCTTCGATGGTGGTGTAGCACTGATCGATAACCGCTGCCCAATTGTGATCATTGTACATGTCAAAGGAATCAAAAATCCGATAAAACGCCGGGGCAAAATAGCCGGGGTTCAAACTGCTGGAACTGCCGAACTCGTTGCCGGGACGCACGTATCGTCCGTCTTCAATCATACCGTCCCAAATAGAATTCAATATAGATTGAGCACGCGCCGCATAGCTCACGCCATTATGCGTGTAGTTCTGCCACACGCCCCGCGTCACCAGATGGTCGGCAAAAATGAGCATTGTCGCGATGTCCTGGTCGGCATCGGTGGCCGCGTTCTCCCCAATGACTGCGCCCTGTTCGTTGCAGCGCCAGTTATAGACCCAACCGTTCCACATGTAGTCTTCTCCTGCCCCCCAGATGGTATTGAAATATGTTTGGTCGTTACTGTACAACGCCGCAATCATCCCGTACGCAACGCCTTCAGACACCGCATCATTCGGCTCTTCGGATTTCGGGCGATGAACCAGTTTCACCGAGTACGCATCAATATTGCGCGCTTTGATGCCGGCCCATGTATCATTCAACGCGGTGGTCCAATCCGCGAGTACCCGCGTTTCCCCGGCCAACTGTTCATATGGATAATCCACATAGACCACCGGTCCGGTATCGGTATCGATATCTGAATCCGTGTCTGCATCCGTATCCGAGTCCGTATCGGTGTCGGCATCGGTATCGCTGTCTGTATCACTATCCGAATCGGTATCGCTGTCACTATCGGTATCGCTGTCCGAATCCGTGTCAGTATCGGAATCTGTGTCGCTGTCGGAATCCGTATCACTATCAGAATCAGAATCCGCATCTGTATCTGAGTCGCTGTCCGTGTCGCTATCCGAATCGGTATCACTGTCACTATCGCTATCGCTGTCACTGTCCGCGTCCGTATCGCTATCACTATCCGTGTCACTATCCGAATCGGTGTCCGAATCGGCATCCGTATCCGCATCGCCGTCCGCTGTTCCCACATAGCATCCGAATACCCCGTTAATCACGGTGCACGCTTTCGCCTGCGCGGCGCAATCGGTTGTCAATACCCAGTCACCGTCATCGCAGGTGACCAATTCATCTCCATCGCACGTATGCTGGCCATCGGTGCATAGACCGTTTTGCGTTCCCGAGTTGCCCGTATCAGAACCGCATCCGACAACAAACAACCATAAGGTAAAAACAAATAAGCTGGTTTGCTTCACGAAGGTCTCCTTTTATTATCAAGTTCAAAACCAAATTATCCGACGTTCCCGCGCGGACATATAATAGCCGATAATAGTCAAAAAGAGCCCTGCTGTACAGGTGGCGCGAAAACTGCCATCCCACGGTTATTTTACACAATTAAAAAAAGCATCAGGGGGACGTTTTTTTTGAGGGATTGAGGTATACACCGCCTTTACTGTTGAAAAATCTATTAAAAAAAATAAAACACAGTTGAAAATCATAAAAACACAACGTGCCCCGATAACATAAGAAATACCCGACAAAACAAACCATGCTTTTCAGTTCCCAAATATTTTTCTTTTATTTTCTGCCCGTTGCGCTGCTCGGCTACTATATTGCCCCCAGGTCATGGCGGCATCTGGTGCTCACCGCCTTCAGCTATCTCTTTTACGGCTGGGCCAATCCCCTCTTCGCGCTGATTATGTTCACGACCACCGCTCTCAACTATCTTTTCGGGCTCGTCATCGCCAATGACGCGGTGAACGTTTTGTCGTCGTTAAAGACATCCCACCCTCTGCCGGCATTACCGGCAGGTGACATCACCGCTGCCGCACTCAACGTTCCACGCAGCCGCCGGCAACGGTTCGCACTGATATCGTCGGTTTTTGTGAGCCTCGCCGCCCTCGGATTTTTTAAATATTTCAACTTCGCCATCGACACATATAACGACGCGCTGCAGCTAGTGGGGGCCACGTCCCATCAATGGCACAATCTGCTCCGGGTGACACTCCCCCTCGGAATCAGCTTTTACACGTTTCAGGCCATGAGCTACACCATCGATGTGTATCGCGGACAGGCTCGCGCCATTACTCGATTTATAGACTTTGCCTGCTATGTTTCCATGTTTCCGCAATTGGTTGCCGGCCCCATTATCCGTTTTCAGGAAATTGAACGCCAACTTCGAGAACGGGTACTCACGCTGACCAAATTCAGCCGGGGCGTGGCGTTTGTCTCATTCGGTCTGGCCAAAAAAATTCTGCTGGCCAACAGTTGCGGAAAAATCGCGGATACCTGCTTCAACGCAGCTTCGCTCGACACCGTTGATGCCTGGTTCGGTGCGATCGCATATGCGTTCCAGATTTATTTCGATTTTTCAGCATACTCCGATATGGCCATCGGACTGGGGCTCATGCTCGGCTTTGTGTTTCCCAAAAACTTCGACTCCCCCTACCTGTCGAAATCCATCACCGAATTCTGGCATCGCTGGCACATCTCTTTGTCCACCTGGCTTCGCGACTATCTCTATTTCTCATTGGGCGGAAATCGAAAATCGAATACACGAACGTACGTGAACCTGGCAATGGTGATGCTACTTGGCGGCCTGTGGCACGGCGCATCGTGGAACTTCGTAATATGGGGAGGCATTCATGGGGGGGTTCTGATTTTTGAACGTCTTCAGGGAAAGGAAAGCGCCTACCGTACGCTGCCCAACTGGCTGCGAACGTTCATCACGTTTATCATTGTGACGCTTGCCTGGGTCTTCTTTCGCGCGCCCGACATCCACTCTGCAGTCACCTACATCGGCAGTATGTTCGGTCAGGGAACCCCCGGCGCCGCATCTTATCTGATCTCGGGAATTCTCTATTCTCCCTACGCGGTTCTGGCGCTGGTATCTGCCGCCGCAATCACCTGGACGGCACCTCAAACATGGGAGTTGACCAGAAAAATCGGTCCCGGCAAAGCAACCCTGTGCATCGGTCTGCTGGCAATATCACTCATTGTGATGTCCACCCAATCTTTCAACCCGTTCATCTATTTCATTTTTTAGTCGAGGAACACCGATGATCACCGAACGCGAAGCTGCTGCCGAAAAAGAAATTGGACACACCGATATTTCGCGACGATCCGCCATCTTTCTAACCGCCGCGTTTCTGATATTGATCGTGACCGGTGCTGTTCTCGACCTGGTCTTTCGCGTATTTTCCACACCGGACCCGCTGGTGCCTGCCGTTAGCGCGCAGCCGGTTCAACCCGGTCCCTTTCAAGCCGCACGTCAGATAAACGCAGACAAGCTGTCCCAAATTACCGCATACGAAAATCAGCTGAATCAACAGAGCCCCATTACCCGATGGTTCGTTCCCCCCGTTCAAAAACTGTTCTTCAAGGCGCTTCGCTTCGGAAATGAAAAAGTCTATGTGGGTAAAGGCAAATGGTTGTTTTACCGCCCGGGCATGGACTATCTGACCGGCGCGAACTTCATGAACCCTCGCACCCTCGAATCCCGTGCACGTTCCGGGGCCGAATGGCAAGATATGACTGAGCCCGATCCCATACCGGCCCTAATTGAATTCAAAAATGAACTTGAGGCTCAGGGAATCACCCTGCTGGTGGTTCCCACTCCGACCAAGGCAATGATTTACGGTGATCAGTTTGCCATTGCAAAAAGCCTCGCCTCGCCCCCGCTCAACAATCCGGGCTATAAAGCGTTTACAACTGCGCTGAACAAGGCAGGGGTTCATATCGTGCACCTGCACGAGCTTTTCTCAACACACCGGGAGATACCGCTCTACCTGCAAACCGACAGTCATTGGACCCCGGCGGGCATGTCGCTGGCGGCCGATGCCATTTCCGAACGAGTGCGGGAGCTGATTCCCGACACCGCGAAAACGAACCCTCCATATCGTATTTCATCGACCGCCATAGAAACGCGCGGAGACCTCGCAGCGATGCTTCGTATGTCGGATTCAACGCTGCCGATAAATCTCGAAAAGGCGCGTATCGAACAGGTTCTCCAGCAAAACAATAGTCCATGGCAGCCGGAAACATCCGCCCCTGTACTGCTGCTCGGCGACAGTTTCAGCAATATCTATTCCCTGGAAGGCATGAATTGGGGCACCTCCGCCGGGCTTGCCGAGCATATTTCGTATCGACTGCAGCAACCCATTGATGCCATTCGCATAAACGATAACGGTTCGTTCGCCACACGGGCCTACCTGAGCAGACTGCAGCAACAGGGGAAAAATCGTCTGTCCGGAAAAAAAGTCGTTATCTATCAATTTGCGATCCGCGAACTGGCCAAGGGCAACTGGAAAACCCAATTGCCGATGACGCCCAAGCAGGCACCGCGCGCGGATGCGCTCCTTCGCGGTTCAGTCAGCGGAACCGTTTCGGCGCTGAAACCCATTTCCCGAAACGACGACAGCACCTATCGCGATTGTCTGATTCCCATCGTACTGAAAAACCCAACCCCCAAAAACGGCACCGCTTTTCAACAGGATATTATTGTATATGTGTGGGGCATGCGAAATGGAAAACGGACCGAGTGGAATCAAAAACGTATCGGCGAATCGATTTCATTGCGCATCACTCCGTTTGAAGAACAGGAAAGCCGCATGGGGAGCTTTCGCAGACTCGATTTCACCGATGAGGCGCACCTGCTGCTGCCCACCTACCTGGCGGACGAGGGTGCACCCGGGAATACGCCGGCACCCACCGATGTCGCCGCTGCAGAACCCAAACAGCAAAACACAACGCATGAACACGCCACCCAACGCATGCCGGCGTCCGAACCTCCTCAAACGAAACAGTTTCTCGACGCAATTGCTTCCATGCTGGAAGCCTCTGACGCGCCGGTGGTTGACGCAGCCGATTCCGGTTGGTTGCTGCTTCGGCAGGAGTTGGTTCATCTGACCAAAGGCGTTTTCTGGGGGCCGGCCGCTGCGGTGGTGAGTGAATCTGAAAACGAAGACGCGGCCGATCCGTTGCCTGCGATTTTGGATTTTCACCACCAGCTGCAACAGCGCGGTATATCTCTGGTGTTGGTACCGGTCCCCCCAAAAGCCGTCATATACCCGGATACTATCGATGCCGATCTTACGGTGCCCGCCACGCGTGCAGATATGTACCACCAACAGTTCTACGAATTGCTCCGCAAAGAAGGGGTAACCGTACTTGACCTGACCGACAAAATGATTGAAGCAAAAACAACCGACACTTTTCCGCTGTACTGCAAACAGGACAGCCACTGGAGCCCAAGCGCCTGTCAACTGGCTGCGCGCGAAATTCATGCTCAAATAGCGTCGCTGCTGAAAGGCGTTGCGGTACCCCATAAAAAATACGCACGTCACGAAAGCAATCTCACCATCGAAGGCGATTTGCGGCAGAAATTGAACGATACGACCGTGAAGCCGGAAACCATTCATATTGTATCAATTTTTGAACAACAGCCGTCCCCCCCGGAGGGAACCACATGGAAAGAAAGTCCTGTGCTGCTCATCGGAGACAGTCACACGCTGGTTTACCATGTCGGGGGCGACCTGCACGCCGAACACGCCGGGCTCGCCGATCATCTGGCGGCGGAGCTGGGATTTCCAATTGATGTAATGGGAATCCGCGGCAGCGGCACCACAATGGCACGCGTCTCGCTGCTGCGACGCAAGGATAGCCTTACCAACAAAAAAGTTGTACTATGGTGTTTTACAGCCAGAGATTTCACCGAATCGACCAGCGGCTGGGCCATCGTTCCGGTGGCGCGCTAATGTGGAGAAATGAATGAAACATTGCATGTTGAAAACCGTCCTGTTTTGCTTTTTCATATCCGTTTTTTCGGGCGGATGCGGCGGCTCCGAAGACAATAAGAGTTCGACAAAACAGGGCGATTCGCCATCAAAAAAGGCGCCCCCAAAAGCGGCTCCTCCAAAAATAAAACAACCGAAATTTGAACACGAATACCTGGTTCGCGGCCGAAAAAATCTGCTGGTATTTGAAGGCGCCGTCGAAAAGATTTCCACAGTTCCCAGGGTGGAAGAAATGAACTACGACGACCTGATCAGTACCATCAAAGTAACGGTGAATACCGTCATTCACGGCCGGACCGATGCGAAATACCTGGTCATTCAGATTCCGGTGGTGCGCGGAAAAACTGCGCTTCCGGCAGCGTCCATTCAAACCGGAGACCACATTCGGTTTTCGGCGGTTCCCTGGGACGACGTTATAGAGTCCGTAAAATCCATAGAGCAGGTCGACCACGTCATGGATTACCAGAGCCCCGTGTACTTCGCATTGGCCTTCGCAACTCCCGAAAAGAAAAAAGAGCCGGCGCCTGAACAAATCGCCCGAATGCGCGCTGCAGCGATTCAGAAAACCCGTACCGTCATTGAGGGTGAGCTTGCCCGATACGGACAGGGAGACTGGGAGACCTGGCGAAAATCGATGGAACCCTTGTACGATGAAATCGAAGATCGCGCATCCGCACTGCCGGAAAACAAATTCGGCAGCAGCGGACTAATCGTGGAACCGACGCTCCCCACCGAAATACAGGGAACGCCTTCCAACGAAAACCCTGGGGTCACCCAAATCATCGAATTTGAACGGGAATTGCGCAGTCACGGCATTGACTTCATTTATGTGTCGATTCCCCGTCCCTGGCTGATTTACCCCGAAGATATTACGAAGGTGACGCCCCCCCATGATTATGTGACGCCCAACTATCGTCAAAACCTCCTGTCCCTGTTGGAAGCCGATGTTGAAGTGGTCGATACTCTGCCGCTCCTGCTCGCTCACAAACACAACCCATCCACAAATACCAAATTCTACACCCCCAACAGCGGCGACCTTCACCCGCCGATGGAAGCCATGGGCATCGTCGCCGACGCAGTGGCCGAACGGCTGCAACGATACGGCTACACCAGTATGCAATACGAATTTCTCACGTCGCAACCGATGATTCGCCCCGGCGCTGTTCATCAAGAACTGCTGCAAATCGTCACCGCGGACGGAATGCTGTACCAGGACAATGCGGACTCGCCAGTATTGTTTATCGGGGACAGCACCATACGTGTCAATCACCCGGCGCCGGCAGTGGGGTTCACCGCGCAACTGGCGCAGCGAATGGGATTTCGCCCCAGCCTGCGACAACGCAACAGCTTCAAACTGGCGGATTTCGCAAAGGAACCGTCCTCAATCCTACAGGGCAAGCGAGTCGTGGTATGGGTGGCCTGGTCCCTGTGCCTCGGTAAAATCAACGCTCGCATCTGCTGGAAACCCAAAGTGGACTGGAACCAATCACGGGTATTCGCCGCCCCGAAATAGACAATGCGTCGTCGAAACGCATATTCATGTCGGCCCTGTAAAAAATCTATCGAACCCCATCTACATTTGAAAACGCGAGCTCAGGGTGACTTTTCGCCATACATCTCTGTAATCAGCAGACGAACTCTTGCCGCTTCATCTGCACTTAGTGCACCGATTTTCTTGATCAATCGTTTTTTGGAGATGGTGCGAATCTGATCAACTGCGATTTCGCTTTCTTTACTTTTTACCGAAATCTGAATACGACTGCGCCACGAAGAATGAATCGCTGTTGTAAGGGGACATACCACCACTGTCTGCAAATGCAGATTCATCAAATCATCACTGACCACCGCAACCGGCCGCGTTTTGTTGATTTCTGCGCCCACAACCGGGTCCAGATTGGCCCAATAAATACTGTACCGCTCTATCTTCATCCCATGTCCTCAGCATCGAGCTCCGCCCAGTCAGTCCAGTCTTCGTCACTTTCCGCCATCGCCTGATAGGTCTCTTTCCACGACAATTGCTTGCCATCGGATTTTTCTATCAATACACCATCTTCTGTCTCACGAAGCGTCACCTTGTCACCAAAGCCGTATTTCAGCAGCAGTCTTCTCGGCAGTCGAATTCCCTTGCTGTTACCAACCTGAATAACTTTTGCGTCCATGTAAAACCTCCTCTCACAATCGTAACTACCGTAATTACATTGTCAACCAAAACCGATTCAGACTGCTCCGTAGAAGCCGCATTGCATAATTGACAGCATTGAGCCCAAATTCGTTCTTGATCGTTTGGCGCTTTTCGCTAGAGTGCCCAACTGATGATTAACACCGCCCAACTTCAGCGACTCGACCGACGCAGTATAGAGGCCAAAGCTGTGCTGTTCGCGGCGGTCGTCTGTCTGATCTTGTGGATGTCACTTGGGGTCACTGTGAAGTTGCTGTTCGACGATTGGTACGGATTCGGACTGGGATTCATCGTGTCGGCACTGCTTTCCGGGCTGGTCATGTGGATTCTGTTTATTCGTCCGACCGCCAAAGAAAGACGGGTGGTTCGGGCCAGCTGGCGGGGCGACCGATTGCGTGTTTTCGACCCCATAGACAGGCAACACGAAGAAATCGATTTTTCCAAAGCCCACAAGGCGATATTGATTTTGTCTAAAATGGAACGCCAGTTTCTGCTTCGCATAGAACAGAAACGACATGAGGATGCATCGGATGTGACGCGCATTGACATTATCGGACCGATGCCGATGGTGCTGCCCATGCGGGTTTCCGGCGAAGCCGCATCGCTGTTCGGATTTTACAGCATTGCCAAGATGAAAGAAAAACGCACCATCCCCTACCGATTGAAGGAAACCGCAGATCGAGACTCTCTGGCCCAGTCGCTCCTGAAGTTTGTCGAATCGCATAAACAGACGCGAAACAATGAAGTTCAAATCAAACGGGAGGGCGATATTATCAAACTGTGCAACGGCTCATTCTCATTACTCACCCGAAATGATGAAATACTGTTTAACAACCCCAGAGAGCTCAGCTTTCATTTCAAGGTCCAAACCACCAGTTCGACCGCAACCCAAAAGAACCGGCACAAGTTTGAAACTGCCGAAATTTTCATGGCATTGGTTCCCCCGACGCGTGAAAAAGACGCACTCGTATTTTCGGTCATCGCCCCGTCGGGTTGGACATCGGAATTGCCGAACAGCTGGAACGTGCCTCCGGACGCGGAAAAGCGCAAATTCACTTTATACGACGACTCTGTAAACAGCTATGTCGTAACCAAAACACTTAAAAACTACATCAAACTGATCGCCCCGAACAACCCGGTGCTGGACGTGCTGAGACATTAGATTCCTATTGAATTATCCAGCGAAAATGGGGTAAAAACGCGCGAGCTTTTTGACTATCTAACCGCTTCAGGAAAGGAAACCCATGGCTTTACATCCACTCGCCGGAAAACCGGCCCCATTGAATACACTGGTAGACGTACCCAAGTTGGTTACCGCCTACTTCCTCGAAACTCCTGACCTTTCCAACGCCGCGCAGAAGGTGTCCTTCGGCACCTCCGGTCATCGTGGTGTGTCCACCAAGGGGTCATTCAACGAAAAGCATATTGCCGCCATCACGCAGGCCGTTTGCGAATACCGGAAAAACGCCGGAATCACCGGCCCGCTGTTCATCGGCGCGGATACCCATGCGCTGTCGTCTCCCGCGTTGTGCACCGCCTTGGAAGTGCTCGCCGCCAACGATGTGAATGTGTTGTACCAAGCCGGACAGGGTCCGGTACCTACCCCTGGTGTGTCCCACGCGATTATTACCTATAACAAAGGTCGCTCTGAAGGCCTGGCCGATGGCATCGTGATCACTCCGTCTCACAACCCCCCCGATGCGGGAGGTTTCAAATACAACCCCACCCATGGCGGCCCTGCAGACACCGATGTGACTAAAGTCGTACAGGAACGCGCCAACGAAATTATGGCAGGCAACAATGCTGCCGTGAAACGCATGACCTATCAACAGGCGCTCGCCGCTTCCAACTTAAAAGAGCACGACTTTATCGGACCGTACGTGAAAGATTTGGCCAATGTCATCGACATGGAAGCCATCGCGAAAAGCAATCTGAAAATCGGTGTCGATCCCATGGGAGGGGCCAGCATCAATTATTGGGAACCCATCGCCAATCACTACAATCTCAACATTGAGGTGGTCAACTTCTCCACGGATCCGACTTTTTCGTTTATGACACTCGATCACGACGGCAAAATCCGAATGGACTGTTCCAGCCCATATGCAATGGCGTCATTGATTTCGCTCAAAGATAAATTCGACATCGCTTTCGGCAACGACCCCGACTCCGATCGTCACGGCATTGTCTGTAAAAGCGGGTTGATGAACCCCAATCACTACCTGGCCACCGCCATCGGGTATCTCTTTAAAAACCGTCCGGGCTGGCCGAAAGACGCACAGGTGGGAAAAACACTGGTTTCGAGTTCTATCATCGATCGTTTGGCAGCGGATTTGGGACTCAACCTTTGCGAAGTACCGGTGGGCTTCAAATGGTTTGTGGCGGGGCTATCCGGCGGCACCATGGGATTCGGCGGCGAAGAGAGTGCCGGCGCGTCTTTCCTTCGCAAAGACGGCACGGTATGGACCACCGACAAAGACGGTATTATTCTTGATTTGCTCGCAGCCGAGATGACCGTGATTACTGAAAAAGATCCGTCGCAGCACTACGCCGCCATGACCGAGAAATTCGGCGCGCCGATTTACGAACGAAACGACGTGGCTTCCTCACCGGAAGAAAAGGCGGTTCTCAGCAAACTGTCCCCCGAGCAGGTAAGCGCAGATACACTGGCCGGCGAAAAAATTACCGCAAAACTCACCGCAGCCCCAGGAAACGGCGCCTCCATCGGCGGGTTGAAGGTGGTTACCGAAAACGGTTGGTTTGCTGCCCGCCCCTCGGGAACAGAAGACATCTACAAAATATACGCGGAAAGCTTCAAAGACAGCAGCCACCTGAAACAAATTCAGGATGAGGCCCAGGGCATTGTTGCCGACGCGCTGAAAGGATAGCCCCCAGGCCGTTTCGCTCTCCACCCACCGGTTTTATGCATATTTCACGTGCCTTCTCTCAGCCCCGCAGTTGGAAAAAACACAATACGTGCTAATACTGACGTGATGAATATAACGATTCGACCATACCAGTCCGGCGATATAACGCATGTGCAACAAATTTGTCTGCGGACGGCAGCCAGCGGCACTGATGCGACAACCCTTTTTTTCAATTCGTCGATACCGGCGGAGCTGTTCGCGTTCCCCTACTTGTCATACGACGCATCGCTGTGCCTGGTCGCCTGTCTCGACAATATTCCCCACGGCTATATTCTCGGCACAGCGGATTCTGAAAAATTCATCGAATGGATGGAACACAAATGGCTTCCCCGTCTGCGTTCCATCTTTCCCGCCGACACCGTCAGTTGCTCACCAGTGGAACGATCCTTTCTGAATCTGATTCATACACCGGCTCCGAGTTGGTTCAATTCGCCCCCCTGCCCGGCGCATCTGCATATTGACTTGCTGCCCGCCGTTCAACGTCAAAGGGTGGGTTCAAAACTGGTCAACCAGTTTATTAAACTACTGCAGCAACAAAACATCTCGCAGGTATATGTTGACGTTTCGCCCCGAAACCGCGGTGCAAAACAGTTTTATACCGCCCTCGGATTCACGACGCTCCCAGCAACGAACCCAAGCAGCGTCATGATAAAAAACTTTTCATAACGCTTTTTTTTTAGGAACCTTTTCGCCCCCTGGCGACATTGCCATTCAAAAGATGTTTTCGGAGTGCGTTTCAGAATGTTGATACGCCCGCAGCGTTGTTCTGCGTTGCGTGCCGTACTGTTTGAATCACTACCCAAACATCCGTAAATGACAAGGAGCAAGACATGAAAAATGAATACAAACTGATTTTATTTGCAGTTGCCGCAATCTGGTTTGCCGCGTGCAGTGACGACACATCCGGTTCTAATGGTGATGATGCATCCCAGGCTGATAATGCCATCACACCCCAAAATCAATCCACGGATGATAACCAGACATCGGATACATCCACCGGGGTAATTCAATTTCCCGGAGCCGGGATTTCAGGCAGTGGAGATGCGCTGGAACCGGGAATTCCGCCGGAAACTGCTGACGAATGCAACGCCAATACAACCACTGGTATCACGACAGAGGTCATTCAGCAAGATGTGGAATGCTTTTACAGTGAAGACGAGCCCAATGTCCCCGCGGCCTCCATCGAACAGGTGGTCGAAGTGGTGGCAGATCAGCAATGGGTTCATCTTCGCCTGACCCTGGACCCCAGCTTCGTCGACAACACGTATGGAGAAACCGCCATCGGATGGGAAGACAGTAAAAAGGGAGAACATACCTTCAAAGATTTGGTGGGAAGTGACCATGCAGAAATGCTGCTATATGACGCAGATGGAAACCTGACGCTTCATTTCAAACTGGATTACATTTCTGAAGATGAAACCAGTCCATCGGGCTACAGCACTCTCGGCGTCACCGGGGGCGATGGAAAAATGATTGTAGGTGATGCGGAAGATATACTCGGCGTGTCCACATCCCTGAATCGAAACCTGAACGGTTGTGAATTGGTGTACACGGTCGACTCTCCGGCCACTGACGCGCAGTATTCGCTGCCCGAAAATGCAGAGAAATGGGATTTTCGAGTAGTCTACGAAGTTTGGGTGGATGCCGCGACGTTCGGCGATGCCGGATTTGGCAAAGCGGTTATCGAAAATGTTCATGCGTCTCCTTCTAAACAGGAAGACAACACCATCGAAGTGGTTCCGGGGGATTGCCCGGTTTGTGACCCGGCGGTGGAAGACTGCGACCCGTGGAAAACATGTGACCCGACTATCGAGGATTGCGGTTCGGATGGACCATCTGACAGCGATGACGATACCGACAACGATACGGGCGACGACCCCCGCGATTCAGATGCAGACTCTGACTCGGACAACACGGTCCCTGAGTAGGCAACAACACTTTCTTACCCTGGAAAATCTCTCTGATCACTACAGAGGAACAATTTCTACATTCATAACCGATTCACAGCGAAGCGAAATCACCCCATCGGCAATATTGTTAAACGCCGTTGAAAAATCCTGCTGACACAAGTCCGCTGAAACACCACCGGTACGACCGGCCAGATTCTGATATTCAACTCCCGCTTTCGCTGCATAGTCACAACAGGGCGACGGCGGGTCCGCTTCACAGGCTGCTGTCTTGTCCGCAGAGGCGCTGACGGTATGAAAAAAGAAATTCTCCAGCGGAGGTGTCAACGCATTCATTAATGCAACAAACTCATCGGCGGTGACATCGGCATTGTCGTCTGAGATAACCATCAGATGAATCTGACTGTTCTCTCGAATTCGACTTTTCCATTGTTCGAACGTCGAGTGAATCAATGTCAATGCATCTTTGCTGGCAATCGCCTGCAACACATGGAAATACGCCGGCAGACTTGAATCGTCAGGGCATTCTCCGCTGCCCAGCGGCGTTCCCACACAGATACCGTTTTTTACCTTGTCGTCATCAGAAGGAGAAGGTGCCGTAATCAGCGTAATTTGTCCATCTACGCCGGACGCTGCCAGGCGTGAATAAAAATCAGCCAACGCATTCTGTACCATCAGCACTTCGTCATCCATCCCCGCTGAATTATCGACCGCTATGATAACATCAACCACCGGTGAAGCCGCTATGTCGTCCGAGGATGCGGGCATGCACAAAGATGCTTCAGAGGTATCGCCCTGCGCATTCTGAGAGGTTTCTGAATCCATTTGCGCACCCAAGTCGTCAATCACCAAATCCTCGGTGCACCCTGTCGATACGCACCACGTGGCTGCAATAAACAAAGATGTGAAAACTAATTTTTGACGGACGCTTCCCATTCGATGATTGTAGCAGTTATTGGTCATCTGCAGAGAGCCTTTTTGCTGTTTTATTGAACGAAGTCAATTATCCCGAAGCATTTTACGTGCACGTACGGCAGCCGAAGTTCCGTTATATTCAAATGCCACCTGTTTGAGCAATCGCTCTGCTTCTTTTTGGTTGCCGATTTGCAGATATGATCGAGCCATTCGAATCATCGCCTCGGGGCGAACCGCGTCTTGCAGAGATGCAACAGCCAGATAGTCTTCGAATAGGGAAATCGCCTCTCGGTGCTCGTTCAGCTCATCCTGCAGAATGGAAGCCGCCCGATATGCGGCTCGCCTTTGGGCAGCGCCGGATGAATACCGCATCACTTTTCTGTACGCCTGAACCGACGCGTGCCATTGCCCGGATTTTCGTTCACAATCCGCCAGCAACAACCATGCTCTCGAATCGGTGGGCACCGTCTCTAAATGATCGGTTAAACCGCTTCTGGCTTTTGAAAATTCGCCTTCCAGAATCCAATTTTGAAATGATGTCAAATCCCCTTTTGCACCCCGTCTATAATCTTTACCGGTTTTACTGCCGGTGTGTTCATCGGATTCAGAATAACGCTCGTTGCTCTTCGCCGTGGTTTGGTCCTCCACATCTGAAGGCTCCACTGACTCATCTGCAGAAACCGACGGTTCATCACCCTGGGTATTGAGTAGCCGATCGATTTCGTCTGCTTCTTTGGTTGTAAGCTTCTGCCGCTCGCCCCGTCCGGTATCAGATACCTGAATCACGTCCCCCGCGGACACACGCCACATTTTATCCTTCACGAACACCTGAACCACCCCTTCAAAAACCGCAACGCTATGGTCAGTCCCATAAGAAGATACACTGAACCGTGTGCCGACAACTTCCACGCGAACCTTTCCACTCTCGACTGCGAATCGTTCATCTCCCCGGCGTTTTGAAACATCACATGCAATTTTTCCAGATACCAATGCCAACAACACCTCTGCTTTTTCAGCTCGAGCAACAACTACCTCTGCTCCTGTATCAATGCCCACGCGATCGTTTTCTATCGACAGTATCTGCCGCGCACTTTTCGATGCCGGAACTCGATATCCATCACCGGAAACTGTCTTGGCGCCACTACGATTTCCATTCACATCGGCCACAAATAACGGAAGAGATCTGGACGTCTTCCGGGAAGCACTTTCTTTTTCTGCGAACGATGCATAAAAAACCACACCGATTGACAGTAACACTATTGCGACCGCTACCGCGACCCAAACCGGTCTGAAAAACAAGCGTGCCCCCCAATTTGTCCCGTTGTGGCGAACCTTCGCCATCAATGCCTCTGCCGCCGCCACACGCGACGTATTGTCGCCGGTATCGGAATAGTAAAAAATTTCCTGCAACGTTGATTCGACATCATCCCATTGCCGTATTCGGTTTCTACAGTCTGCGCACTCCTCCAGATGGGCGCGCACAGAGGGAGACAACGGCTTGTCTTTGCTCCAGCGTTCCAGATTCTGTACCTGCGAGCAATCTTTCATCTTGCTTCCCTTTGAAGTGCGTGAACCCAGTTATCTTTGTTCACATTGTCAAGCAGCGCTTGCCTCGCCCGGAACAGACGGGTGCGAACCGTCTTGGGACTGACACCCAATATTTCAGAGATTTCATCACAACTGAATCCTTCTACCGCGTGAAGCACCAACACGTCCCGCTGCCGACCGGGAAGTCGCGCAAGCACCTGTAGTACCGTCTCCCGCAACGCCGCACGCTCCGCAGGACATGGCTGCATTCCACCTGCACCCACCAGCATTTCAGGCGGGGTATTACCGAGAATACGACATCGCAATGAAAAATTTCGTTGCCAGGTACGGGCCTTTTTTACAGCGATTCCATATAAAAAAGAACGAAATTTTCCCCGGCTTCGATAGCTGCCCGCTTTTTTATGAAGCAACATAAAAATATCTTGTCCTAATTCTTCTATCTGTGCTTCAGAGATAGACGGCGCAAAACGGCGCACCGCACCATGCACCATCCTGCGATGCCGAAGATATAACTCCCCCAGCATCACCAAATTACCATCGGCGATCTGCGCCATCAACATGTCGTCGTCCGGCACGCTTTGAACCGTTCGCTCGACCAAATCAACACTGCCTTTCCACGGCGATACCGAATTCAGAATCATGCAAACCGGCATCCTGAGCATCCTCTCTTCTTTATCATTGCACCACAACTGAAAAAGGTTCCATCTTTTTACAAACCGAACCACCGATACGCCAAAAACCGAAACTATAAGAAAATCAGCATTCCAACGGACAGTGACCAGTCTGCAAGCGGCGTGGCCACAACAATGGCATTGTCAGACAAGCGCCGAAATCGCTTTCGAAGAAAAAGTGTTCCCAACGTTCCGCCGAAGGACAGATGAGTTTTCGAAGTAAGCGGGAACGATACATTCACCCCAGTAAATGCTCTGAAATTCAAAATGGTGTACTCCTGATTTCCGCTTTCACCCAGCGCCATATCCACAAAGCGAAGAAATGTTGCCACACCGATTTCTCCACCCAGACTCAGCCAGCGAAATTTTTTTCGGTAATCGAGTACTGTGCGCAGAAATGCGCCGTTCATAGAAATGATCCCGTCCAAAAGAGGCGCATTGGGGCCGGATACTCCCCCACCACCAATCCGTGCGTGTATCGAGGCGCGCACCGGGAACATCAAATCCAACCCACCGCCCAATTGAAAGGAAGGTCCGCGATGACCGTACAGACCACGCCCCAATTCGAAAAACGGCATTATTCCGATGCCGCGTGAATGCTCGTGCGGGTTCTCCGGTATTTTTTCCTTCACTGTCTGCACGGTCTTTGCAACCGCATCCTTTCCGGGCTCCGCTTCAAACAGATATGCTTCTCCCAGCAATTCCTGAGCGGCAAATGCGAGTTCCTCACTGGCCGATGGCGAATTTTCCGCTTCGATGATGCGCACCAGTGCTCGGCCGGTGCTCATCGCCGCCAGGTTCAGCAAAATGATATCGTTTTCGACTTCTTCCAACCAGATGGATGCCACCGCATCCCATTGGGCGGTGTACGAAGCAATTATTTTAAGTCGCTGTGACAGAGGTACCGCTGAAAACGCCGCATCACTGACGTCGATACTCACCACCTTGAATCGATCCAGTGACAATTTCAGCGCTGTCACGAATTCCTGCTCCGCGGCCATTTGTCCCGAATGCGACGATGTCAAAAACACGATAACGACGGGTTTCGAAGTTGTATCAGTGTAAAAAGAATCCGCCCACGTCCGCTGCGACAGCAACAGAATCGTCAGACCACACGCAACAGCAAGCAATACTTCCGACTTAACGACAAACCCCATTTCCCATTTGTACCATGAGCGCCTATCTTTCCCAATCGCAATTCACTTAAAGTCTTTTGTATTCATCCGAAATTCAAGTAGAATACGTGTGGAGTAAATATTTTATGGCGCTTTCTCTGACAATTGAACAAAAACCGAACGACTCGAAGACTCATTCGTGTGATAGAGATTTCGTAGAGGACCCGGAAACCGCAATACATATGGTGGAAGAATTACGCGTCCAGGCAGGGAAATTTTTATATGAATACCCATCCCGACTTCGAAGAGTTGTTGAGGTTGTTCGAAAAGAATAATGTCGAATAAATGATTGTCGGCGGGTATGCGGTTGCGTTCGGGTTCGAAAAACATACACTTCATGCAGAAAAATTCAGCGACAAAAAGAATATTCTAAAATTTGGGGTGGAGCCCGTGCGGGTGGACCTTCTAAACGACATCGATGGCGTTGACTTTGCAGAAATTGAGAATCGCGCTGTGCGGGGAAAATATGGAGATATTCTCACGCGTTTCATCGGCAAAACCGATCTGATAACGAATAAAAAATCTTCCGGTCGCTTGCAGGATCTCGCCGATTTGGAGAAGCTGCAGGAGTAACCGGTGTGAGTATACTCACTGTGTATGTCCCCCACTTGAAAACACAACCGTCTCCACGAATTCATCAAACAGGTCGGGACAAGAGACAATCGCACCGGTGGCGTTCAGGTCAAACGGGGTTCCGGTGTGACTCAGAATTCGCCCGCCCGCTTCGGTGAGTATCAACGCGCCTGCAGCAAAATCCCACGGTTTGAGGCTGTATTCAAAATAGCCGTCAAGCCGGCCGCACGCCACCCAGCAAAAATCCAACGCCGCGCTGCCCAACCGGCGGAGCCCACGCATATTCGCTTCAAATAAACGCTGCACCGCGGCCAGTGTCGCCCGCATCAGCGGCCCCCGTTCGTAGGCAAACCCGGTGCAGATGATCGATTGATTCACCGCTGCTTTATTTGACACAGAAATGGGCGCCCCGTTTAAAAACGCGCCCTCCCCCTTTATCGCATGAAACATTTCGTCTTTTACCACATCATACACCAGCCCCATCTGCACTTCGCCCTTTTGCGCGTATGCAATCGATACAGAAAAATGAGGAATCTTATTGGCGAAATTGGTGGTTCCATCAAGGGGATCAACAATCCACACATGGTCGCTGAACAGCGATGCCCGCTCCAGCGACTCCTCCGCATAAATACCGTGAGTCGGAAACGCCGATTCGATATGCTCTTTAATTATTCTTTCAGCGGCCACATCCGCCTGCGTCACCAAATCGTTTATCGCTTTGAAATCAATATTCAGGTGATCCCAATGGGACAGCATTTCTCCGGCTGCCGCCCGCGCGGCACGCATCGCGGTTTCTACGATTTGCTGCATAACAAAAATACCCTCAATATGGGCGTCGCCCGTTGAAGTTACCGCCGGGGGCATAGTCACACACCGTGATATATCCGTTACCGGACGCGGAACAATCCACCGTGGCGCAACCGATGCGCAGCGTCTCCGCCCATACCACCTGGGTATAGTGGCCGCAAGTTGAATCACAAGTGTTTGAATCGTAATGATACTCGTCTACTTCAGAACACCACTGGCTCACAACAATGCTTTCCGGGTCAGGTTCTCCACCGCCCCACTGGGCTGCCATATTCTCTCCCACATAATCGGTTCCGCCCAACGCCTCATAATCACTGGTGCGGTTTTCATTATGCGCCCAGACACAATTTGAGGCGTAATTGAACGCCACTTGTGCCAGCAGCGGATCCCAGGTGACATCTGGAATCGGCGTGGTTGGAACCGGCTGGTCGTGAAACGTACCGTCATTGACCGACCGGCGCACCAGATTGTGCGCATTCACCATCTGTTCACAATACGACCCAGCAGAACAATCGCAGGTGCTGCCGTCACCGTCACAAACACCGCAGGCATCGGTCACCGCATCGCCGCCAACCACACCGTTGCAATCCGTTTCGTCGGCATCGCTGTCAGAATCCGCATCGGTATCGCCATCCGCGTCGGCGTCTGTGTCACCATCGGCGTCGCCGTCACTGTCCGCATCGGTATCGCCGTCGGTACCGGTATCATCCCCACTATCATCGCTGCATCCCCACACCATCCACACACCGAACAGCAAACATATAAAAACCATTGTCCAACTTCTCGTTTTCATGAAGTCACCTCTCCTTTGAAACGTTTGTACTAGAATACCACATTTCGCACGCCCTCCATAAAACAATCAGAAGGTCGCTTGCAGGCTCGCTTCGCAAACATCGAACAGGTCTGCAATCTGAGATACGGTTACCGTGAGGGGCAACGCGAAATACACCACATTTCCGAGGGGACGAAGCAGCGCACCTCGCTTTCGGGCTTCTGCATAGAACCGCCACCCCGCGTCACTTAAATACCCGCCGCTTTTATTTTGCGAGCGAGGATCAATCAACGTAAACGCGGAAATAATTCCGGTTTGTCGCGCGTCATTCACCCAGGGGTGGGCAGACAACCGCTCAAGGCCGGCAGCAATCGCGGCTGCTTTTGACGGCAATGATTCCAACAATTTCTCATCATCGAACACCTGCAGTGTGGCATTGGCAACCGCGCAACCGAGCGGGTTTCCGGTGAACGAATGACCGTACCAGAGTGTTTTTTCAGCACTTCCCAAAAACGCATCAAAAATCCGCTGTGTTGTAATCGTGGCGGCCATCGGCAGCTCTCCCCCGGAAAACCCTTTGGCCAACGTGACAATATCGGCTTCAATTCCGGCCTGTGTATGCGCCAGAAAAGATCCGGTGCGACCGTAGCCGGTAAACACTTCATCGCAAATCAACAGAATATCCAGTGTTGAGCACAGCGCACGCAACGAGGCAAGATACTTCGGCGGATACATCAGCATGCCGGCCGCCCCCTGGACCAGCGGCTCCACGATAATTGCCGCGACCTCATCGTGCTTCCGTTCCAGTAAATCTGCCGCCACTTGAAACGCCCGCTCATACCAGGGGGTGTCACCAGTGAAATCAGCATCCGGCTGTCCGGGAGACGGCAGGACAATCCGATCGAAGATGAGGTCCCCCAATGCGGTATGAAACACTTCCACCCCAGAGACCGACGCGCATGCCAGGGTCTCCCCATGAAACGCACCGCTGAGCGTGACGAACCGTTTTTTTTCATTCCTCCCCACGTTCTTCCAATACTGGTACGCCATGCGCACCGCCACTTCCACCGCGGTGGAACCGTCATCAGAAAAAAATATTTTTGCGAACGACGGACCGCACCGAGGCAATAGATTTGCAGCACACTGCGCCGCCGGCTCATGGGTGGTGCCGGCAAACGAACAATTCACCATCGTCTGCGTGCGCTCAACTATGGCGCTCATCAGCGTGGGATGATTGTGCCCTACAATCGATGTCCACCACGACCCGTTGCCGTCCATGTAACGGGTTCCGTCTTTGTCGTACAGATAAAACCCTTCCGCCCGCTCCACCACCACCGGATTCGTGTTCTCAATATAATTCTGCATCTCGGTGTACGGATGCCATATGTATTTTTTGTCGATTTCAACAATCTGTGTTCGGTTCATCATTCACTTCGATTCATCTGTTCTGGAGGTTCTATCCACCGTGGCTCCCAGCGTTCCATCAGTAAATATCACTTCAATTCGCTCCCCCTCTGATACAGCTTCCACCGACTTGACAATTTTCTGGTTTTCATCCCGCACTATCGAATATCCCCTGCGCAGACTGGCCAGGGGACTCAACGCATCCAACGAGGCCATCAACCGCCCCAGATCGCCCCTTGCCTGAGCGATGGTGGGACGAGGCCATTCAAACAGACCGGAAGACGCCGTTACCAAATCTGCCCGACTCCGCTGCAACGCGGGTTTGGGCCATCGGTACAGTCCTTCAGACGCAGCCATTAAATCGCCTTTTCGGCTTTGAACCGCGGTATCTGAAAATCGCATCAATCGATGGGTCAAATCGTCGAGCCGCTTTTGACGGGGCGATACGGCCGCATTCTTCCACCCCGTGAAAAACGCGCGAAATGAAGATAGTCGTTCCGCCTGTTTGCGCAACCGAACGCGCGGGTCATGGGCGGTCAGTCTCCCCCGGGTGACCGACTGCTGCTGTTTGGCCAACGTCAACTGAGACTTCACCGCCATCCACAACCGCTGCTTCAATTCCTGCAACCTGTCCTGATAATCGTCTAGTCGGGGAACCACCAGCTCCGCCGCCTCGGAGGGCGTCGCCGCGCGCCGATCCGCTGCCAGCTCCGCCAAACTGGTATCCACTTCATGACCGACCGCGCACACCACCGGAACCGGTGACTCCGCCACTGCGCGCACCACCGCTTCGTCATTGAAAGCATCCAGGTCTTCCGACGAACCACCGCCGCGTCCCACAATCAACACATCCACTCGGCCGCTGGTCGACAAAAAACGCACCGCGTCGGCGATTTCCCGAGCCGCCGATTCCCCCTGCACAGAGGCATGCGCGAGCAACAGATGGGTGGGAAACCGTCTGGATGCAACGGTGATAATATCTTGCAATGCGGCCCCCGTGCGGCTGGTCACCACCCCCACGCATGATGGACAACCGGGCAGCATTCGCTTTTTTTCGGGAGCAAACAACCCTTCTTTCAGCAACCGCTCCTTCAATTCGGCCAGCGCGCGCGCTTTGGCACCTTCTCCGGAATCCTCAATGCGTTCCGCCACAAACTGATACCGGCCCCCAAGCTCATACAGGGTAACGCGCCCGAAACACCGCAGCAGTGCACCTTCCTGAATTCGACGACCGTACCGAACCGCCATTCCGCGCCACATCACGGCATCCACGGTTGCCTTTTTTCCCGGGTCAATCAGCTTGAAATATACATGACCGGAGCCGGCAAATGTCACCGACGTGACTTCGGCTTCAAGCCAAATGCCGCCCCAGGTGCGCTCCAATGCATTCTTCACCTGCTTATTCAGTGAGGATACCGTGTAGATTGAATCGGGGGCGCCCGTGTTCATAAACCGCCTTCGCTTCTGCTACCTGGGAATCGGTGTCAGGGAAAACTCCACAATCTGAAGTTCATCCTGCACCACGGTAATCAGCCGGTACTCTTTGAAAAAACCGTCCTGGTACACAACGACCCGATGTTCTCCGGGTTTGAGCAGCACGCCGGTCTCTTCGAACATTCCAATAGGCCCGAGTCGTGTTTCGTTGATTTCAAGAATCGCATCCGGCGCATTACTCTTGAATCGCACGGTGCCGCGCGGACCCGCGTCGGGCATGGTGGAGCCATAACAGGCGCTGAACACAAAAGACAATAGAATAGTCAATAGAAGGGACGTGCGTGTTTCGCGGTGTAAGGGCATTTCGCGATGCAAGGGCGTTTCGCGAAACGCCGCTACGTGTTCATTGGTGTACATACTTATGGTTCCAATCGATAGTTCGGGGCTTCCTCGGTGATAATCACGTCGTGCACATGACTCTCCTTCAGTCCTTGCGGGGTGGAGCGGACAAAATTGGTTCGCTTGGTTCTCATTTCGCTGATATCCTTTGAACCGGTGTATCCCATACCCGACCGCAACCCGCCCACCAGCTGATACAGAATATTATCCAGCGTCCCTTTGTACGGCACGCGGCCTTCGATACCCTCGGGAACCAGCTTCTTTGAATCGGCATCCGCCTGGAAATACCGATCTTTACTGCCCTGTCGCATGGCGCCCAGTGACCCCATTCCACGATACGCTTTGTAACTGCGCCCCTGATAAAACACCATCTGCCCCGGGGACTCGTCGGTTCCGGCCAGCATGCTGCCCAGCATAACCGTACTCGCGCCCGCGGCAATCGCCTTGACCACATCTCCCGAAAACTTGATACCCCCGTCGGCGATAATCGGTACGCCGGTGCCTTCTGCCGCATCAACACAGTTCATGATGGCACTCACCTGGGGAACCCCCACGCCGGCAACAATTCGTGTCGTGCAAATCGACCCGGGGCCGATACCGACCTTAACCGCATCCGCACCCGCGTCAATCAGTGCTCTGCACCCCTCAGCGGTCGCCACATTGCCCGCCACCACCTGGAGTTCCGGATATTCAGTCTTGGTTTTTTTCACCGCGCCGATGACCGCCTCAGTATGCCCGTGCGCGGTATCTATCACCACCACATCCACCCCCTGCGACGCCAAGTGGGCAACACGCGCAATACGATCTTCCTCCACCACGCCGACAGCGGCGCCGACCAGCAGCCGCCCCCGCGCATCTTTCACCGCATTGGGGTTCTGTTCGGTTTTCTGAAGGTCGCGAATGGTCACCAACCCCAGCAGATTCTGTTCTTCATCGACCATCAGCAGTTTTTCGATGCGGTGTTTGTGCAGCAGCTTCTTACATTCTTCTGGAGTCAAATGCTCCTTCGCGGTGACTAAATTCCTGGTCATCAGTTCCGATACTTTCAGATTCACATTGGTTTCAAAACGAACATCCCGGTTGGTAATAATGCCCACCAGACGATTTCCACCGGGCAGCACAACGGGGAGTCCTGAAATATTATGCTGGTTCATCAAATCCAGCGCATCCGACAGTCGTTGGTCCGGATGCACCGTGAGCGGATCGATAATCATTCCGGTTTCGGCCTTTTTCACCTTGCGAACTTCGGCGGCCTGTTCCTCAGGGGTAAAATTTTTATGAATAATTCCGACCCCGCCGAATCGCGCCATCGCAATCGCCGTCTCTGATTCGGTCACCGTATCCATGGCCGCACTCAACAGGGGAACGTTCAATCGAATTCCCCGCGTCAATTGTGTGGACACATCGACCTGTGACGGCATCACGTCTGAATAGCTGGGCTGCAGCAGTACGTCGTCAAAGGTCAAACATATTTCCGGGTTGTGGGAACTCATGGAGATTCCTTTCGCTAGGGCGTTCAATTTTTTGTTATCTTACTTTGGCGGACGTCTTTGTAAAGCGAGGTTCGTTTTTTTGTCGACTCAGGGAATCGAAACCCCGTCTTCGAGAACACCGATAGAAAAAATTTCCAGAATATCGGTTGCCTGCTGACGAATCTCCCGCTCCGAGTCCAGGCTGTATTCGCTATCCAACAACGCGTGAAGCACCTCTTTCACCGCACCGAGCACCGCCAGTGCGGCAATCCGGGTATTCACTCGCCGCACCAGATTCATCTGTTGCCCCAAAGTAAGCGAATTCTCAATGGCTTCCAGAATTTCACGGTAAAAATCCTGCAACTTGTCGTCAATTTCCCTATCCAACCCCACCGCGCCACGCAGCAGAATTGACAACATGTGACGTTCCTCGCAAAGAAGCACAAACACCCGAACCAGATTGTCAACCAGTTGCTCTTTGGGCGAACGCGCGGCTTCGTGCACCTCAACTGTCTCGATACAGCTGGTCAGTCGCAGCAGCAAACTATCAACCAACTCCTCGAAGAGCTTTCGTTTATTGGCAAAATACAGATAAAACGTTCCGCGCGCCACATCTGCAGAAGAAACAATATCTGAAACAGATGTGTTATAATACCCGCGATCACCGAACAATCGAGCCGCGTGTTCCAACAGCTGGGTGCGCCGTTCTCTGGGTTCCATTTTCGCCTCTCTTATCCACCGGGACTGACACCGCAATATCACAATCACCAAAAACGGATATAAGTCGGTTCCGTATCTTCCGCCAGACCGTTCTGCCGGCTTGGCGCGGCCGGGGATAAACCCCGTCACTTCTAGATTTTTCCTTTTCGATATACAACTATTCGGTTGCCCCGCATCAGCCACTCTATCGCCCGGCAACCGGGTTCAAATATGAAATAATTCTATGTTTTCATATTATTAATGCTTCTAGCAAGAAGCAGTGTATATTAAAAGCTGGATTTTACGATTTTGCCCCTGCCGACTTTCCCTACTGGAAGAAAAAGCACGGGGTGATAGCGAAACAGATGACAGAAACCAAAGCCAAATCGGAACAATCACAACCCGTTAAAGATACATGGGAAGATTTAGACCCCGCCCGCGAGTCCAACAGCGGTCTGCGCACAGAATCTATTGTATTACCAATGATTCAGGGACTGAAAGTGCTGGTTGTGGGCGAAAACAAGAAACGTCGGGACCTCCTGGCGCGCGCGCTGAAAAAACATCAGGTGCAGGCATTTGCCACGACCCCCGACGAACACGGGTATCGGGCCGCGCTGAAATTTCATCCCGATGTGGCCATTTCAGAAGTTGCCAAACCGGGTGATCCGGGCTGGTGGCTGGTGAAGCGGTTTCATCGTCATCCCGCGCTGAAATGGACCCCCGCGCTGCTTATGAAGTGGTGGCAGGAAAAAAACGGCAAAGAAATCATTCAGATGGAAAACGTATTCGAACGGCTGGGAGAAGCGCTGACGCCCATTCGCCTGCTGGAAGAACGCATTGACGCAGGTCGAAAGCTGAACGATAGAGTGGAAACCACCGGCATGCAATCGGTGATTTCAGTGTTGTCGATTGCCGGAATCAGCGGAACGTTGTCGGTGAATGACTCTTGGAATATTTTTGAAGTCGACATGGTGAACGGCAGTGTACGATCTATCGTGCGCAAAGGGGTGGACGGAAAAGAAGACCTGGGCCACCCTGCGTTTCTTCAACTTTTACTTACCGACAGTGGCCATTGGACTTTCCGCACCCATGATTCCGCCCCCAGACCAAAGAATGTGTTCCTACCGATTGACGGCTTATACGAATGGGCCCGAGGCAAACTGAACCTACTGTTCGGGCCTGACGTTCGCATGGAAAACTCCCAGCTGCTCGACAATCTTCATGTGGATCGTTCCATGTTTCACGACGTGGCCAGCACCTTCACCGGCCTGGGCAGAGACCTGCTGGAAGGCATTGCCGCCGGTGCATCTGAATCAGAATTGAACACCATCGTCGGCGACAAAAAAGAGCGGATAGATGCGGAACAGGCAATGATTTCATTGGTACGTTGCGGCGCTATCCACTTAAAGGAGCGGGGAAATCAACTAAGCAATGACGAACTGAAGGCCGCCAAACGCGTGGCATATGTTCTGGATTGGATTGCAAAGGACCACCAGACCGAAGAGCAACCGGCCATTTCGGACTCGGTCCCCGCCAAAAAGAAAACCACCGGTTTCTACAGCTTTTCGAACGTCAGTACCGACCAGGTGGCCAAAGAAGCCCAGAAGTACACTGCGCGAAAAGACCGCAGCGATACCGTTGATTTGAGCACTGAAGATTCATGGGACCCCGAAAAAGAACTGGAGGAAAGTGACGTATCGTGGCGCCGGCAATTCGGGGACGAACCGGAAAAACGGATCAGCAAGTTCTTGGGAGTAACCCCGCATGATTCCCTCGCACCGGGGCCGTCCCCGGAAGAACGCAGCAAACTGCAGATGTGGGTGGCCATTGTCATTGCGGTATTGCTGGGCGCCCTTCTTATATCCGGGCTGGTCATCATCGGGTCCAATAATACGCAGGTCGATGATTACGATGCAGATCCGGATCGTTGAAAACCGCTGATTGTTTGCGTTCGCTTGGAACCGGCTTGAACCCTAAATTTTTCGCCTTATACTAACTGGTAACCAACAATTGAAAAGGTTGCATAGACGTGTCGCGTGAAACTGAATATGCCCTGTTGCTTCACATATTTGAGACGGTGCCCATCGCCATCACCGTCATCAATGCGGATGGGCAAATCGTGCGAGCCAACTCGGCCGCCGAGAAAACCCTGCGACTGACCAAATCGCAAATCGCACAGCGCACGTACAACGACCCTCAGTGGGAGATTTCTGATTTTGACGGCAATCCGTTTTCCCTGGAAAAATTGCCTTTCATAATCGTTAAAAAAACACTGCAGCCGGTCCATAATATCAGACACGCCATCCGCCACGAGGACGGTACAGTTGTCTTTTTAAATATCAACGGAGCGCCGCAACTTACCCCCGAGGGTGAATTCGACGGAATGATTGCATCTATCGAGGATATCAGCGAACTCGTGCTCGCCCATCGACAGGCACAGGAAAACGAAATTATGCTGCAAAGCATATTCCGCGCTTCCCCTGTAGGAATCGGTATGGTGAAAGACCGGCACCTCGTCTGGACCAACTCCAAAATCCATGAAATGAGCGGATACAGCGCCGAAGAACTCACGGGACAAAGTGCTCGAATTCTGTATCCGAACGAAGATGAATTCATCTATGTGGGTGAGGAAAAGTACCGTCAAATCGGCGTAAATGGAACCGGCACCGTAGAAACAAAATGGAAAAATAAAAATGGAAATATCCTTGACGTGCTTCTCAGTTCCACACCGCTCAATATGAATAATCTGAGTGAAGGCGTCATTTTCTCAGCCATGGATATTTCAACCCGGGTCAAATTGGAGGAGGAACTCAGAAATGCAGAAAAGATGCGGGCGGTCGGCCAATTGGCCGGCGGTATCGGGCATGACTTCAACAATCAGCTCGCGGCAATTATGGGGTTCGCCGACCTGCTCGATGAGGACAAAGCACTCCCCAAAAAATACAAGTCGTATACCGCGGGCATTCTCACCAGTGCACAACGGGCGAAAGAACTTACGTTTCAGCTGCTGGCATTCGCACGCAAAGGGAAATATCTGAATGTCTCGGTCGATGTGCATCATCTCATTGGAGACCTGGTTGGTTTTTTAAATCGAACAGTTCACAAAAACATCTCCATCGTACAGCACCTGGAAGCGACACGGGCGGTGATTCAAGGAGATCCGTCGTTAATCCAAAATGCATTGCTCAACCTCACGGTCAATGCGCGCGACGCGATGCCGAACGGCGGCACCCTCACCATCTCCACCAGTGATGCGCATCTCAAAGACAATTCTCCGCTGCTGGAAAAACTGAATGTGGCGGCCGGCTCCTATCTGAAAATTTCTGTTACCGATACCGGAAAGGGCATCTCCGACCAAACCGTGTCTCAAATATTTGAACCGTTTCTCACAGCGGACGACAAGAACACCGGTCTTGGACTGGCGGCGGTATATGGCACGTGCAGAAATCACGGCGGTGGTGTTGATGTGATGTCTGAACCTGACACAGGCAATTCGTTCTCAATATATCTGCCGGAGGGCGAAAGTGCCGCTAAAAACGCGCGTCGTTCCCTTCCGAGTTCAATGGTTCCAAAGCAAGACAACGCAGTGCATATTCTGGTGGTGGACGATGAAGCGATTGTGCGCGAAATGACCGACAGTATCTTATTGTCACTGGATTACAGAGTCACCCTGTGCTGCGACGGCGAAGAGGCTCTGGTTGAATTCAAAAAAGACCCCCATCGATTTGATGCGGTCATCCTTGATATTGTGATGCCCAAAAAAGACGGAAAAAGCACGTTCTTTGAAATGAAAGAGCTGCGCCCGGATGTGAAAATTCTTGTTGCGTCCGGCTACTCGATTGACCAGGACGCGCAGGCATTGCTCTCCGCCGGGGCCAAAGGCTTCATTCAGAAACCGTTCCGCGTTGCCCAGCTGCGAGACAAGCTCCAGTTCGTTTTAACCTCCTGAGCACCGACGAAAATCCCCCCGCTGACATACAGCGTCACAGACCCGCCCCAGGTTTGTAACACTCCTATACCGTTTTGTTACCCAACGGTCCCGAAGTTGTCATTTCCCTCGTTTACTGTACAGGTGTGCAACGCCAACCCGCTCTGCGTCATAAAGCTACCGGGACGCGTCAGAGGAAAGGACCTGGCATTTGAGTATTGTGAATCTCGCACGTGTTTCGTTTCGGATTTTTTTTACCGGGCAGCAAAGACGAATTCGTAAGCGCCGGTACACGGGAAGCCCAGCCTCGATTTGCCGCCAGATAGTGGAACGCTGTTACAATAAAAAACACGAGTTCTTTCAAACCAGCGCTGATACCTATCCGGAACTGTGGAGTCGGGATTTCGGACGCTGCGTTCCCGCGTTGATTCATACCGGTTATGAAGCAGAAGTCACCAAAAGCTACCATTTTGCCCTTCGCGCGTATCAACGGGCCGGAAGATTTGAACTCACGATTTTGCCAGACGGCGGCCTGTACAACTTTCCGTTTGGAACCTATGCACCCGACGGTTTCGCCTTTCTTCTGTATGGATTGTGTGCCCTCGGCAATCATGAACTGGTACGAAATCATTTTCACTTCCTAAGCAGAGAAGCCATGCGATTCTTTCGTCTGGTGGTGAACCCCACGGATGGTTCGGTGAAATCGACCGTTCATTTTTCAGAAGCGCAGGATTACCTTCGACGCGATGCCTCATGCTATACCACCAGCATCTGTTACATCGTTCAGCAGGCCCTGACTCGACTGGGAATTCCCAACCCGCTTGAGAACTTCAACTACCCACACCTCCTTTTGTCGAAATATTACAACGCAAATTTAGACTACTTCTACGACGACGAGAACAGACGGCCCTATATAAGTGGAGACGCCAACATCCTGCCTTACTGGAGCGGGGCTGTTCATCCGAATTCGCCTACTTCTTTCGACGCGGTTTTGGCAAGCGTCGACAACGCCCACCTGACGGGGCCGTTTCCGATGCGATATCGAAACGGTACCGAGAAGCTACCCAGCCTGCGTTTGGATCATCTCAATCCCTGGCAGAGCAGCTCTGTCTGGACATGTTTGGGAATTCACCTGCTCGAAACGTTGTACCTGTACAATCGGTCAAGATTTCATGAGGAACGAAAACAGCTCGAACTACTTGTAACGCAGGAGCGGTGTTTTCCCGAGGTGGTGGATAGCCGCACTCGGCGTCTCTACAGTTACCCGCTGTATGTGGCGGAAACATCGATGCTGTGGGCCGCCAATTTTCTAAATCTGCTGCAAAACAACCCGCGGGTCGCTCACGAACATTTGCGACCCTTTGGTGAGGAGAACCGCCATGACACAAAACATCAGACAACGCATTGATGAAGAGTTCACTTCATTTGTTAATGCCCAACAATCGCGCTTTCCCAACGACAGCATCCGATTGGATCTTCACTGTCATGACCAAAATAGTGATATACCTGACGAGCTGCTGGGGCGTATTCTGCGCAGTCGCGAGACATGGCTACCTACCGATTCACTACTCGCCCAACTGAAACGATGCAACCAGGAGGTCTTCACCGTCACCAACCACAACAATGCCCGCTCCTGCTATCAATTGCTCGACGCCGGACACGACGTCCTGGTAGGTGCAGAATTCACCTGCAATGTGCCCCTGTACGACAGAGTGGCCATCCACGTGCTGACCTATGGTTTCACCCCCGAGCAGGAAGAGACGCTCAACCAACTCCGCAGCGACATTTTTCAATTTTTAAATTACACATACAGCCACAATATTCCCACAACACTTGCGCACCCGCTGTTTTATTACGACCCGGAAAACCGCACCACCGTTGAGCTCATTGAACTCTTCACCCTGCTGTTCGACAACTTCGAAGTTGTGAACGGTCAACGCGATACCCGGCAGAGTATTCTGCTCGCCAATTGGCTCGATTCGCTGACACCTGAAAAGATAGATCAGTTGGGTAAAAAACACGGTCTGAACCCCCGTGACTGTTCATTGCGACCATACAAAAAAGCCATGACAGGCGGGTCAGACTGCCATATGGGCATGTTTGCCGGCACCTGCGGAACCACAATTGGTATTCCCGATCTTCCACAGATGCGACAACAACATTCCCTCAGTGAGCTGGCGCGACAGGGATTGCTGCAGGGTGATGTGGCGCCGTTTGGAAATCGTCTCGGCGGCGAAAAAATGACGGCGACTTTTTTACATTTCTTCTGCCAACTGACCATGTATCTGAACGACCCGGGAATGCTCCGCATACTGCTGCACAAAGGAACCGGTCAGGAAAAGATAATCGCATTGTTTATTTTAAATGCGGTAATGGAGTTACGCCGTCACAAATACACCAGCCGGTTTCTACGCGCATTTCACGATGCCTTGGGCGGTAAAAAACCCGGATTTGTTATTCGCCGAATGACCAACAAAGTGTATCGACCGCTTATCAGCGAACTCGATTCTCTTGCGGATGCCCGACTTCGTGGAAACGAGGAATTCATTGACACACTGGAATCGGCCATTCCAAATATGTTTGAGCAGTTGGTGCAGGTGCTGTCTGCCCGGGTCGACACCAAGCTGAAAGCATCGGAACGCTTCGCCCAGACAGCACAATCTCCGCTGCCGTCTATCGAAAACATTGAAGTACCCGCCTATGTGCGTACCTGGTTTAAAAGCGCAGCGGTATCGAACCCAGAGGCGAACAAACAGTTGGACATCGCATCGTGGTCTGACGGGCTACCGTTTCCCGCACTTGCCGCGTCGTGCATTCTGGGCGCCAACTTCGCCAGCGCCAAGGTGCAGCATGCAAACCGCACATTTCTCGATGAGTTCGCCACCTACACATCATCACCGGTATCGCCGGATGGGGTTTTCTGGCTTTCAGATACATACTTTGAAAAAAACGGAGTCGGCAATTCGCTGAAACTCATGCGGGAAGCCGCCATCGACTACAACCTGCCGTTCACATTCGCGGTCGCTTCATCGAAATCCGCCCAATCCCCACGGCTCCACGAATTCAGCGCGCCTTTCTCATTCGACATTCCGTTTTATCGCGACCAGACGTTCCGATTTGTTAACGTCATGGAATTGGAACGGACCTTTTTAAATGGTGACTACAACAAGCTGATGGTTTCGACGGAAGGCCCGATGGGACTGTGCGGTCTGTATCTGAAAACGGCGTACTCTGTTCCGGCATATTTCTACCTGCACACCGACTGGCTGGAATACGCCAGACAAAGCCTTCATTTTGAACCCGCATCCGTCGACCGGCTCCGCCGCATGCTGCGTTGGTTCTACCGCCAATTTGACGGTATCTTCGTACTGAATACCCAGCAGGCGGATTGGCTGTGCGGACACGAAATGGATATTCCCCATCACAAGGTGCACGTCACCGCACACTGGTGCAACTCCCTGTTTTTCCCTCGGCCGGTTCATCGTCAAAGCGCGGTTCCCCAACTGAAGGATGGTCCGGTCATGATGTATGCCGGACGCCTCAGCAAAGAGAAAGGGGTATGGGATTTACCTGTGGTTTACAACACCGTGCGTGAAAAACATCCGACCGCGCAGCTGGTTATCGTCGGTACAGGCCCCGAAAAGGACGCCCTGTCGCAAACCCTCCCTGACGCGTTTTTTATTGAATGGGTTGATAAATCAGTTCTCGCCAATATCTATGCGGCGAGCGACATCTTCCTGTTTCCCTCCACCTTCGACACCTTCGGTAACAGTGTTCTGGAGGCGCTGAGCAGCGGTGTTCCCGCGGTTGCTTACAATGACAAGGGTCCGAGAGATATCATCACCTCCGGCGAAAGCGGTTTTCTGGTGAATAACCAGACCGAAATGGCCCAGGCTGTTATTTCTCTGCTCGACGACCCGTCGTCACTGAAAAAAATGAAACTGGGCGCGCTGAAGCGTTCCCGTTCGTTTGAACGCAAGCGCATTCTGCGCGACATGCTGACGCACATGAACATTGATTCCAAACTGGTGGAAAATCGCACCGAAGAACCCGCGTCTCCCAACGTGAAAATCGCGTAACATTGACCGTTGTAGAACACGTCTAAATAAATTTGTGTCATTGCCGTTTATTTTGATGGCGCCGGCGCCCGTATCGAAAGGAAACAAAAATGAGTCTCCAGGCCAATTGGGAAACGTATAAAGGGAAACAGATTCTGAATGTTTGTTACACAACATGTAACTCCACCGATGAGATGATAAAATTACTCGAAAAGGAATTACAGATGCTGAAAGATGCGGGTGGAAATTCGTTACTGCTGGCAGATTTTCGGGGTACAACCGTAGAAAACGAATTTATGGACAAAGCCAAATCGATTGGTAAGGAGCTGGAAGCATTAACAGACAAATCTGCGATATTGGGAATTACCGGAGTGAAAAAAATTTTATTGATGGCATACAACAAAGTAGCCAAGGGTAGTTTGAAGCCATTTGATGACGAAACAGCTGCCAAAGATTACCTTGTAAACTGATTACGCCCTTGTTTCAAACAGAACTCGACTAAGCCGTTCAAACATCAAACATATTTAAGTCCCCCCCGAAACAGCTAAAATAGGCGCACAAATGCCTGCGATAGACTGCGGAAAGTATTAGTGGAGCGTTTGGAGAACGGGCGTTATGCCAGATTTTCTTTGGGGTCGGACTGAGGCGGCATTGGAACCACGCAGTCCGGTGCGCTCTCAAGGTGTACCGGGAATCTGGGGGTTGTACCATTCCGGGTTACCCGTTTGCGCTCTTTACCCATTTTGGTTCTTTTATTGCTTCGAATTGATTTTACTTTTTTCGTTAAAGATCCCATTAGTTACCTCCATAGCACCAAGTCGGGTTAATCGACTGAGGTTGCGGCAATGTAGGGTGCAATGACGCATCCGTCAAGCAAAAAGCCCACTTTTATCGATTCTTACGCGATTATTTCCTGGCAATACAATCAGAACACAACGAAGGCTTGGTCCATGTTCCCAGCTCCACGTGCAGCTGATGCTCCTTGGTCCAGACAATTTCTTTGCCGCATCCGTCGCATGTTAAACGAACCGTCTCAGCCCGTTCCATGTAGTCGCGGCAATCATCACACATCCGAACCGGCGGCTTTTCGGCGCCAAACCCTCGCAATACGCTGCTGAGCTGCATTTCCGGCGCCCAGGTCCACGTCTTTTCGCATCCATCGTGTTTGCACAGAACCTCTTTGGGCTGGAATTGCTCTATTTTGCCCTGACATTCCGTACACATCCGACGCGGCGTCTTTGACTTTCCTTTCAGCCGGCCTTCCAACTGCATCCATCTGGACCAGTTCCATTTGTTGTCGCACCCGCTCACGCGGCAAGACACTTCCCGATCTTCCAAATCCTTATATATTTCGTGACACCGGTCACACATTCGCCCCGGCGCTTCCTCTCCCTTCAGTTTGGCCTCCACCTGCGAAAACTTCTGCCAAGTCCACGTATGATTGCAACTGTTCACTCTACAAGGAATCTCAATCGGCTCCAATTCCGCAAAAATTTCTGAACAGCGATCACACATTCGCCTGGGGGGCCCCTCTTTTCCCTTCGCAAATGCCTCCAGCTGCATTCCCCGCGTCCATTCCCAGTGGTTGTCGCATATGGAAATCCGGCACTCCACCTTACGATTCTTTAATGTTCGATATTTCTCATAACATTCATCGCACATCTTCGATGGCGGCGCACCGTCTGAAGCCAGAATCTCTTTGCCGGAAAGCGTCCACGTGTTGGCGCACCCGCGAACCCGACACGGCACCTCCCGACTCTCAATATCTTTCGCCGCTTCGGCGCAGGCTTCGCACAGACGCCCCGGCGGAGGCGTCGTCTTTCCCCGCTTGGCGGCAGCCACCTGCGCATTTTTGGTCCACACCCATGTATGGGTGCATTCTTCGCGGGCACAAGATACTTCCTGATCGGAAAACTCGTTGTACTTCACGTAGCAGCTGGCGCACAGACGCTGCGGGTCGCCCGTTTTATTGTCGCGCATCCAGCGAACCTGTTCTTCGCCGGTCCACACCCACGTATTTTTACACTCCCGAATTCGACACGGCAGCGTTTTGTCTTTCATTCCGCTGAAAAATGATGCCTTTAATGCCACTTGAACATCCTCGACGTTGTTATCGGTTTCAAAAAATGGCGTTGTAACACACTACCGCAATTTTGCACACAGAGAATCAGCGTCCCCATCGCACCGCACCAACTCACATTTCACCAGTTCCCCCGGCGTCGCAGCAGCCAATTGAACGGTTAAAAAAGTATCGGTCACACCGCGAACGGCTGTTTCGACCAACACCTCCCGCACCGTATTCACCTGCGTGGACACATATGCCGACTGAAGCTGTTCCCCCAACGCCCGCACGCGACGAACACGCTCTTTTGCCACCGTTCGGTTGTCGCCCCACTTCTTTGCGGCCAGCGTGCCGGGACGGCGGGAGTATGAGAATCCGTGCACATACGAAACTCCGGACTGCTCCAGCACCTGTAGGGTATTGTCGAACGCTGATTCGCTCTCGGTCGGAAACCCGCAAATCACATCGGTGCCCACAGCCACATGAGGAATCCGCTCCCGCGCCATTTTCACTTTTTCAAGCCACTCTGACGCGCAATATCCCCGCTTCATATCTGCCAACACATCATCATCACCCGATTGCAGCGGAATATGCAGATGCGCACAAATGCGCTCATTTTTCGCCATTACCGCAATCAGCGACTCATCTACACTCCAGGGCTCAATCGAACTCAGGCGAATACGCCCGGGAGAAAACCGCAGGGCGGATTCATCCACAATCTCAGCCAGAGAAGGTACGTCCGCCAAATCGATTCCCCAGGCGCCCATCTGTACCCCCGTAAACACCAGCTCTCTCGCGCCTGCCGCCGCCAGTGCGTCCACCTGCCGAAAAATCTCCTCCGGCCGCATCGATTGCTCGGGCCCCCGCGCTTTGGGAACAATGCAGTACGAACAATTGTGCGTGCAGCCGTTTTGAATTTTCAGCAACGCGCGGGTACGCCCCTGCACATTTCCCACGATGTTGAACGACTCACCTTCATCTTCAAAATATTGATACCTGCGCGATTTTGTTGACGGCAGCGGTGCGGCTAAGCGGTGACCGGACGCGAATTCATTCACCCACGATGCCAATGCCTTCGGACTGGTGGCACCGCCGCCCACCGCGAGCACTTGTGACGAAAACTCTTCTGTAATATCAGAAAATGCCGATACCGCGCAGCCGGTAAAAATCACTCCGGCCGACGGATTTTTTCGCAGCATGCGGCGCGCAAACTTTTTCCCATCGCGCTCCGCCTCCACAGTGACACAACAGGTGTTGATTACGTACACCTCAGCGTTCTCCGCGCCCGTCACAGCGATAGTCTCCGGGTTCAGATGCGCCGTCAGCACAGAGCTGTCCGCCTGATTGGCTCGACACCCCACAGTGTGGATATGAATATTCAACTTGCCCATAGCCCGTTCTTCCTACGAAGGCCATAGCACAGTTTGCCAACTGTCACCACCGGGATTGGCCGATTTTCCGGTTGAATATCACCGGCCCCGAATATCCGTTGTCTATACCTATTGTTTCGCCATCAGCGAAAGCACCAATTCTGCCACCCGCTCGGCGACGCCGGGGGTTCCCATTTGCGAGGCAACTTGCGCGAGTTCTTTTTTCTGACGGCGGGTCTCCGAAGGCGTCACCAACCGGTGGACCTGTTGATATAGCGTACCGGGGGTTACATGATCTTGAAGCAATTCCGGCACGACCAGCCTCCCGGCAATCCAGTTGGGCAGTCCGATGTACGGAATATGCAGCAATTTCGTTCCGAGCCAATAGTTCACCGCGTTCATCTTATACACAGTGACCATGGGCACACCGGCCAGCGCAACTTCTAACGTTACCGTTCCGGATGCCGCCACCGCCGCATCACAGGCAGGCAGCAAATGCGTCACCGGTTCATGCCAGCACAAACACCCCAACGACCGCGCCTTCTGACACCACGGGTCGTCCGGCGACAATCCGTACGGGGCGAACACCGGCACCATTCTGTCTTTCAGCAATCGCACACCGGCCGATATCATCGCTTCGCCGTGATAGGAGATTTCAGATTTCCGCGACCCGGGCAACAAGGCGACGACGTTGGCGCCTTCCGGGGCATGCAGCTTCCTCCGCACCATATGACGCGACGGTGCTTCAGACGCGTCCAGCAACGGATGACCCACAAACGATGCCCGCACCCCGGCGGCATCGTACAACGCTTTTTCGAAAGCGAATCCCAGCGCCACCCAATCTGTGCGCGCTCGAAGCAACCCCAGTCGATCTTTTCGCCAGGCCCATATTTTCGGACCCATGTACTGAAGCACCGGAATACCATCCGCTTTTAACGCCCGTGCCAGCCGCAGATTCACTTCCGGACAATCCACCAGAATCGCTGCCGCAATCAAGTGCCGACGACACTGCTGACGCAGCTCCGTCCACGCGGACGCCCACCGGGGAAGCGACTTCAGTGAGTCCACCGGACCCAGCGCAGATAATCGGGAAATATGTTCAGTCAGCACCACGCCGGCGTCTCGCATGGCATCCCCGCCAATGCCGATAAACGCGGCATCGGGTATTTTTTGATACAATGCGGTAACAACCTTCGCGGCAATCCAGTCGCCGGAAGGCTCGCCGGCCACCACAACAAATGTCGGTCCGTCAGTCATCGACAAATCCTACATCAATCATTTTGGGATTGCCAGCAGGGGATTCGCCCTTTACAAGGGAGGAGTGAAGCATCGAAACAAACGACACCGGGGGCCTGTATCCTCGCTTTCCACCGAGCTGACCGCCGCCATGCGGGATATGGGCGACTCCGCGCGCTATATTCACCCCGAAATCTGGGCGCGCTGGTTCCAGATTGCCGGAGAACAGCTATATATGAAGACCTTTCCCCGCATGTATAAAAACCGCATCCTCACCATCGGCGTCAGCAACTCATCGTGGATGCAGGAGCTGAGTTTCATGCGCAACCAGCTGATTGACCGCCTCGATGAAACCATCGGTCCGGGCGCGGTCACCGAGATTCGCTTTGTTCTCGATACCAGTGTGGGAAAAAACCGAATTGTGCAGCCCATAGTGGCTCCCAAACCGCTTCCGCAGGCCGACCCCGAACGGCTATCGAAAGAGCTGCTGGATGCCGCAAACAAAATCGATGATCCGGAACTGTCCGACCTGGTAAAACGCGCCGCCAGCCGGTACACCAACAAAAAATAATATTTACGTGATTGACTCGGTTAGTCGTCGAAGTCTTCGATGTCCACGTCTTCGAGGTCGTCATCATCGTCGTCAATGGTGACGTCTTCTTCCACCACCGTGACTTCCTCTGTTTTTTCATCAACTTCAACGGTCTTCTTCGGTGCGCTGTCAACACCGATGTCGGCGATAATCTGCGAAGCCGCTGTAAGCGTCTGTGCGGCTTTGGCGGCCAATTCCTCATTGCGCGCCAGATTGTCCCGCGTGCCTTCCAACTCTGCCTCAAGCTCCTCAATCTTCTTGTCGCGATCGGCCACATCCGCGTCCAATCCGTCGCCCCGCGCTTCTGATGCATCGAGCGCTTTTTTCGTTTCTTCCAATTCAGAGGTGGTTGCGTCGAGCGACAATTTTGTGTCGGTCAACTCGCCATGGGTTGTTTCGAGCTCTTTTTCAGTGTTGTCGAGTTTTCCCTGCAAATCTTCAATTTCGGCTTTAGCGTTTTTCAGACTGTCCTCGGTCTCATCGAGCGTGGTCTGCAAATCGCTGAGTTTTTCCTCTTTATCGTACAGCTTCGATTTGTAATCGCTCAATTCGCGGGCATGCTCTTCAGTCAACTCTGAAATCCTGCCTTCGAACTCTTCGGTGTTGGCCGCCAGCGCGTTTTCCTTTTCGGTGGTCAGCTTCTCTGTCAGCTCCTGCTGTTCGCCTTCATGCTTCAGCCGCTGTTCAGTCAGTTCATGCTCCAGCTTCTGTTCCGCCGCTTCTTTCAACTCACTCGCCTGTTCTTCCAGGGCCGCATTCTTCTCTTCGGTCAGCCTGACAGTCAGCTCATCAAGCGCCTCTTTCTTCTCGGTCTCTTTTTCTTCCGCCAACTCTGACAGCGCGGCTTCTTTCTCCTGACCCAAACGCTCAATGTCGTCTTTGCGCCCCTGCCGTTCCGCATCGAGTTCCTGTTCCAGCTTGCTGATTTTTTCTTTTTGAGAATCGATGCGCCCCTGCAGGTCTTCCGATTTCTTGGTCAGCACCTCTTTGTCAGTAGATAGATTGTCTGCCTTCTCTTGCAGGTCATGATTGGCCAACTCCACCGAGATGATCTTCTGATCCAAATCCGCCTGAGAACGCTCCAACTCCGTAACCCGTTCCTGCTTTTCGAGCAGTCCTTTTTCCTTCGCGTTCAATTTATCTTTCAAGTCGAGCAAGTCCCGATCTTTTTTATTCAGCAGCTCTCGCAGCTCCAACGTTTCCCGAGCGCCCCCGCTCGATTTGGTCGCACTTCGCGTCGCCGCTTCTTTGGCTGATTCGAGCTCTTTCTGAAGCGCATCCAATTTTTCGGAAAGTTCAGTGTTGGCCTTCTTCAATGAATCCAATTCCTCGGAAGATGCCGCCGATTCAGCGGACATCGACACCGCCGGCGCGCTTTCCTCGACAATCTCTTCGGTAACGGAATGCGGCTCAACGGTCACATCCTCGTTCCCTTCGTCGTCATCAATGATCACTTCATCATCGTCGCCATCCTCTGCCATCACCTCTTCCTCATCGTCCGCGATCACCTCATCATCGTCATCTTCCACCACCACTTCGTCATCATCATCATCATCATTGTCATCATCGTCAATCACCACCTCGTCGTCATCGTCGTCGTCTTCATCTGCCACCACAACCTCCTCCACCTCCCCCATCTCCACATCATCCATCTCTTCGATTTCCATGTCGTCCATGTCATCCATGTCGAAATCTTCAAGATCATCCATCTCTTCCAAAAAGGGTTCTTCCCCACCGTTCGTATCTATATCCCCGAGCAAATTATTGATTTTCGAAATAACGACATCGGCATCAAACGGTTTCAACAGATACTCATCCGCGCGATCTTTTAATTTTTTATGTTTCTCGAACGTTTCTTCCGTCGCCTCCGAAGACACCAGAATTAGTGGTATTTCCCGGGTGGAATCATTCTTGCGCAGTTTTCGGCAAATCGAAAAGCCGCTGGTTTTGGGCAATTCAATGCTGAGATAAATCAATGCCGGCGAATTGGCATCTGCATAACCGAGGCCTTCCGCCGCATCGGTAATCACTTTCACCTCGTAACCCTTGGGTCCGTATTCAGAATTCAGAATATTGGCATAATTCTCATCAGGTTCGAATGCGAGGATGGTTTTTGACATCTTTATCTCCTTCTCAAATCACAATTCAGCCGCTCTTTTTTCATTCCCAATCGTACAATTGTAGCCGAACTTCAACGGAATTCTACCTGAAATACGAAGAAATGTCACATCGTAAGCAACGAAAATCATTCAACTTCACAATTTCCAGACTTTTGCTGAAGACCGTTCGACCGTTTCCTCAGAAATACAAACAAAATACGCCGTTGCCGCCCAGCAGCACGCCCATCCCGCCTTCGTACTTTCCGGCAAAGGCGAAAAGTCCGCCATATCCGAGCACGCCCACCGACAACCACTTATTCGGACGCAACGTGAATTCGATTCCCACATCGGCGGTCAACCCGTTATTTTCCTCCACGGCTCGCCCCACCACCAGTGCGGTATTTTTCACCACCATACTTCCGATACGGGTTTGAAAATTCACCAGCATTCTTCTCCATATCGGAACCCCGTACTTCACAGAGCCGAGCAGTCGAAACACCGGAACGGTATCGGTATCCCAATACTTTCGTCCCTGGGCACGCATCAGCTCCGGTGAATATCGGTACCGTTTTGAATAACCGGAAAATGTCACGTTCAACCAGCTGAAGGTGAATCCGAGCTTCAACCCCGAAATTTTCAATCCCGTTGTCCAGCCCATCTCCAGTCCACTTCCCTTGTACGAAATCATTCGCCCCACAGACGCCACCGCGCCGTCCGGATTGATATCGCTCCAGTCGTACGAAACTTCCTCCTGCGCCACCGAAGATACAAAACTCCGTTCAATCTCCACCGCGCGCAGAATAACCCGTGCGGCCCCCAAATGCGGTTCCAGATAGAACGCCGCAATCTTTCCGGCAAATGCGGTTTGAGGCACGAACACACCGAACCCGATTGCCGCCAGTACACAATAGAAAAGGTGGCGGTGCGAATTTCGTATCCGACTCTCGGGTTGAAACAAACGCATAGGGTTATTCGGTGTCTCCCCCCGCAGGCGCGTCCACAGCAATCGCCAGCTTCGAATACCCCACCCGCTTGGCCATATCCATCACCGACACCACATTGCCGTGCTTCGCTCCTTTATCGGCCTTCACAATCACCACGGCGGCTTTCCCCGATTTGGAAAGTCGTTTTTTCAAATAGGTTTCCAGCTTTTTCAGAGTCACCACTTCGTTTTCCACTTTCATGGTGCCGTCTTTCTTTATCGCAACCGTGATATCCTTGTCTTTGGGAAACATCTCCTGAGAGGAGGCCTTGGGCAAATCAATGTCGATGTTGGGGTTCTTCACATAGGTCGCAGTCAGCAAAAAGAAAATCAGCAACAGAAACACCACATCGACCAACGGGGTGACCTCCAGCGTGGCAATGGCGCGATTCTTTTTATCGGACGTAAATTTCATGAAGATTTTTTCTCCGCCGATGCCGCCACCGGGCGCAGTAAATCGAGCAAAGACATAGAGCCCTCCTCCATTTGCATGGAACGCCGCAGGCTCTTGGATTGCAGATATCGATACCCGACAAACGCAATAATGGCCACGCTCAACCCGGCGGCGGTGGTGATCAATGCCTGCCAGATACCGCCGGCCAGCTGGGCCGGATCCACTACGCCGCTGCTGGCGGTTCCCACAACCTTTTTAAACACTTTAATCATACCGGTAACCGTACCCAGCAAACCGAGCAGCGGCTCCACGCTGGCGGTGGTTCCCATGGCCTCGATAAACTTATCCATTCGCGTCACTTCCTGTCGCCCGGTCTCCTCAAACCGTTCCTTGATTTCCTGCCGGGTGCCGTCCCGTGCATCAATTCCCGCCTGAAGAACACGCCCGGTCGGGCTGTTGCTCGACAAACACAAATCCCGCGCCTTGGAAAACTCTTTTTTGGATACCAGCTCCAACACCGATTGAATCAGCCCGGAAGGTACGATTTTGGACTGACGAAGCGACCACATCCGCTCCAGAAAAATCGCCAGGGCAATCACCGAGCCCAGGGCGATGGGAATCATTACCACGCCGCCGTTTTTTAAAAACTCAAATGCTTCTTTCATTTCATCTCCAAAACTGTATCCTGACTACAGTTACCAAACTTGGAATTTTATCGATTGTCAAAGTTTCTTTACAAAAAAGCGCAACCCGAAACGCCAAAATGAATCAGAAACGCTCAAAAAAAATCAAGAACACCGCCATATACTACAGCGTTCGCGCCGCCATGCGACTGGTGGGGCAAACCCCCGGTTTCGCAGTTCCGTACACCGCCAGATGGCTGGGAGGGATCGCATACCTGGTTGCGCGCAGAGAACGACAAATCGCCATATCACAACTCTCTGCACACACCGCGCTTCGGGGGCATCCCCGATTGGCGAAACAAGTCACTCGGGGGGTATTCAATCACCTGTCAGAAAGCGTGATCGAGCTGTGCCGGCTCATCGTGCATCCCAACAACCGACCCCAGGTTTTTATTCCGCAGCGTTCACGGTGTGCCCTGAACGAAGCGCTTTCACTGAATAAAGGGGTTATTTTCATCACCGGACATATCGGCAACTGGGAACTGATGGCTATCCATCTGGCGGATTTGGGGTTTCCCATTCACACCATGGCCAGGGCCAGCTACGACAATCGCTTCACCCGGCTGATTCAACGGGAACGCGAAAGGTTCGGTGTGCATGCCATCTATCGCGGGCAACCCGGCGTCACCGCAAAAATGGTGCGTGCGTTAAAGCAGGGGCAGATTCTGGGGGTGTTGATAGACCAGGACACCAGCGTGAACAGTGTGTTTGTTCCGTTTTTCAATGAAGACGCCAACACGCCGAGCGGCGCCGCGGCATTCGCCATTCGCACCCAAACCCCAGTGGTATTGGGCACCATCAAACGAAAACGGACCGGCGCCCATCGCATCGATATTGAGCAGGTGCAACTGCCCGATGACGTCACCGAGGCCACTGCGCTGCTCACCCGAAAACTCGAGGAGCGTATCCGCAAGCAAATGAGCCAATGGGTATGGTTTCATCAAAGATGGAAAACGAAACAACCATGAGTCGCAGCGAACGGCTTCAACACGAAATCACCGCAAGATTGCAACGCGCCATGGAAAACAGTGCGTTGACCGTTGCCGAACAGCTGCAGCAATGTCTGGAAAGCCCCGACTGTCCATCGCTTCGGCATCTACATGAACAAATCAGCGCAGAAGCCGCATTGCTGGTCGTGCACGGCGATGGGCCGACCTCGCTGCTGCAGTCGCTGCTGCATTTACAGCTCGCTCCGCTTTGCCCCATGGCCGCAGAAGTGCATGTCTGTTCGTTGCTCGAAACCCAGCGCGATGAATTCACGCACCGACTGGTTATGCAAAGCCCGATTTTCGTTCACCAGAAAACCCTGTACGCCGCCCCGGTGGGCGAACTCGACGAACCGACGCTGCAGCAATTCTGTGATCGCATTTTAAAACAGGTGAAAGACCGAAAAATCAAAACCGTTCATCTGTACATGAACAGTCTCACGGCACCGGACAATCCATCCAGCCGCTGGCAGACGCTCCTCAAGGAAGAACTGGCCGCCCTGCGTATTCACTTGACGATTGAACGGTAGCCGTATCTCGCGTACCGACAGGCGGGTTATCGCTTGATTCTTTTTTTCAGCGTTTTCTCACGAAAGCAGCGCCGCAAACTCAGCGAAGGTGCTCGCCAGCCAGTCCGGCCCGGCCGCGCGCAGATCGGCTTCCGCTGCGAACCCCTGCAGCAACGCCACCGAACGCACTCCCGCGGCTTTCGCCACTTCCACGTCGGGAATTCCGTCGCCCACCATCAGTGTACGCGCCGGTGTCGCATGCAGCGCAGACAGAATGCGAAACACGCCCTCGGGATGCGGCTTATGATGCGGAACATTATCGGCATGCAGCACCGCCGCGAAATAATCGGCCAGCCCGAAATGATCCAAAAACCGTAGCGTGGGAACGCCCGGTTTGTTGGTGAATATCGCGAGGGTAATCGACGTGTTCTGCAAAAATTCGCGCACCCCGGGATACAGCGTGGTCAGCGCGCTCTCGTTCTGTGCGTAAAACGCCATGAGGTCGGCGAAAAAACGTTCCAGCAGCTCGGGGGCATTCGCTTCGTCCGAAATCCCCTTCGCCCGCAGTTCATCGGTTCTTCCCCGCAGTGCCCGCAACGCCAGCATTTTTGCCCCGTTGCCCACAAATCGCTTTACTTCTTCGACGGAATACGGCGACAGCCCCCAGGCATTGAGGGTGTGATTCAGATTGGCGCAGATATCGGGTGCGGTATCCGCCAATGTGCCGTCTAAATCAAAAATGATTGCATCTACGTTTGCAATAGACATGTCTTACGCATACCTGAAATTCCACCGGTTGCGAAGGGCGTTGGATTGAAATTCCGCGTTGGGGCTTATTTTTCACCAGGCCGATGGCGGTTTCGTTCTTCGTAAAGCCAGTCCTTGGTAAATACGCCCATGCGTCCCGGCCCGTCAGAAAGCTGCCATTGATCATCGATAAAAATCGCAGGAAACCACTTGTAGTGCGCCACCCAGGCCACCCAGCTTACTCCCAGTTTTGTGACAAACGCCTTAAACGGCGCGCCATAGCTGGTGACCGTGCCGTCCACCACTTCGTCCGCGCCCTCTTCGTAGCCCCACTCGCTCATAAACACCGCCTGATGTCGGCACGCGGTTTCAATCTCCTCCACCAGATGAGGCAACGCCCAGTGCATGGGATACATATGCGCCGCGTACATCACATTGGTTCCGTCAATGGGGTCCAGCGCGGCAAGCCCCACATTCTGGCACCAGTTGGGCGTTCCCACCAGCACCACATTTCGCGGCGCGGCCTCGCGCACAATGTTGTACCACGACTGCATGTGCCCTTTCAGCTCACCGGCCCAGTCGCCGTCGTTGATGGGTTCGTTGTACAGTTCGTACAGCACATTCGAATCATCGGCGAATCGGGGCGCCATGTCGCGCCAGAACTGCGCAGTGCTTTCCACATGGGCGGTTGTCGTATCGATATAATGCCAGTCAATAATGACATACAATCCTCTGGCGGTGGCGTAGTCCACCAACGGTCGGAGAAGAGTATCGTAATATTCGGTGCTGCCCGGGGTGTACCGAATGGGACTGAGCACATCGGAATCAACCGGATACACGGGAAATCGAATCACCGTCGGGTGCCACCCGATCGAGTTTCCGGCGGTATCGGTTTTATCGGTCAACCGGTCAATCAGCGGAATCACGCCCCCGTCCAGTTGCTCCTGTGACCCGATATCAATCGTCGCCACCCCCCGCAAAATCACCTCATTGCCGTCTTCATCCACCAGGCGCCGCCCGTCCGCCCGCAACCAGGGCAGCGCGCCGCGTCGGTTCGGTTCAGTCATTTCATCTGCATTCATATCACTTTCCATTTTCCACTCGAACGTTCTGTCTCTTTCTCGCCGGTCTTCAGGGACATGAGGTTTCCCGAACACGAAGTCAGCAAAACGCTTTTATTCGTACCATAAATCGAATCGAAAACATAGTGCGCCTGGGGAGACCGGCAGAACGACACGGAGGGGGGTTACGTTGCCCGTTCAGTGATACAGAAATGGTGTATTTTTGAAACAGTATTCGCCGGAATGGGAATAAATATGCTATAACATCTACAACACCGGCCCAAACCAACGCTGGATGGTGGAGGCGAATGAGTGAAATATAAATTGTACAGTACGCGCATGGTTCATGCGGTTTGTTGTCTGATTGCGGCGGGGCTCATCGGATGCCAGAGCTCCACCGGGGGTGACGACACGACCATTCTGGGGGCGGCGCCCGAAGAGATGAATATTCATGGACCGTACAACATTACGGTCTCCGCCGAAAGTCTGTCTCCCCAGGTATATCGAAAAATGGGCTGCGGCGCCGAGCCGTTTGCGTTTGATTACGATTTTCAGTTGTTTGTTCGAAACGATAAAAGCGATGGAGAGTGGGTGCGGCTCGAATACGAAGCGTTTGACCTGGACGCCCAAACGGTTGCCGGTAGTCTGCCGGACGATGTTCAGATCGCCCTCGTAGTCGGCGACTGCTACGACATCAAGCTGCAGCTACCCTCAGGGACAACCCTTGAAGGAGAGAATCCGATCTGCATTATCGGAAATGCTTCTTTGGACTCGGATACCAACACAGAGGATTCCGAAACCGATACCGGCACAGACACGGACACCGGTACTGATTCCGAAACCGAAACGGATACAGGTACCGACTCGGAAACTGACACCGATACGGGCACGGACTCAGACACCGGCACCGATTCCGATACCGATACCGGCACAGACACCGGCACCGATTCTGATACCGACACTGCCACCGACACAGGTACCGATTCCGACACAGACACCGCCACCGACACCGACACGGATACCGGTACCGATTCCGACACGGACACCGGCACCGATACCACGCCGTTGGAACCGATTCATGTTGAAGCGGAATGCGCGTTCGGTGCAGCAACCGGAGACTGCGGCGGCGCGGTGGACGGATGGAACAGTGACGAAACCCTCGCGGGGACATTTCCGCCGCAGGCTCTTCCCGACTGTGCGTACCCGTACCAGGTGGTCACCTACATGAACACGGACATCTGGGTGGCGTACCCGGGGATTGACCTCACCGGGTACAATTACATCAGCATCAACTACGCATCCGACAACTATTACGGCAATGTGGCCATTTATATTGACTACGAAGACATGGGCGAACAAATCGGCGAAGCCTACACCCACACCGGCGGCTGGACGGACTGGCGCGTTCAGACCGTTCCGATTGCGCCCACCACCGGCGTTCACGTACTCTACTTTGTGGGGGGAGACAATCCCGACTGGGGCGGCAACACCGATTTGGATTGGTTCGAGCTTTCCCAGACCGCCCCCGAAGTGGACACCGACCCGGCCACCTGCGACGCAACCAACGACTGCTACAGCGACTGCTGGTCCTGCGCGGTTTCCGGCTATTGCAAAGATGAACACATCGCCTGCCGCAACAATACCGAATGTCTGGCCATCTGCGAATGTGCCGATTTGGACTGCCAAAACGCCGCTGACTGGCAAACCTGCTTCGACAATTGCCTGTATGCCCACCCCTTTGGTCAAAACGCTTTCTGGGACCTGCGCACCTGCGTGATGTGCGATGTCTGCAGTTGGAGCTGCTACGGCGACATCACCTGTAAATAGAAAAACCGTTCTCCACTCATTCCGGCTGCAAGCCTAAGAAATTCATGGTCGCATAAAAGATATGGGTGTTGTCGATAATCGGCAATTCTGCGTATTGAACCCCTTCGTATGGCGCGAACAAGTTCTGGGCGCCGCCGTAAATTCCCGCGCCGGCGGCATAAATATGAACCATTTCGTTGGTATGCCCGCTCACGTTGTAGGCCACATCACCATCTGGATACTTCCACCCGGAATCCATTACCATCTGGGGGAGATCACCCGCACCGAGAGGGTTGTTCGGGTCAAAGGTGATGTATCCGTTGGCGTGGTCCGCGGTAACGATAATCAGAGTGTTGTCCATGGTCACATCATCGCCGTCCTGGTTGACCCAGTCAACGGCTGCCGCCACCGCAAGATCGAAATCCCACATGCACCCCACCATGCGACTGTAGTCGTGCTGGTGATTGGCCAAATCGATGGCGCCGCCCTCCACCATTAAAAAGAATCCGTTCTCGTGGCTCGACAGTACGGTCAATGCCGCTTCCGTGGCTTGCGCCAGGGTGGGATTCTCATTGGTGGCGGGCACAAAAGACGGATTTCCCGGTGTATCTTGCGGCACGGGATGTTCAAAACTCTCCAGACCGAAAATGCCGAGCAGCGGTTTTCCCGCCGCCACCGCCGCCGCCGCTCCCGCCAGTATGGCGTCGCCACCGTTCACGCCGACCTGCCGCTGCACGAACTGCCAAGCATCAGTGGTTTGCAGCGCCGCCCAGTCTTCTTCGCGCACATACTTGAAATTGTCGTAAAAAATCGGATTGCCGCCGGTGATAACCACGTCGGGAACAGACGAAAATAAAATTTCGTGCGCGATGCCAGTGAGATCATACCGAGATGTGTTGTGGGCGACGAAAGCGGCGGGGGTGGCGTGACTGAACGGCACGGTGCTGACCACGCCGATTCCCATATCTTCCTGTTCTCGCGCGTATTCCGCCACGGTCTTCAACCGGCCCTCCGGCGGGTCTCCCGGCGCCCACGACAAATTGTACCTGTCGGTTTTGGTTCCCGTGGCCATCGCGGTCGCCGCGGCAGCGGAATCGGTTGCCGGCAGCCGCGCACTGGCGGTGTTGTCGGGGTCGGGCCAATTCAACTGAACTGTCAGAAAATAGTCGTCAATCGATTCCACCCCGCGAATCACTTCCGCTCCCCCCAGCGCCGGATTGTATCCCATCACCGGATTCACGTGGTCGGGGTCATAAAGCGAACCGTCAACATTGTAGGAAAACAGATTGTAGGTATTGATGTCCCAAGTGGTCATGTAATTCACATAGGGAAACCCATGAAACCGCAATGCGCGGTCTTCTCCATGCAGATACCGGCTGAGCGCGATTTCGCTGTTGATGCCCATGCCGTCGCCGATTAATAGAATCACATGACGCGGGCCCTCGTACGCCGCACCGGGAAATTCGGAATCGCTGTCTGAATCGGTACACGCCACATTGGTGACCACAAATGACTCCGCACTGATACCGCAGGTGTTTTCAACAAACACATGAAATCGCGTTTCACCTTCTGCGCTGTCGTTGGTGTATGTCCACTCGTTTTCTTTGTCGGGCACTGCTGAAATCACGCCGGACTCCGCCGACACCAGGTACTGAAGAGACACATCTGTACCTGTCACTTCTACTCGTATAGTGGTCTCCTCACCCATGCAGATAAACGGGTGATCCGCCCCGGCAAACGATATTTCAGGAAGGGCGCAACCGGCGCCGTCAGATTCAAACAGTGACCAGCTGCAACCGGTCATTCCCACGAAAGCCATTGCACATAATATTATGAAAACCAATTTCCTGCTCATCGCGATTCCATTCCTCGGTATCCGGCGTTTCACACAACCTCGCTCCATGGCGTGCGCTATCTATTTCGTTTAATAGTGCGCACATCTTACCATGACTGCAACCTTTTTACAGATTTGAATCACTCTCACAAATATGGCGAACCTGCAATACCGAGTATTATTTTCTCGTTTCGGCACAAACTGTGCCGCGGCAAATCGCTGCAAACATTTTCTCCAGACTGCGCAAATCCAAACGCACAACACTTTTCCCGAAAGTCTTTGCTGAAGCGCCGGAACCTTCAACGTGTGGCACAAATATTGCGCTGCCGCCTTGCGTTCAATTTGGAATTTTAGTAGATAAGACAACGAATTAATTACGACGCGAATTTAACGATTAGGAGTTGTCAACGACAGCATCGCGGTAAAACGCGCCGAACACATCAGAAAAGGGTGCGCCACCTGCCAGATATCGCTCACCGAAATTGTATGATGTGCCGACGCGCCCGCCGGTGTCCCCGGAGGCAGCGAACAATAGCGAATTATTATGAATACGAATTACAATAAATTATCAGTGCTCATTCCCGCCTACAACGAGGAATCCAGAATCGAAACCACACTTCGGGAAACCAGAAGATTTTTAGAATCCATCGACATCCCGTACGAAATAGTGGTTGTCGATGACGGCTCCGGCGATCGCACCTTTGAAGCGGCCAATCGGCTGGCGGACGACACCATAAAAGTGCATCGCAGCCCGCAAAACGGCGGAAAAGGGCAGGCGCTGAAAACGGCATTCCGATATTCCGAAGGCGATTTGGTCCTGTTCCTGGACGCGGACCTGGACATCCACCCCGATCAATGCGTTCCGTTGCTTGAAGCGATACAACAGCCGAATGTACAGGCGGCCATCGGTTCCAAGCTTCATCCCGACGCGAAAATCCAATACCCCCTGACCAGACGAATCATGTCGAGGGGCTACAGCCTGATGGTACAGATCCTGTTCAGTCTACCCCTTCGCGATACGCAGACCGGCATCAAATTGTTCGAGGCGCAGGTTCTCAAACAGGTATTTCATCTGGTTGAACTGGACGGTTACGCATTTGATCTGGAACTGCTGTCTTTAGCGAACCGAAATGGTTTTTCCATTGTTGAAGTACCCATTAAAATGAATTTCGGCACCAAAAGAAATCACATGACCTCAAAAGTCGTTCTGAACATGTTCAAAGACACCGTTGCGCTTTTTTGGCGGCTGCAGCGCATGCCCAGGCATTCAGAAAGAAACCAGTGACTGAAAACAATCACAAACGATTTCCGCTATCTGTTTTTAAACGCAGAGAATCCAGAAGAAAAACGCCCACCTTCGGCGCACTGTGCAGGCGTGCGGCGCACAAGATTCGCGCGGTGCAGATACTCTGCGAAGAAGATACCTCTGATTACCCCGACGCCCCGGCGCTGCTGTACACTGCCTGGAAAGATTTGTCCGACGCGGTGGCACTCCATCAACCCGGTTCCCAGGACGCGACGTTCGTTTCAGAAGCAGAGACCACGACGAATCCGTCGCTGTTCGCCGCTAACGGCTATCTGACAGCAGTGCTCGGAGAGTCATTTATCTCGCGGCAATCGTGGTTGAATGAAGCGGCCGACCGTTACTTCAAATTCGCAGCGGCGAATGTTTCAAGGGAACAATGCGACGACGCATTGCAGGCACTCTGCAGCGGGTTGGATAACATTCGTGCATGGTATCGGAAAAAGCGGTCAACACTTTTAACAAAGCTCTTGCAATGGGCAACGGTGGGCATTACCGCACTGGGAATGCTGGCGCTTGCGGGTGCATTCGGCTATGGGGTGTTTGAGTACCACACCCGTGCCGACGACACCAACGGCCTTTCCGCCACCTATTTCAGCCAGCGCAATTTTCTGGGGCATCCGTTTATGTGGGTGGACCAGCAAATCGATTTTGATTGGACCAAGACGCCGCCGTTTAAAACCAGCACTATGTTTTCAGTTCGCTGGGAAGGATGTATCAACGTTCCCGATTCTGCCCGGCATCTCACGGTGACCAGTACGGAAACGCCTTTCACCGTTTGGGTGGACGAAGAGGAATATCTGCAACAGAAACGCATCGTTCAAAAAAACAAGGCGCCGATCTCAAAATCGAACCCCACGAAACGCATTTCGAAGGGCACGCATCCGATTGTGATTGAATTTTCTTCAATGAACCGACCCGCCACAGTGTCGCTGAGGTGGAAAGCCGCCAATGGGCGGTCGGCGGTCGTACCCGCCAAATCACTTATTCCGCTTGGGGGTAACAGCGATTACATCTGTCATCGCCAATCCGTGACCACAACGACAAATCAACCGCACGGTGGAGAGGCCCCCGCACAGAATAAGAACGTTCCTCGGATTAAAGCCGACCCTGCGCACCGGGGTCCTCGCCGCATGCAGGACCCGCGCCGCATCCAGACAACGTCCCGGCCTCTGGAACGACGGCCTCCACAAGCCGCACCGCTGACACCAGAGGAACTTCGCGCCAAATCGGTTGCCCCCACGCAGGAGAAAAAACGATGAAGCGGTTTTTCCAACACCTGTTTTCCGCGCTGACCGACTCCATCCGAAAGGTACTGCAGACACTGCGAACCTACATTATTCAAAACCGGCACTCGGCACATCATGTGGCGGGGGTTCCGGTCATCTGGTGGCTATCGTTGATTTGCCTGTTGGCGTTGGCGGTTCATACGCCCCTGCTGTACGGGCAGTTCACCAATTATGATGACGGCATACAAATCACGCAGTTTTCCGGGGTCACCGACGCCGACTGGAACACGGTCAAACAAATGCTGACCACCAATTACGAAGCAAAAAACTCCAACCCCATGTATTTGAGTTTCGCCGCCAACTGGCATCTGACCCCGGGCAGTTATCGCGGATTCGCAGTATTCAACCTGGCGGTGCTCCTGATTATTGTATTGTTGTTCTATCGATTCTCCGGGCTCTTTATCAACAGCCTCGAATGGCGACTACTCGCAACGACGCTGTTCTCGGTTCACAGCGCCAAGGCCGAAGTGGTCGGTTGGATGAGCGCGCGCTGTCATTTTTTAGGTATGCCGTTTTTCTTGGGCGCATTTATCGCATTCGACATGTACCTGAACGCATCGACTCGCGGCAGCAAAGTTCGGTGGTACCTGTTGACCTTGTTTCTGGCGGGAATGGCCGTGTTGAACAAAACCGTTTTCATCACAGTTGTACCGCTCATAATATTGTACGATGTGTACAAGCGCCGTCGATGGAACATTCCATTCGTGCTCGACAAACTGCCGATTCTGTATGTGGTACTTCAGATATTCTGGATTGGCGGAAAGGTGTCTGCCACCACCGACCGTTCATTGGAACGAAGCACGCTCGAAACCATTCTCGACAGGTTGCCCAGTGCGACGAACATCGTTTCGCAGTACTTCGCCGATCTGTTTGTTCCCGGGCCCACATCGATTTGCGCGGACGCTGCGCTGACACCACTCACATCATTTTTCGATTCGACCAGCAGCTCCAGCCTGTTCATGTACAAATTGATGCCGATTGCCAATATATCCATTCTGTTGCTGCTGCTGGTCAGCGTGGCGCTCATATGGAAAAAATACAAAGAGTCTCTACCGTTCTGGGGGGTATTCGCCATCGGCGCCGCCCTGTTTCCGGTGCTCGGTTTTGTACCGTTCTGGGTAGACTTCGCATTTCGCTTTTTGTGGATTCCGGTGGTCTTCTTCTGCCTCTTGGCAATTTCAGCGCTTCGTGTTTTTGACGCGCGCCTGACAGGAAGGCATAAATGGATAATCAGGGGTATCCTTGCCGCGTATATCTGTTGGCACGGTGCACAGAGCTTTATCATCAGTGACACGTTCGACACCACGCCCAAATACTGGAAAAACTGTGTGAAGCATTACCCTGAATCTCAAATTTGTCTGCAGAAACTGGTGGGCTCGTCAATTGACCTCGATGTAAAATCCGCGCTCACCGCCCAATGGCAGTTGATGAACGTAGCCACCAATAAACAGGCTGTTCACAAAATATCGGGCATGGTCATGGCCGATACACTTGTGCGCATGGGTAAACCACAACTCGCATCGCTCTTCTACGAACGCGCGCTTGTATGGAACAATTTGCGGCCCCAGGAGCGCACCCGCGCCAGAGAGTACTTGCGAAAAAATCCGGTTACTGAAAAAATGCGCGAGGCGGTGCTTCGCAAAAGGTGGGATGTCCTATGGTAAACCAACTCAACCCGAATTCAGTGCCGCCGAAACGAAGCAAGCAGTTTAGCGAATATGTGGATGCCGCTTTCTTCCAACTGCTGTTTGCACAGAAGCTCCTCATCCGCCGCAGTTCCATTGCCAATGCCATACCTGCGCTGCGTCACGGATTTCACAATGTGCAGCGCGCGTTGGACTGTCTGGCCGAAAGCAAGCATTCCCCCTCGGATGCCGGAGTTGCCAACCAATCTACGGAGTGCCAATTGTGTGATGTCACCCGTCTGACAGAACCTCAATTCAAAGAACTCGACGCCCTGTATCAGCAGTATCGAAAAGAAGGGTCCGCGCGGCTGACCAAATGGAAAGCACGACAATATGTTCAGACCTTGAGCAACGCGGTCTCCCCCCTGCGCGATTGGCAACGGTTCAATACCAGCGCACCACTTGTCAAACGAATCTTCTCGATACGCATCGTGCCTGTGGCCGTTTTACTATTGCTGGGCATGTTCGGTGCGGGCGCCATTATCGCCGCCGAAATGCCGCCGCGCAAAACCGGACTTCGAGCTATTTATTACCACAACACAGAATTCTCTCATCCGGTGGCCACCCGAATCGACAAGGAAATCGATTTCAACTGGGGCACCAATGCACCGTATAAAAGCATGCAGCCAGATAATTTTTCGGTTCGCTGGGAAGGTGTTCTGATTGTGAAGGACGACGAACGACGCATACTGTCCGCCGGTGCCGATGACTCCATTAAAGTGTTCATCGACGATGAACTGGTGGTTGACAATCCCGGCCCCCACGGTTTCCAATCTAAAAAATCCACCCACCCCATCGGCCCGGGCGAACACCGCATTACGGTGGAATTCGTTGAATTCGGCGGCGCGGCACGGGTCAACCTCATGTGGAGCACCCCCAACGGCTACTGGTCCCTCGTCCCCGAATACCGCCTACGGCCCGCGCTGCACTAGACAGCACATTGACTTGCACGTCGCATCGCTTTGGGGAAAAATTAACTAAATCAAACTATACATCGGCGTCGGTCGTACAGCCACTTTTTACGCTTCTTTCGTGGTATCGTTCTTCTTTTTGGCGGAGAAGACGTCTTCCCAGTTAAGTTTTCCGGTGAGTTGCATCAGTACGAACAGGGTCAGCACCGAGAAGGTTGCGCCGATAAAGCCGCTGGTTCCTTTGAAGAAAAATGAGAACGAAAATATGATGAGATAAATCAGCTGCGCAATCGGTGCGATCACGAACGCGAATGTCTTCGGTGTGAACAACCGAAGGTAAGACGATGTCAGCAGCAGCGACACTACCGATGCAATCGCAAACGCCGTATAAATGTTCATGTGGTCGCTGTAATAGGAGAACACCAGATGAAACGAAAAGAACGCTGTGGCCAAAAAGAAGTAGTGCATGGGATGAAACGGAATTTTCTTTAAAATTGAAATCATCATCACGATGAAAAAGAAAAAGAGCAGCGGCACCGGCGCAAAGAAGGTTACCCGCGATAAAATTTCGCCCGGATTCAGTTTATTGGGAATCACCACACCGATGTCTTTGCCGGTAACGGCGTTTTTCAACCGCCAGGACAGCAGATTTTTCGCCTGGGTTTTCTCTTTAGATGTAGGCGAGAGGGTATCGGCCAGAAAATCATAGTCATCAAAGTCTGTTTCCACCTGAAGGTCGAGGTTTCGAATTTCGCTCACTTCGTCGTATTCAGGGGTAACCAGGTAACTCACCTCACCCATGCCGGTGGTACGAAACGACATCTCAAGCGTTACGCGTTTTCCCGGTGCGTCAATTTCAATGGGAGTATTCTTTAGGAATGGTGTGATCTGCTGACGCCGCTTGCCGTTGATTTTTATCTCAATATCTTTATACACCGCGTTGCTGTTGCCGAGGGATGCGTACAGACGCACCTTTTCCTGCTGCATTTCCGCCGGAATATCAAACCAATAAGTGCCGTGGAAAGTCGCCTTGAATGTGGGAAACCACAGGGTACCCTTTTTGCGTCGATCCAGATGAAGTCCAATGCGCACCTGCTGTTTTCCAACGTCAATATCGGTTTTCTGTTCCGCGTATTGGGTCGTCTGCACACCGTTCTGAACCACTACAGAAGGAACCATTTCCACATGTGCCATGGAAGGCGCACTGATTTTCAACGCGTCTCCGTAAAGTGAACGCACGTCCTCATGCAACTCGGCATAACTCTCTCCCGTGCGACTTAAATTCACCGCGCCGAGAATCATCCAGGCAACGAACGTGCAAATAAAAATAAAAATTATAGCTACCAAACGCTTTACAGTCATCTCTTGCTCCACAACAAAAACGAGCCCCATTGCTCTTTGCCTGACAACGAAGTATTCACCTGTAAAATTCCAATCAACAGAGATTTCGCCTGGTGTATCAACGGCGCAGTACAAATTTCCAACGACGCAATGTCCATTTTATTCACTTCATCATCGAATCCGACGTCATATGTGAGTGTAAAAACGAAACAAAGGAGATTTCCATGAGACGGATTGTCTTGTCTGCCATGGCGCAATGGGGTTGCTTTGATGCAGCGAAAACAACAGCGGCGACGCCGCTAGCGATACCGTCAGCCTTAATCAGGGTAAAGCCAGCCGCGACTACTGGCTTTCGGCATCCAACTGCGGCGATACGTTTGTCGACACGACCCCCAGCCCCTGTGTCGCATACGACGGCTGCGACGCGGGCTATCCCGTGCACGGGTGTCCCTTCGACGGCGGACACACAGTTCCGGATTTCATCGCAGGAGGGGTTTGGAACTTCTTTTCGCAATTCTTGACAGAACCGCGCTTTCAATTCAGCCGCACATGCACTCAAAAAAAATCTCTCTTTACTTTTTTGCATTTCGACGTACCAAATGAGGGAACGCGCTACCCCGCAACTGCGACGAAAGGACTGCTTGTGGCACATATCAAAGTTCGCGGTGCCCGGACCCACAATCTGAAAAATGTGGACATCGATATTCCGCGCAACCAGCTGGTCGTCATCACCGGTCCGTCGGGGTCGGGAAAATCATCGCTGGCATTTGACACGCTGTTTGCACAGGGGCAACGAAATTATGTGGAAAGTCTGTCCACCAACGCTCGACAGTTCATTTCGCAAATGCCCAAGCCCGACGTGACATCAATTGAAGGTCTGACGCCCACCATCGCCATCGGCCAGTCGCACGGCAGCGCGAATCCCCGGTCCACGGTGGGAACGTCCACCGAACTGCACGACTTTCTTCGCGTGTTGTTCGCCCGCGCCGGCGCACCCCATTGCCCCACTTGTCGTATTCCCATTGTGCCGCTGACGGTTCAAGAAATCGTGGACGACCTGAAAAACCGATTCGCACAGGATACCCGTTTCAGTGTGCTCTCCCCAATTGCGAAACACGAAACCGGGAACTTTAAGTCGGTATTCTCCCATCTGCAGCGGGACGGATTTGTTCGGGTCCGCATCGACGGAGAGCTTTGTCACCTGGGCGACGCGATTTCCCTTGACGCGAAAAAACCGCACAACCTCGATATTCTCATCGATCGTCTGATCATGAAACCCGGCATCGAGAATCGGCTGGCAGACAGTCTGGAATTGGCGCTACGCGAATCACAGGGCCTGGCGATTGTCGCACCGATCGATGGTGACGAGCTCAGTTTCACCGACCGCTTTTCCTGTGCCGCGTGCGGCAGCATTGCACCCAGGCTCGACCCGTCTGATTTTTCGTTCAATACCCCCAAAGGGGCATGCCCTGTCTGCGAGGGGTTGGGGGTGGAAATGTTTTTCGACGAAGCATCGGTTGTCCCCGATACGTCACTCTCCATACGGGAAGGGGCGATTGCACCGTGGAGCCGACGAAACACCACGTATTACCAATCTATGGTAGATGCGGTAACGACACGCTACGGCATCGATCCCTTTGTTCCTTGGCACAAGTTATCCAAAAAACAGCAGCGCCTATTGCTTCACGGCACATCCGATGAAATCGAATTCACCGTTCAAAAGGGCAGTACAACATCGGTGTACAAAAAAGTCTTTGAAGGGGTATTGGCCAATCTGCACAGACGCAATACCGAATTCGAACGCCGCCGCAAAGAAAAAGGCGCTCACTCCGATTATCTCTCAGATGAATTTTCAAAGTATATGTGCGCCAGGCCCTGTTCCGCATGCAATGGCGCACGGTTGAAAAAGGAGAGTCTGCACGTCTTTATCGACCAACTGAATATACAGGACGTGTGTCAATTTTCAGTGGGCGGCGCCTTCGATTTTTTCAGTACCCTGCAACTTTCGCCAAGACGTCGTCAGATTGCCGAGCCGCTGGTGCATGAAATCCGGCAGCGCCTCTCATTTTTGATGAAGGTGGGACTCGACTATCTACAGCTGGATCGAACGATGAACACACTTTCCGGGGGAGAGGCGCAACGCATTCGGCTGGCCAATCAAATCGGCTCCGCGCTGACCGGAGTTACCTATATTCTCGATGAACCGTCTATCGGGCTTCATCAACGGGATCACGACCGGCTGCTGGACATCCTTCGTCAGCTTCAACAGCGAGGCAACTCTGTTATTGTGGTGGAGCACGATGCCGATACCATGCGCGCCGCCGACTATATTGTGGATATGGGCCCGGGGGCCGGTGTGTTTGGAGGAGAAGTCATCGCCAGCGGTTCCCCCAATGACCTCATGCGCAATGCGCACTCCATTACCGGCAGATATTTAAGTAACAATGCCGCGATTCCCCGCCCCAGGAAAAAGTCGATAACAGCGGAGGCGCACATTGTGCTCACCGGTGTTCGCACCCATAACCTTAAAGATGTTTCGGTACGTCTGCCCATCCGAAAACTCATCGCGGTGACCGGCGTCTCCGGTTCGGGAAAAAGTTCGCTCATTATGGACACCCTGCTTCCGGCCGCCGGCGCTGCACTTCGGGGTAGTCCTTCCCCGGGTTCAGCAGATACGATGTTTCAAAAAATCAGCGGCATAAAGAGGCATTTCGACAAAGTGATATCGGTAGACCAATCCGCCATCGGGAAATCTCCCCGTTCGAACCCTGCAACATTCACAGGGCTGTTCTCGCACATTCGGGCACTGTTCGCCGAACTGCCCGAAGCGCGAAAACGCGGGTATAAAAAGGGGCGCTTTTCATTCAATGTGAAAGGAGGTCGTTGCGAAGCCTGCCAGGGGGACGGGCAATTGCGCGTGGAAATGAACTTTTTACCCGACGCCTTTGTCACATGCGAGGTATGCAACGGTGCGCGGTACAACCGGGAAACCCTTGAAGTCACCTACAAAGGGAAAAACATCGCCGACGTGCTGGCCCTCACCTGCACAGAGGCCTACGACTTTCTGGAAAACCACCCGAAAATCAGGCAGTTGCTCGGCACGCTGCGCGAGGTCGGTCTGGGCTATATCACCCTCGGGCAAAACGCGGCGACCCTTTCGGGCGGAGAAGCGCAAAGACTGAAACTGGCTAGAGAGCTCGCAGCGGTGTCCACCGGAAATACGCTGTACATCATGGATGAGCCCACCACCGGGCTTCATTTTGAAGATATTCGAAAATTGCTCGAGATGCTCCACCGACTGGTCGATGCAGGCAACACCATCATCGTTATCGAACACAACCTCGACGTCATTAAAAACGCAGACTGGGTTATCGATGTAGGACCGGAAGGCGGCGACCAGGGCGGCCGAATTGTTGCGGAAGGCCCGCCGGAAACTATTTCACAACACAATACCCCCACCGGCGCCTATCTGAAACGAATTCTGAATTAGTCCGGCTGCCGGGCGGTTGATTCTGATTTTTCTCCCAAATCATTCCGCATCGATTCAAAAAAGTTGTCGAATTTTTCGTGAACCATCGAAATGGTTTCCCTGGCGGTTGACACCACCGACTCTTCTTCGTTAAATCCGCGTGCTTCGATCATTCCGATAGCCTCCGATGCGCCGCGATCAACCGCATTTCGAAGCACCTGCTCAAAGCTGTCAATCAACTCTTCTTCGCTCATATCTTTGTTCTGAGACTTCCAAATTTCGAACAGCCCGGTCGTTCCACGAAAAATCCTCTCGGCTGTTGCCTCCGGTGACCAATCCGTATTCGCGACGGTCGAGGGCTCTATTCCGGCATCCTCAAACATGGCTTTTACTTTTTCGCCCACCGCGGTTTCCAACAGCCGGTTCACGTCGTCAATCGACATACCGGCAGATAAATCAATCTTATCTATGGTCCCCATCGACGCCGTTTGTCTGGATGCATCAGCCGACAGCTCCACCTTGTCTTTCGAATCTTTTGAAAAAATATTTTCTGATTTTTCTAAACGACGCTGTTGAAGACGCGCGTTCTGCCCATAGGACTTTTTGACATTGAATTCGACGTGCACCGCTGACCTCCTTGTCTTTTGCGGACAAACGTGTCCCATACTATAGTCGACAGAAATCGCCGGTACTTTAGAAAAAAAGCGAGTTTGAAACACGAATACGTTTTTCTTGGCAATCAGCGGAATACTGGTTACTATTTACCCCATGGAAAAAGTAACCACGGAACAACTCGAACAACGTCTACGCAGTAAAAATCTTCGGCCCACTAAGGCAAGAATGATGATTCTGGAACTGTTTCAGAACCCATCGATCAATCACCTGAGCTGTGAGGAAGTCGTGAAAACGCTGATGAAACACGATAAATCAATCGGCCAGGCGACCCTGTACCAAAATGTAAATCTGCTTGCAGACGAAGGCATTCTTACCCGGTTCACCGGCCCGGAGGGTCTGCTGCTGCATGACGCCACACAAAACCATCATCACCACATCGTCTGCAAAAAATGCGGCACCATTATCGACATTCTTATCGAGGGTCATTGCGACAATCTCAAACCCTACCCGCTGCACGAGAATGATGATATCAGCGACTGGGAAATCAATCACGTGATGCTCGAGTTCTACGGCACTTGTCCCGACTGCGCGGCGTAATCTCAGCGCGCCAGAATATCGGCGATCGCCAACCAACGACAATAAAAACCTATGCAGCGCCACCGGATCAAATGGTGATATCCATCTTTCCTTGCATGAACTGAACCGACAGTTGCTCAATTTCGTCTTCGGTCGATTTTTCCAACGCTTCCTGAACCAACTTTTCAGATTCAGCCACACTGATTGTTCGAACCGCCGCTTTAATAAAGGGAATGGAATGCGGCGCCATCGACATCTCACGCAGCCCCAACCCGACCAACAGCGGTGTCATCAGCGGTTCCCCCGCCGCACCACCGCAAATCGACACGGGAATCTGCGCACTATTGGCAGCATCCACAATGATTTTCAACGCTCGAAGCGCCGACGGATGAAACGGAGAATACAGATATGCCACATCGTCATTCACACGGTCGATGGCCATCATGTACTGTATCAGGTCATTGGTACCGATAGAGAGAAAATCCGCTTCCCGGGCAATGATATCCGACAGCAATACCGCCGCCGGCAACTCCACCATGGCGCCGATTTTCACGACGGGCGGTTCAAACCCGTCAAACTCCTGCTTCAATTCTTCAATACATTCGGCCACCATGGCTTTCAACTGCCGAACTTCTTTTACACCGCTGATCAGCGGAAACATAATATCCGCCGAGCTGACCTTCGCTTCTTTGGCGGCAACGATGATTGATTTGATCTGATCTTTCAGCAAATCGCGATTTTTACGAAGCCCGATGCGAATCGCACGCATTCCCAGGGCGGGGTTTCGCGCTTTGGTCATATGAAGACAACGGGGCATCTTGTCTGCGCCGATATCGAACGTACGGAAATAAATCGGCCTGGGGGACACCGCCTTCAGCATCGACACATACGTCTTAACCTGCTCTTCGCGGGTCGGCGGCTCCTCTCTGTCGAGATACAAAAACTCGGTTCTGTACAAGCCGATTCCCTGTGCGCCGTAATCCAATGCGAATGGTGCTTCTCCGGGAAACTCCACATTGCCCTTTAGAACGATTTCCACACCGTCCGATGTCACCGAAGGCTCATCCTTGGTCGACCGCAACCTGTTCTCCATGGCCGACCATTGCGCTGCCCGCTCTTTATAGCGCGCCAGCGTCTCGTCATCCGGCTCCACAATGATAATCCCGTCCAGACCATCGACAATCAGCGTATCGCCCGGATTCACTTTTTCAGTCAATCCCGAAACCCCCACCACTGCCGGCAAACCGAGAGCCTGCGCCATAATCGCGGTGTGACTGGTCTGCGTACCTTTTTCCGTGGCAAATCCCAGAATCGGGCTACTGACCATCTGTGCCGTCTCCGCCGGTGACAAATCGATGGTAACAATAATACACTCTGAATCTGAATTCAGCTCAGAGTTCAGCAGCTCTTCAGAATGTCCGAGCAAATTGCGCATCACGCGAGTACTGACGAATCCGATGTCTTCCGCCCGTTCCGCCAGGTATTCATTGTCTGCGCTCGACAGTTGCGACATAATATCTTCTGTCACAATAGACAGCGCCCATTCCGCATTGATCTGTTTAGTTGCTATGAGATCTTTGGTCGCGTCAATGAGCAGAATGTCTCCCAGCAACAGCAAGTGCGTCTGGAGAATCATGGAGTGATTGCGATATTGTTTGCTTCCACCCTCTTTGGTAATCGAATCGATACTGAGCTGAATCTGCGCCCGCGCATCCGCAACCGCGAGGTCGAGCCGGGCCTGTTCGTCCTCCGCATGTCCCCGCTCCAGCTCCAATTTCGGAACGAGTATTTTCTTCCGATCTATTGCCCGCGCGGTGGCGACGGCGATTCCGGGTGCGGCAGCAATACCTTCCAGCCGAAGACTTCTGCTCATTTGTCCTCCCCGAACTTGTTTTTCACAAGGTCTTCGATGGCTGCAATCAACTCTTTGCAGTCAGCGCCAATGGCTTCGACCTCCAGCTCCGTCCCTTTTCCCGCCGTCAGAAGCAATACGCCCATAATACTCTTTCCATTTATCTGTCGGCCATCCTTGCTGACATACAAATCCGCCTGATATTTTGATGCCGTCTGAACCAACAACGTGGCCGCTCTGGCATGGAGGCCCAAATCATTTATAATTGTCAGCTTGGTTGTTGCTATCTCGTCCATCAAATAATTACCTCCAAAATGAGAACCAAAAATAAAAAGGCGGGCAATACGTACACCCAGAAGGCACGTTTCAGATTAAGCACAAATCCTGACAAAATCGTAATTGCAGACACCGGTGCAATCCACCATGTGTCGACCAGATTGCTGGTAGTTATCAGGAATATCAACGTCATCAATATGCCGCCCACCACTGCAGTGGCGGTGCGAAGCGCTTTGGTTTTGTCGCTGTCAATCCATTTGCCGAATTCTGAAAGTGTTGCATCCCCTTTTTCAAATCCGATAAAAATTCCGCTGACTCGAATCAGCAAGTGCACGCTGTTATAAATCAGGACCAGTGCTATCACGCCGGCCACGCTTCCCCAAATCAACGTTAAGAGCGCCGCCACCACCGATGCAAACGCCAGCACCGCATGGAAGAATGAATCCCCAAGAGCCGCCAGGCCACTACCGCCATTCCTCAAAAAAGACGCAATCTCCCGTTGTGACTTTTTCTCCGATTCCATCTTCAAAATCGCGCCGGCCAGAATACTCACCAGAAACGGATGCGTATTAATGGGCAAATGATAATGATTGACCACTCGCAACAGGCGCTTTTTCTCGGGAAACAGCTTTTGCAACGCCGGAGACAAACAATAAACAAACCCCTCGGATTGCATAGAAGACATGGTCCAGGCACTCTGAATGAGCGCCAGTCTGGCACTCACCTTCAACAAATCCCGATTGGTAATATTCCCGTTCATATAATCGCCCATACCCCCATCGAAAACAGCACGCCGATACCCGCATAGAAGGGATACGCCCTGCCCGACAGAGACCCCAGCGTTACCGCCACGCCGAAAATCGGAATTGCGATCGCCACGGCCACCGGCATCAGGGGATTCAATTGAATGATGGTTTTCTCGGCAACCACGTAGGCCAGCCCCGTAGCCAGTGCAACCCCCAACACACTCTGGACGCCGCCCAGCAGAAACCCACGCAGCACTCTTCGGTAAATCAATGATGCGAACGCCTCAACGCCCTGCTCGGAACGCCACAATTCCGCATCGGGGGGAGCCGCATTTTCGCCCCGCAGAAGTCTCCGCTCCGCAGAATCCGAAATAATACCAAGCAGAATACTTACCAAAACCAGTGCGATGCTCGCCAGTGTTCCCGGCCCAAACCGAACGTCATACAAGCCCAACACAACAAATGCACCTGATGCGGCAATGGACGCATACACCCAGTTGCAATAGTGACCCTGACCGATACTCAGCAACTGAAGCGAAATTCCCAGCCAGATACCCGTGGTTTCCTCTCCGCTGATTATCCCTGCCAGCAAACAGAGAACCAGCGGCTGAACCAACGCGGTTTTTCCAAGACATCGCCGTTCCAGCAACAAAATGGCGCCCAGAATAAATACAACCGCCACGATGGTCACGATCTGAACCATGATACTCCTTTGTCGTCGGAATATCGCAATTTCAAAACATCGCCGGGAAACGTCTGAATTTCCACCAGCCGTCCCTGCTGCGAATACTCCGTCAGTGCGGCGAGTTCTTCTTTCGACAAAAACACCGCATCTGTCACCCGTTCTCTTCCGGGGGCAGAATGCACATTCCCCAAAGTGATACAACGACATTCAAATCCGCTCATCAACGCCCGCGCAAAATCGAATACATCTCCCAGCACCACCAATGTCTTTTCCGTTCCCTGCTGCTCGTTCAGCAGTGACTGCAACATCGAAATCTTAACTACCGACAAGCGAATTCTTTTGGGTACCGCCATTCGATACACAGAAATCATCGCCGGCGTCGAAGCTGCGATATCGTCCGCAATGACAAGATGCTCCACTTTAAGGTAGGGAATCCAAAACTGCACTACCTGTCCATGCAGCAATCGATTGTCAATACGGACAAATTTATGCGCACAATCCATTCGCGGCTACGCCTCCCTGCCGGACAAAATCGCTGATGCGTCCACAATATGCTGACACGCGTGCTCAGTCGCACCGGCAGTCAGTTTATCAATATCGTTTTCAGCCAGTCGTCCCATCAGCATCTGCAGCAACAGCGGCAGATTGAACCCGGCGATCATCCGAACCTTTTCATTGAGCAGCGGCACCGCCACATTGAACGGTGTTCCCCCCTGTAAATCCGTTAGTATAATCACACCGTCTTTGCCGACATTTCGAATGCTTTTCTTCAACGCGCTGCGCAGCGTATCCTGGCCTTCTCCCGGCTTAATCCCCAATGCATCAAGCTGTTGCTGCGGACCGACAATCAACTCCGCAGCCGAGCGAATACCCTCGGCCATCTCTCCGTGGCAGCATAAAATAATTCCAATCATGGAAACAGGCTCCTCATCAAAAATCGGTTCTCCTACTCCGCGTCATCATCAATAATGCCTGCGGGCAACGAATGGGGAAGCTCACTGACGACTTTCCCCCCTCGAGACGAAATTTCCAAACTGGCGTCAATCTTGTGCTGAAATTCCAACGCCGAATGATGTCCCATCACTTTCAGAATCTGATTTCGCGCCGCCACTTCGATAATAGACGTAAGCGACCGACCGGGGCGCACGGGAATATCAATACGCGGGATGGATACCCCTAAAATACTATGCGACTGGGTGACAATGCCCAGCCGATCGTACACTTTGGAATTGTCCCAGTCTTCCACATTGATCACCAGTTGAATCTTTTTAGACTCGCGAATCGCGGCCACACCGAACAAATCCTTGATATTGATAATTCCAAGCCCGCGAATCTCCATATTGTGGCGAATCAACTCGTTTCCGGCACCGATAATTGACGACGGCGGAATAAAATTCACATCTACCACATCATCCGCAACCAGACGATGCCCACGCATCACGAGTTCCAACGCACATTCGCTTTTTCCGATACCGCTCTTACCGATAAGCAGAATCCCCACCCCGAATACATCCACCAGTACGCCGTGAATCGAACGAATCTGCGCCATGCGATTGGCTAAGAATTTGTGCAACGATTCGATTAGCAATGCGGAGCGCAACCCTGTGCTCATCAAGGGAATGCGCTGTTCGGATGCCTGCTTAATCAACTGTTCCGGAATATCCAAACTTCGCGTCACAATAATTGCGGGCGGGCTTACGCCAATGAGGTGAGAAGCCGCTTTGTACCGCTTCTGGGGCTCAAGATTCCACAGATAATCTATTTCAGTTTTCCCCAGAATCTGAATCAATCCCGGCTTCACTGTCGAGGTAAACCCCGTCAGCGCCAGGCCCGATTTTTGAATTCCCGGTCCGGTAATCCGACGGTCCAATCCGCTTTTTCCGGCAACCAGCTCCAGCCCCAACTCCACACGCAATGATCGCAGAAGCGTTGAAACTTCCATATGATGCTACTCTCCGTCTTCGGTGACGATCACGTCAAACAGCTCTTCCGCACTCTTGGTTGAGAGCAGACGACCTCTGAAATCCGGTTCTCGCACCAGTTTCGAAATTCGGGCAAGCGCCTTAAGATGGTCACTCGCCACCCCTTGCGGCGCCAACAGGGCAATAAAAATATGAACCGGCTTTCCGTCCACTGCATCAAATGGAATGCCAGTTCGTGAAATGCCGAGTGCACCCCGTATTTCCGTTATTTTATCGGTTTTCGCGTGGGGAATAGCCACGCCGTCGCCGATTCCGGTTGTCGCCAACCGCTCACGTTCCACAAGCGCAGCTACAATGTCCTGTTCATTGGCCTGAGGACACACGTTTGCCAGTAATTTGCCGAGTTCGGACAAAACATCCAACTTGCCCGAAGATTCCAAATCCGAAGTTACTGCTGCTGGTAATAGAAATTCGCTGATCTTCATAACGGTATATCAATTGCTCCGGTTGTATCTGTACGTCACTGCACAGAGATGTCTCGCGCGCGACTATATCATGTTCGATTTATTAAAGAAATACCCATAATAAGACTAATGGGTCTTAATAAGTATAGGTCCTATAGGTCCTATGGGTCTTATGGTATGAGGCTTATTCAGCGGCGACGCTACGGTGGGCTTTCATTCGGCCTTTGTCTTTTTCGGCCTGGCGTTCGATTTTCTCCATCACCTTTCCAATGGCAGTGTACATATCTTCGTGTTTTTCGTTCCCTTTATACGTCTGCCCCCATGGGGTGCTGATGGTCATATCGCATTCATGCAGATAGCGTTCCGCAGACAAAACGACCTGGGCATCGAAATGCCCATGAATATAGGTTTTCAGTTTTGATACCTTTTCCTGGACAAGATCTTTCATAACGTCGGATGATTCCATGTGTCGGAACGTAGTCTTGATTTGCATTCTCGGTCCTTCCTGGTTTGATTTCAAACCCTAGAAAAGTTTTTTACGCTTCGTTGACGACAAAATCCCCAGCATTTCTCGGTATTTTGCCACGGTGCGACGCGCAATCACAATGCCGTTATCCTTCAATATATGCACGATTTTCTGATCACTGAAGGGCTTGCGGCTATTTTCTCCATCAACAATCTCTTTTATCTTATTTTTCACACTTTCAGAGGCAATGTCATCTTCTGTCGTACGCTTGATTGAAGAGTTGAAAAAGTATTTCAGCTCAAACAATCCCTGCGGCGTCTGAATGTATTTATTCGTGGTCACGCGGCTGATGGTAGACTCGTGCATGCCCACGGCCTCCGCCACATCCCGCAAAATCAGCGGTCGGAGATGATTCACCCCCTTCTCGAAAAAGTCTTGCTGCTTTTCTACAATACATTCAGTCACTTTCGTGATCGTTCGACGTCTCTGATCAATCGACCGAATGAGCCACTGGGCCGAACGCATTTTATTTTGAACGTACTCCTTGGCATCGTCACCGTGATCCATTGCATTTTTGAAGAAACCGGCAATTTTAAGTCGTGGCAACCCGTCGTCGTTGGGCACCACAAAATATCTATCACCGATTTTATGAACATACACATCCGGTGTAATGTACCGAGGGTCCTCCGTAATAAAATTTCGCGCCGGTTTGGGCTCCAGATTACTGATAATCTTTGCCACTTCATACACATCTTCCAGTTCAAGTTCCAACGCTTTGGCAATCGCCTTGTAGTTCCGCCGTTCCAAATCCTCCAGGTGGTTTTCCACCACCGTGCGAACATCAATGTCCAACTCCAGCGCATCGACCTGAGCCAGCAGACATTCTCGCAAATCGCGTGCACCAACGCCGACAGGGTCAAAACCGTGAACGATTTTCAATACTTCCTCGGCGTCTTCGGGGTCAAGCCCGGCTTCTTCGGCCAATTCCTCAATCAAAGTTTCCTTCAGGTATCCATCCTTATCAAGGCTACCGATCACCATTTCGATAAATCGCTCTTCTTCTTCGGTGACCAGGGTCATATGCAGCTGCCAGAGCAAATGATCCGTCAACGTCGTTTTCGACCCTAACGTGGCCTCCAAAGACGGCCCATCCTCGGCTGCGGTGTTGCGAATTGAATTGGTCGGCGGCTGATTGGCATAGTTTTCGAGATATTTTTCCCAATCAATTTCTTTGCTGCCCTCAATCGCCTCTTCACTGCTCGGTTCCGAAGTCACCTGAACCGTCGGTTCCGGCGCCTCATTCTCCGACATTCGATCGAAATCCCGGTTTGAAGACTCCAGGTTCTCCTCGAGCACGGGGTTTTCCTCCAGCTCGGTTCTCACCATGTCCACCAGTTCCACCCGCGACAGCTGAAGCAATTTGATCGCCTGCTGCAGCTGCGGCGTCATCACCAACTGCTGTTGTAATTTTAATTGCTGCTTTAACTCAATTCCCGCCATACACTTCGTTTCTACGTGGACTCACAACCCGGGGGTCATCTGTAATTGTAAAAAACCCAAAATAATTCAGTTTTTACCCACTCTTTTAATTATAGATGCAAAAATCGTACACACAATACCAAAAAAGGCGAAAAAACTGATGCGGATAGTTGAATCAAGGGCTTGCACTCCGGCGCAGCTTGTGAGATGGTGCCCTGCTTAGTTTTGGAGAATCATTGTAATTGAAAATGATTCTTAAAGATATCAAGGAGACGAAAATGGGTTCAGTAAGCAAAGAACTGAGAGAAAAACAACTCAAAGCAGCAGTTGCAGAATTTGAAGAAATAAAAGCTTCATTAAAAGAAAAAGGGTTGGACGACAAAGCGCTCACCAAAAACACGCTGTATCGTCAGTTGAAAGCGAATGTGACCGCCGCACGCAGACGCATTGTTGCCATCGACGCCAGAGCCGCCCACGTGGAAGCCATGAAAGGCAAAGAAACCAAAGCCGAAAAAGTTGCCAAAGAGAAAAAAGCGGCACCGGCACAGGTTCAGCAGAGCAACCAGAACAAAACCAAGAAAAAGAAAAAGTAACCTGGTGATGACCGCATCGCGTTTCAACGATTCATAACATGAACATAGACGGAGCGCGACACAACAAAAAACTGGAATGGGCGAACATATGATGTTTGACGGTTTTTGTGGCGAAGACTTTGATGCGTATCTTCCATCGAAATGGAGCAGCAACATGTACACGTTGCAGCGCAGAAAGGTCAAAGACAAACTCGACGTGCTGGGCAAGCAGCTTCAACAGGAATTCCAGACGGCCGGTCTGGAGCTGGTGATGCATCTATCGGACGATCACCCCTCTCTCTGGAATAAAAAACAGGTCGATACCCAGTGGCTCTTTTTCTCGCGCGACGTCAACGCGCAAAAAGAGCTTTCCGACATTATCGACACCGAAAAAACCCTGGCCGCTACACTGGAAGACCCGACGCCGCTGTATCGGCATATTTTCCTCGGGGTTTCGGTGAACGAACACGGCCTCGAGGTGGGTATCCGATTGCATCACGATGCGTGGGTGGACCGCAAAAATCTGCTGGCCATCCTGGCGGATACCGACAAACAGCGTCAGTTCATGCAGTTGTGTCAATCCCTGCCGGCCTCCATGGGCTTCGGTCTGCATCAGAACGAACTGACCGCTGTACACAATGTGACGACCGATGTGCTGCACACATTTCAGCAGGAATTCGATACCAGCAGTAAAGGGTGGATGTTCTTCGGTGCGAAAATGGATAAAACCCAGGCCATCGAACAAGGGAGTTCCGCAGCGCAGACCATCATCGCGCATATGAACGATCTCGTGAACGCATATCAATTCATTGCCTGGTCACTCCAGAACGACGCCCTGTCCATTAACAACATTGTTGAACAGAAAAAGCAGGAACGCCAGGCCACCCACGAGGAATTGCTGCAGGCGCAAAAAGAACGCGAAGAAAAGCAACGACAAATTGTTGAGCAAAGGCAGAAAGACAACGAAGCCAAAAAACAGGAATTGCTCGACGAACAAGCCTGGCGGGAGCAGGAACGCGCCAAACGACGCGCTGCTGCACGGGCACGAAGAGAACAGGAAGCCGCCATGGCGGCCGCTGGTGGAGGTACACCTTCAACAATACCTTCGACAGACAATGAACAAAACGACGAAGCAGACGGCAATCGGTCGGAACCCAGGCAACAGGCAACCACCAATTCCCCCCGTCGAGACAGCGGTTTCCGTTCTGCGCGGGGAGAACGAGTTGAACGCCGAAGCAGCAATCGTTCGTCCGGCGAAAGCGATCCCCGCCGAAAAGAACGTGCGTCAGTGAAACGCGAACGCCGGGACGGCAGCCACACACCGAAAAAGAACAAGGAACAAAAAGCCAAATTCCAAAGTGGACCTCCAAAGGCGGCGAAACCAATTCATGTGTCTGAAGAGCGCAAAGCCGACATTCAGATAGGTGACCGCATCGTGGTTGTGAGCGGATTCCTCAAAGGTCGTGACGGGATTGTTCAGAGCATCGACGAAAAAGGCGATTTGAAAGTTTCATTCGGAATGCTCTCTTCCAGAGTGGCCAAAGCCGATGTTCAGGGGCAAGGCCCGGTAGTGTGACCCACGGTGCCTGTCACGGTCCTGGATTGCCCAATTTCCATTTGCAGTTTTACCATGTTTGATTCATTATTTTACCCATCCGGTTCACCACAGAAATAAACAGCCACGCCGCAACCTGCACCGGGCGGTGAGCAGAAACAAAAGGCAGCGATGAAAAAATCGAGCAAAATATCAGGCTTACTTCTTTTGTCGCTGCTGCTGATTTCCTGTTCCCATCAGAAGTCCGACTCAACCCCCAAAGCGCTCGACAGTACCGGGAAGCCCCGCAGACCGTTGCGCAGCATTGCTGAAAGCGCGCGTTGCGCGGCAGAGGACGCTATCGAAGTAAAAGAAGATCTCAACGGCGACGATGCCATTGATGTTCGAAAATTGTACAAACAGGTGGGCGACCAGAAAGTATTGGTATGTCGTGAATCAGATCTCAACTACGACGGCGTGCTCGATTTGTACCAGTTTCTCGACGACAACGGAGAAATGACAAGAGACGAAATCGATTTGGATTTTGACGGCCACATCGATGTGGTTTCCCATTGGGCATCCGGCAAGGTTTTCAAGCAGGAACTCGACCAGAACAGCGACGGCTATGTGGACACCATTCGCTACCTGAAAGACGGAAAGGTATACAAAGCCGAAGGCGATATGGACCAGAACGGCCACATCGATTACTGGGAGTACTACACAAACGGAAAACTGGAACGCATCGGTTACGACAGCGACGGTGACGGTAAAGCCGACAAATGGGAACGGGACAAGATTGGGGACGCTGAAGAGCAAGCCGCGTCCGACGCCGGCGATACTGAATCCACCATAGCCGCGGAAGACGAAACCGCCGAAAGTGCTGCGGCATCTTCAGAATCGGACCCATCCGCCCAAAATGACGACCGGAATTCAACCCAAAATGCTGAAACGCCGTCCGCTTCCACCGATACCCAAAAGAAAAAAAAGAAAAAAAGAAAATCGAAGTAGCACCAGCCGCTTCCCCGAAATATCGCGGCCCCGCTGCTCGCGAATGTAAAGACAATCATGGCACAAGAACGATTACAGAAAATAATGGCCCAGGCCGGTATCGCATCCCGGCGAAAATGTGAAGAAATCATCCAGTCCGGAAAAGTAACTGTCGACGGCGAAGTGGTCACCGAACTGGGCACCAAAGTCGACCTTGACACCCAGCGGGTTGAAGTATTCGGAAAACCGCTCGACAAACCGCGACCGGTGGTGGTGCTTCTCAATAAACCGCGTGGGGTCATTTGCTCCGCCTCAGACCCGGAAGGACGCCAAACCGTAGTGGACCTGGTGAAAGAAGAGGGCCTTCGACTGTTTCCGGTAGGGCGACTCGACTTCAACACATCGGGGGCGCTGCTCCTCACCAACGACGGCGAGCTTGCCCATGCCCTCACCCACCCGCGTTTCGGTGCGGCCAAAAAGTACCTCATTAAATTTCGCGGCGCGGTCGGCGACGCCATGCTTGAAAAATGGAAACAGGGAGTCGTACTCGAAGACGGCACCCGCACCCGACCGGTCATCAGCATCTCCCGAATTGAAGAAAGCGAAGGCGGCACTTGGGTTCATGTAGTGATTAAAGAGGGCAAGAACCGCCAATTGCGTCGCATGGCCGAAGCCACCGGCATGCAAATCAGCAAGCTGAAACGGGTGGAATTCGCAGGCATCAATATTGAAAACCTTCCTGTCGGCAAGTATCGCAGGCTCACCACCAAAGAGCTCGACAAACTAATCAAAGAATACGCCATTTCAGAAAAAAACTTTGTGAACAACGATCGGCCCAAAAAAGAATCACTGCCCCGACGCGGAAAAAGTGCATCTGCAACAAGACCAAAAAACCGCAAAACACCGCGCACAGCCACTTCTCGCAGCGACCGTCCCCGCAACCGGTAACCCCATCAAAAAATCGTCAAAAAACATTTCAAAAAGGTTGACCAAACCAATCGAAAGACCTATATACAGCCCCACTTGCTGCGGGGTGGAGCAGCCTGGTAGCTCGTCGGGCTCATAACCCGAAGGTCATCGGTTCAAATCCGGTCCCCGCTAAA